>CAYFQH010000016.1:2376-41695 GCA_964345215.1 uncultured Oscillospiraceae bacterium | reverse complement strand
TTTACAAAAGTGAGAATAAATCTACCTGGCTGGTGGCGCTAAGATGATTTAAACAGCCCTGTTCTTTGAGGGTGTCAATAACGGCGGTAGAGATACGGGTGCGGTTTTTTAGGTCTTCAATGGATAAAAATGGGGTTTCCCGCTCCCTGGCAATGGCTTCAGCTGCTGCAGCTCCAAGGCCTCCAACAGAGGTAAAGGGAACGCGCAGGGCACCTTCTTCGATTAAAAACTCGCTTACGTGGCTTTTATATAAGTCTACCGGCAAAAAGGAAAAGCCCCGCCGCAGCATTTCAAGAACAACTTCAAGGGCTGTGGCCTCTTCTTTTTCTTTGGCGGTAATTTTTTCCTTAAAACCATTTTTTCCTTCTTGCTGGGCAGCTTCAATGTCGTTTAACATCGACTGAATCACATCAGCCGAAAGAAGCATGCGGGAGGAGTCAAAACCATCGCCTCGTACAGTAAAGTAGGCGGCATAGTAGGCCAGAGGGTGATAAACCTTGTACCAGGCAATGCGCAGCGCCATGGTTACATAGGCCACTGCGTGGCCCTTAGGGAACATATACTTGATTTTTTTACAGCTTTCAATAAACCAGCCGGGCACATTGCCCTTGACCATGGCCTCTTCCATTTGAGGGGTAAGCCCCCGGCCCTTACGCACACTCTCCATAATATCAAAGGACATTTTGCTCTCAAGCCCTGTGGCGATTAAGGTATTCATAATATCGTCCCTTGTGCAAATACATTCTGACAATACGGCAGTACCAGAGGTAATCAAATCCCTGGCATTGCCAAGCCAAACGTCGGTGCCGTGACTTAGCCCCGAAATACGGATTAATTCCTCCATGGTAGAGGGCTTTGTATCCTCCAGCATTTGCTGCACAAAGGCGGTGCCAAACTCAGGCACCCCGTAGGTTCCCTTGGTGGAGTTAATCTGCTGGGGGGTTACACCCAAAGGTTCAGGGCTTTGAAACAGGCCCATGACCTTTGGATCTCCCAGGGGGATGCTTTGATAGGAAACCCCCGTTAACCGCTCTAGCATGTGGATCATGGTCGGATCATCATGGCCCAAGATATCCAGCTTTACCAAAATATCGTGCATGGAGTTAAAGTCGTAGTGGGTGGTAATGGTGCCGCTTTCCTTATCGTCGGCTGGGTGCTGAATGGCGGTAAATTGGTATACATCATACTCTTGAGGTACCACCACCATCCCCCCCGGGTGCTGGCCTGTGGTGCGCTTCACTCCTACACAGCCGGCGACCAAACGGTCTTTTTCAGCATTACTCACATAGATATCCCGTTCTTCAAAATATTTGCTGACATAACCGTAAGCAGTTTTGTCAGCCAAGGCAGAAATGGTGCCGGCTCTGAACACATGGCCTTCACCAAAAAGTGCTTCTACATAGGTGTGAGCTTTGGGCTGATAAACTCCGGAGAAGTTTAGATCGATATCGGGTACCTTGTCGCCTTTAAAGCCCAAAAACACTTCAAAAGGAATGTCAAAACCGTCTTTAATCAGAGGTTTGCCACAGGTGGGGCAGGCCTTGTCGGGCAGGTCGGGGCCTACCTTATATTTTTCTTTTTCAACGTTAAAATCTCCAATTTGGCAGTGGCTGCAGCGGTAATGGGGGGGCAGGGGGTTGACCTCGGTAATGCCGCACATGGTGGCAACAAAGGAAGAACCTACCGAGCCCCGGGAGCCGACAACATAGCCGTCGTCCAGGGATTTTTTAACCAGCAGATGGGCAATCATATACAGGGTGGCAAAGCCGTAGCCAATAATGGAGCCCAGCTCTTTTTCAAGGCGTTTTATAACCACCTGGGGCAGCTCTTCTCCGTAAAGGCTTTTGGCTTTATTCCAGGACATGGTTTCAATATCGTTGGCAGCTGTTTCCCAAAGAGGCTGAAAGGTTTCTTCTCCCTTAGGGTGCTTGGGAAAGAGAGTCAAGTTCTCTACCCGGTCTGCAATTTTGCGCGGGTTGGTAATAACCACTTCGTAGGCCTTTTCTTTACCCAGGTAGGCGAACTCGGCAAGCATTTCATCGGTGGTTTTAAAGTAGAGGGGAGGCTGCTCATCGCTATCGGAGTACCCCTGGCCGGCTTGAATAATAGCCCGGCAAATGGCATCCTTGGGGTCTAAAAAGTGTACGTCCCCCGTAGCGCAAACCGGGATGCCTAGTTTTTCGCCTAGGGCAACAATGGTATGGTTAAACTGGCGCAGTTCGTTCTCGTCGGCTGCAAGGCCGTTGCGCAGTAAAAAAGCATTATTACCAACAGGCTGTATTTCCAAATAATCGTAAAACCGGGCAATTTTTTTAAGCTGCTCTTCTGGCCGGCCTTTTAAAACCGCTCGAAACAGTTCGCCCGACTCGCAAGCCGAGCCTACAATAAGGCCCTCCCGGTACTTTTGCAAAAGAGGTTTTGGAATGTGGGGCCGCTTTTGAAAATACTCCAAGTGGCTGATGGAAACCAAATGGTTGAGGTTCTCCATTCCCTTTTGGGTAGCAGCCAGTAAAATAATATGGCTTCGCTCCCCAAGGGCCCCTCCTTGGATCAATTGGTCGATATGGGAAAGCTGGCTGCCCCCTGCTTCAAAAACTTTTTTAAGCATTTTATCAAGGCACAGGGCTGTGGCTGTGGCATCATTTACGGCCCGGTGGGCATCTTTTAAGCTAACGCCTAGGAACTTGCACAGGGCCTTTAACTTATAGCTGCGAAGCTGGGGAAAGAGCTTTCTTGAAAAGTTCAGGGTATCAATTTGGGCTACGTCAAGGCTCAGATTCTGCCGCTTTAGTTCACTTTCAAGCATGCCTACATCAAAGGAGGCATTGTGAGCGGCAATAGGGCAGTCACCAATAAATTCCAGCAATTTTGGAATGGTTTGCTCAATGGTGGGCTGGTCGGCCAGCATCATATCGGTAATACCTGTAATTTTTGTGATGATGGGTTGTAGTGAGACCCGAGGGTTTACCAGGGTACCGTAGCTGTCGATGATGGTATGGCGATAAAGTTTTACAGCACCAATTTCAATAATTCGATCGGTTTTGGTGTTCAATCCCGTGGTTTCAAAGTCCAGCACAACAATGGGTGTATCCAGCGGTTGATTTTTTACATTTTCAACAATGGGGTTCTCTTCTGTTAAATATCCTTCCACCCCAGGCAATAGTTTTATATTATGCTTTTTTGCAGCAGAAAAGGCCGCCGGGAAAGCTTGAAGCACTCCATGGTCGGTAATGGCTACGGCAGGGTGCCCCCATTTGGCTGCTTGGGCAATAAGCTTATCCGGCGGAGTTAAGGCATCCATGGCACTCATGTGGGTGTGCATGTGCAGTTCAATACGTTTTTCATCGGCGGTATCCAGTCGTGCCTGCTTGGGAATTTCAACCATATCCCGCACGCTGATTACAATTTCCCTGGCAAAGCTATCATAGGCACATTCGCCCCGGATTTTTACAAATTCACCTTTTTCAATGCGTTGGGCAACCCGATCTACTGCTTCCCGCTCTTCGGCGGTAATGGGGACTTCATCTACTTCCTCAGCCTTTTTGTTAAAGGGGCGCTTTCGGTAGCGCAAAAAAAGCTTACAGGCAATGGTGGATGTATAATCGGTTACGGCAAAGGTAACAAGCAGCAACTCGCCCCCTTTTAAAATCTTTTTTTCGGCGGCTACAATTTCGCCTTCAATGGTAACAAGGCCCGAATCGTTGGCCAGTTCACTTATGGGAACGCTGGGGTCGGCAATACCCCGGCCGCAAATATTGGCCGGGTTGCGGGCTCCTCTTTTTTGTTTTGGAGCCTGGCTGCTTGTCTGAGCTAAGGTAGAAAAAGCCTCCTGCTCTTTGGTCATGGCTGCTTCTCGCTCTTTAATCAAGGCTTCAATACGGGCTTCCTGGTTCCCTTTTACCCGCAGTTCTACCGGCAGTTCCAGCCTGAAAATATTCCAAATGGCCTTGGCCAGCTTAGACGAAATGTCGCTTCGCTTCATAAAGCCCATCGAGAAGTCATCTGGAAAAGTTAAAACAACTTGGTTGGCTGTAACCTCCCAGTCGATAAGGTTTAGCCAGGCTTTGGCGCTGGGATAGGTACGTACCAAAAAATCGGTTAAAACCGGTTTGTATCGGTTAATATGCTGTAAAAAATCCTGCCCTAAGCTAGGGCTTGCAACACGAAGGGCAATGTTAAGGCCTGGGTATTGCTTTTTAAGGGCTTTTAAAAGGAGCAAATAATCCTTCGATTCAACCAGTACATCGGATAAAAAGGTAAAGTAAACACGATTTTGATTTTTTTTATAGAGAATTTTTTCAACCGATAATTTTCCCTCTAAATGGGGAAGGCCCTTACATAAAAGGGATAATATTTCTTGATGGTTAGTTGCCATGGGTTTGATTCATCCGTTCCTGTGCAATTGCTTTTACTGTGTCAATTAAAATTTGGGCTAAATCCCCTTGTACCTTTTGTGGCGGACGCCCTTTAATAAACAAGGCACCGGCACCGCCCCCCCCGCCAGCTATGCCTACATCTGCCTCTTTCGCTTCACCGGGACCGTTTACCACACACCCCATTACTGCTACCTTTAGGGGAAGGGTAATATAAGCCAACTCTTCTTCAACTCTTTTGGCCAGGGTTTCCACATCAATAGCGCTGCGTCCGCAGGTAGGGCAGGAAATGAGTTCAATACCTTTTTTACGAAGTCCCACTGCGTACAAAATATCAAGGGCAGCCTTCGCTTCAGGGATGGGGGAGCCGGTCAGGGATACCCGCATGGTGTCTCCAATACCATTAAGGAGCAAGGAACCTAAGGCCACGGCACTTTTAATATGGCCCTGGCCTGGAAGTCCTGCTTCGGTTACACCAATGTGCAGGGGATAATGGCAGGCTTTGCTGGCAAGTTGGTAAGCCTGCACAGTCATGGGTACGTCGCTTGATTTCATGGATAAAACAATTTGATCAAAGTGGTGTTTTTCTAAAATGCGGGCGTGGTAAAGGGCGCTGTCCACCAGCCCCTGGGCTGTGGGCCTGCCATCCCGGGCTAAAATATCTTTTTCTAAAGAGCCGCTGTTAACCCCGATACGAAGAGGAATATGGTGTTTTTTAGCACAAGCCACCACCTGAGCAACCTTTGCTTCACTGCCGATGTTGCCGGGGTTAATGCGCAGTTTATGAATGCCGTTTTCCATAGCGGTGATGGCCAGGCGGTAATCAAAATGAATGTCGGCCACCAGGGGCACAGGGCTTTGATCCACCAGGGCCCGTACAGCCTGGGCCCCCTGCTGGTCGTATACAGAAACCCGCACCAAGTCGCAGCCTGCCTGAGCCAGGGCTTTAATTTGCCCAAGGGTAGCGCTGCTGTTTTTAGTATCGGTATTGGTCATAGATTGTATGGAAACAGGAGCACCGCCGCCGATGGGCAGGGTTCCTGCAAATACTTGCTTTGTCATAAGGGCTCCTTTATTATATTAGACTTAAGAGAAAATACGTAAAATATCTTTATAGGTAAAAAATACAGCCAGGCCGATCATCAGAAAAAAGCCTGAAAGATGAACAATGGCTTCAAATTTTCGGTTGATTTTAACTCCGAACCAGCTGCACACTTTTTCAGCCAGTAAAAAAATAAGGCGGCTGCCGTCAAGGCCGGGAATAGGGAAGAGGTTAAATAGCCCTAAGTTAATTGAAATCATAATTAGTAAAGAAACAAAGCCCTCAAAGCCAAACTGGCGGGTTTGTTTTGAAATTAAATCAATAGTGCCAACAGGGCCTGCCATTTGATCAAAGCCTTCGCCAGTTTTTAAGAGGTTGCCAAAGGTTTTTAAGATGAGGGTGCTGGAGTTCACACAGGTATACCAACTGTTTTGTGCGGCCTGGGTAAAGGTGAGGGGAATTCGTTCCCCGCTGGTGCCTAAATAGGTGATACCAATGCCGATTGAGTAAAGGTTTTCTTTTTCATTAAACTGGGGGGCAATGGTAAAGGAAAGAGTCTCATTCCCTCGTAAAATTTTAATATCAGCAGGCCGCCCTTCACCGGCACGGATCAGTTTTTGAATTTCATCAAGGCCTGCGTCAGGTAAAATGACACTGCCGTTGATGGATACAAACTGGTCGCCGGGCTGGAGCCCTGCTTCGTAGGCCGGGGTATTTTTAGATACGCTGGCAATCCCCGGGGAGGCAGGTACAGAGGCTCCAGCAAAAAAGAAGAAACTAAGGGCCACCACAAAGGCCAATACAAAGTTCATAACTGGGCCCATTAAAATAACGATAAATCGGCGCCAAACGGCAAAGTTGTTCAAGCTCCACTCCGGATGCTCCAGTTTTTCTCCTCCATCAGGGTCATCTTCCCCGTAAAAGGCACAAAAGCCCCCTAGAGGAAGAGCACGAAGAGAAAAGACGGTCGCGTGTTTTTTGCTTTTCCAGCCCAAAAGCTTGGGCCCAAAGCCGATGGCAAACTCTTCAACAGGAATGCGGGTAAGGCGGGCGGCAACAAAATGCCCCAGCTCGTGGATGGTAATTAAAATACCAAGAAGCAAAATGGCAAGTAAAATAAAAAACAATGTTGTCATAGGATTGTCCTTTCAAAATTACAGAGCCAGCAGCAGCTGCTGTGCAATATTTCGTGATTTTGCGTCCGCCTCCAGCACCTGTTCAAAGGTACGAAGGGTGGTGATGGCGGCTTTGTCCAAGGTTTTTTGAACCAGGTCGGGTATTTGGCCAAAGGTAATTTTATCTTTTAAAAAGGCATCTACAGCCACTTCATTGGCTGCATTCATGACGCAGCAAGCTCCGTTGCCTGCTTTTAGGCAGTCCCGCACAATTTTTAAAGCAGTAAAGCGCGTGGGATCCCCGGGCTCAAAAGTGAGGGAGGCCAGGTCTTTTAAGGTTAAGGGCCGGTCTCCTGTGGGCAAGCGCTTAGGGTAGGCCATGGCATATAAAATAGGCAGGTGCATGCTGGGAATGCCCATTTGGGCAATGATGCCCCCATCTTTAAAGCCAACAGCAGAATGGAGGATGCTTTGAGGGTGAATCCATACCTCAATCTGCTCGCTTGGTACATCAAAAAGCCAGCGGGCTTCAATCACTTCAAGGGCTTTATTAAAAAGGGTGGCAGAGTCGATGGTAATCTTTTGGCCCATGGACCAATTAGGGTGATTTAAAGCCTGGGCCTTGGTTGCTTTTAGAATATCTTCTTTGGCCCAGGTGCGGAAGGGACCGCCGGAGGCGGTTAAGTAAATTTTGTCAATTGGGTTGCCCTGGGCCCCTTGAAGACACTGGAAAATGGCACTATGCTCACTGTCTACGGGAAAGATCATCACACCGTTATTTTTCGCCGCCTCCATTACAAAGGGGCCGCCTGTTACCAGGGTCTCTTTATTGGCCAGTAAAACAGTTCGTTTTTGTTCAATGGCCGTCATTACAGGGCCAAGGCCGGCAACACCTGTTACCGCAACCATTACACCATGGCAAAATACCGTGCGAACAGCCTTTTCCATGGCCTCGGGACCTGTTTCAAACTGGCAAAACCCCAGGTCGCCAGGGGGTGTGAAAGCTGTAAATGTACCTGTAAGCCCTGCAAAGGCCGGGGTAAATTCCCGTACTTGTTCAAAGAGCCGGGCGCTGTTTTGGTGGGCTGTAAGGGCTACAACTTCAAACAGCTCGGGGTAGCGGCGAACCATGTTCAGGGTTTGGCATCCAATTGAACCTGTGGAACCCAATATAATCAACTTTTTTTTCATATCGTCCTCAAAGCAACCTAAATCATATACATACAGTGAAAAACAAAGACCACCAAAGCGGAAAAAAGAATGCTGTCTAACCGGTCCATCATGCCCCCATGACCGGGGAACAGGTGGCCAAAATCTTTAGCATTTAAGTGGCGTTTAAACAGTGAAGCGAACAAATCGCCCAGCTGGGCCGCAGCGCCGCCCAAAAGGCCGATGACCAGCAACTGCCCAAAGGAGGGGAGAAGGGCTACTTGGTGGGGGGATACCAGGGCACCGATGCCCCCAGCTAACAAAGCCCCCAGCACACTGCCGATCAAGCCGCCAATGGCCCCGGAAATGGTTTTTTTAGGACTAACCTTGGGGGCCAGTTTTTTGCCCCCGAAGAGTTTGCCAAACACCAGGGCCAGGGTATCGCCTAAGGCGGCTACCAAAAATACAAGGCCTACTAAAACAAGCTGTAAAATATAGGGTTCAACCCGCATAAAACTAATGAGGCAAATACCCGGAAACAAGATGGACAAGACCGGCAGGCAGGAATAAAGGATGTCGTTAAAGTCGGGCTGGGGCCTAAAAACAACCGTTGCAATGATGGCTAAAAGGACAAAAAGCATTAAGGGAAGAATGGCCTGAAGGGAAAAAATCATAATGACAGGCACACTGATAATGCAGGTGAAAAAAGCAGGCCACCTTACAAGCCGATAATTTTTAGCAGCCAAAAGCCGGTATTCTTCATACATGGCAATGCACAAAGCGACCATGGCTACCAGGGCAAAAAACCAACCACCAATGGAAACAAGAAGAATCAGCAAAGCAATAAGCACTGCGCCGGTTAAAATTCTTTGCAAAAAGGGCACCTTCTTTCAAAAAAAGTGATTAAGAGTTTGGGCGGCCTCCAAAGCGGCGCTGCCTTTGGGTAAACTTATACAGCTCCTCCAAGTAATCCTCCTTTGTAAAATCAGGCCATAGGGTTTGGGGAAAGGAAAGCTCCGCATAGGCACATTGAAAAAGGAGGAAGTTGCTTAGCCGCTGTTCGCCGCTGGTGCGGATTAAAAGGTCTACCGGGGGCAAGCCCTTAGTATATAAATGATCTTCAAATGTTTTCTGATCAATATCTTCAATGGTCAAAAGGCCTTCCTTTGCTTTTTGGGCAATTTGCTTTACGGCCCGGAGCATTTCATCATGGCTGCCATAGTTTAAGGCAATGTTTAAAAAAAGGCCGGTGTTGTTTTTTGTTTGTTCTTGGGCCGAAAGAACGGCCTTGCGCTGAGGAGAGGGCAGAGCATCAGTATTGCCTAAAATATTAATCACAACGTTGTTTTCATTCAGCTCATTAATTTCAGAGCGGAAAAAACGCAAAATCAGCTGCATTAAGGCGCCTACTTCCTCTTTGGAGCGTGACCAGTTTTCTGTGGAAAAAGCATACAAGGTAAGGGCGTTTAGCCCAATATCGCTGCTCAGGCGCACAATGCCGCGTAGGGCTTCTACTCCCTGCTGGTGGCCTAAGGCCACCTTTACTGCATTTTTTTTTGCCCAGCGGCCGTTGCCGTCCATAATAATGGCAACATGATTAGGTAGTTTTTGTTTATCAAGGGTTTCGATTAAGGACGCTTGTGCCATGGTTACCTCCAAAATGATTATGCGCAGGCAAGAGCCTGCCTGCGCATAATAAAGAAAAAGCCGTTACAGCCCTGGGTTAGTGCCAACACCGAAGGGGAAAAAGGAAACAATAAGGCAAGGTGAGGTGGTTTCTTGCCGATAAGCAATCACCCTATACTCCCCTTCTTGTTCGTTAACGGGTTGTTTAAAAGGCATGGTTTTTGTAACGGTGGCCTCAAGGCCAAGGGTGGACAAATAAGCTTGGGCCTCTTGTAAGGGCCAGCCTAAAACACAGTCAAGGGTTTTCATTATACGGCCATAATTTCCTTTTCTTTTTCAGCGGCAATCTTGTCCACATCTTTAATGGCGGAATCGGTGATTTTTTGAAGTTCATCCTCGGCCTTGCGCTGGTCATCTTCGGTAATCTCTTTGTCTTTTTGCATTTTTTTAAGCTGTTCCATACTGTCTCGGCGAATGGAGCGGATAGCGATTTTTGCCCCTTCGGCAGATTTGCCCACCAGCTTTGTCAGCTCTTTACGGCGCTCTTCGTTAAGTTCGGGCACCGTGAGCCGAATGAGCTTGCCATCGTTAGATGGATTTAAACCAAGGTCGCTTTTTAAAATGGCCTTTTCTACCATGGGAATGGCCTTGGAGTCCCACAGGGAGATCATCAGCATTCTGGGCTCGGGAGATGAAATATTGGCCATTTGATTTAAGGGAGTTTCCACACCGTAATAATCTACAGTGATTCGATCTAACAGTTGAGGATTGGCACGGCCAGCCCGTAAAGAAAGCATTTCCCTTTGAAAAACCTGGGTGCTTTTCTTCATTTTTTCGCAAGAGGTATCTAATAAATCTTGATACATAGGATACACCTCCATCAATATTTTGCTCATATAATTGTACCTTTTTTCTTCCTATAAGGCAAGTTTTGATGATACAAAAACTTTTGTTTTATCACACAATAAGCAGGATAAACCAGGAGAAGGGAGAATATGAATCTAAAGGGGTTGAATATATGCAAAGGATCTACATTGGCACGTTCACTTCCGGCCAAAGTAAAGGCATTTATTACGGGTCTTTTTTTGATGGAAAAATAAAACTTGAGGGAAGTTATTATGTTCCCAATCCCTCTTATTTGCATAAAGAGGGCAATCACCTCTACGCTGTGTCGGAGGGGCTTGATGGAAGCGCTCTGTCCTTTGAGATTTGTGATGACGGAACCCTTGTAAAAACCGGCGAGAAAAAAATTTTTGGTGATGGACCCTGCCACATCAGCGTTTACAATTCTTTTCTTTTTACGGCCAACTATGGCTCAGGCTCTGTAAGTGAGTTTATGCTTGATCATAAGGGGCGTATTGCTTATCCGCCTAAATTAATTGTCCATTACGGCAGCAGCACACACAAAACCAGGCAGCAGGAACCCCATGTGCATCAGTGCCTGATAACACCTGACAAAAAAAGATTGGCAGTATGTGATTTAGGCATTGACACCGTATGCTTTTATCCCATTGACGAAAAAGGCATCCATGAAATCCCCGATCGTTTTGCCCTCCCTTCGGGCAGCGGCCCGAGGCATTTATGCTTTGGTTTAGGCCAACGCTGGTATTTGATGGGGGAGTTGACCAGCGAAATTTTTGTTTGCGAAGGTTACGGCAACCAAGGGCAGATTGTTCAAAAAGTGCAGGCAGCCCAGGCAAGCAGCCTAGAAAACGCCGGAGCTGCCATTGCCCTTTCGCCTTTAGGGGATTGTTTGCTGTGCAGTATACGCGGAGAAGGAACCTTGGTCTTGTTTGATATTGACGATCAGGGGCTGCTTTATAATAAAAGGGTTTACCCTGCGGGGGGCACCTGGCCAAGAGATGCAGCCTTCAGCCCCGACGGCAGCTATGTTTTAGCAGCTTTGGAAAAGGCAGGCCAAGTCGTAGTATTTAAACGTGATAAGGAAAAACTGCACCAGGTGGATTGCCTTAGCATACCTGGTGCAGCCTGTATTTGCTTTTAGTAAATTGAAGGATTTAAAAGGTTAGGGATGAACAAAGGTGCCAATGTCTTTGCCGGCCAGCACATCTAATATGTTTTGAGGGCTTAATTCAAAAACACGTACCATGGGAAAGTTGTTTTCCCGGCACATGGCAAAGGCGGCAGCATCCATTACCTGCAAGTTCTGTTCCTGGGCTTGTTTGTAGGTTAAGTCTTTAATAAAGGCGGCATCGCTGTGAAGGCGGGGGTCTTTATCATAGACCCCGTCTATGTTTTTAGCCATTAACACTGCGTCGGCTTCAAGCTCGATGGCCCGCAGCATTACAGCGCTGTCGGTTGAAAACAGGGGATTGCCTGTGCCGCAGGCGAAGAGTACAATATGCCCTTTTTTAAGATGATCATGGGCTGTCTGGGGGTTGTAAGGCTCCATAAAACGCAGCATATCAACGGCGGATTGAACATAGGCCCCAGCGCCGATTTGCTCCAGGGCATCCCGCATATAAATGCAGTTAATGGCCGTGGCCAGCATGCCCATTTGGTCGGCGTTGGTGGCCTTCATGTTGCTAAACTTGCCCTGCCGGCCCCGCCATAGGTTGCCCGCCCCGATAACCACTCCAAGTTCTACACCTTGGCTTGCAACCTCTTTTAATACTTTAGCCACGGAAAGGATCATATCCTGGTTAAAAAGTTTGCCGTCAAGGCCAAGGGATTCGCCGCTTAATTTGAGCAATATTCGTTGGTACTTCATTAAAACACCTTCCTGCTTCCTGTAACATTATGTATTGCACCAATTCGTCCGCTTCATGCTGATTGACTTGATTAAGCCGTCAAAAGAGCAGAAAAAAGGAACACCCGCTTTTGCGGCTGTTCCTTTTAATCATTAAATACCAGCCATTTGCGCTGCTACTTCGTCGGCTAAATTATCGCTTCTCTTCTCAATGCCTTCCCCCCGTTCGTAGCGGGTAAAGCGGCGGATGTTGATTTTTTCGCCAATAGCAATGGTCATATCGCTGACCAAATCGCCAATGGTCTTGTCCGGATCTTTAACAAAAGGCTGTTCCATCAGGCATACTTCCTTGTAGTATTTTTCAATACGGCCTTCAACCATCCGGTCAACAATTTTTTCAGGTTTTCCTTCGTTAAGTGCCTGGGCACGGAAAATTTCTTTTTCTTTGCTCAGAGCCTCGGTTGGAACGTCTTCTTTATTTACATACAGGGGGTTTGCAGCTGCGATGTGCATGGCAACATCGTGGCAAAAGCTTTTAAACTGGTCGGTATTGGCAACAAAGTCCGTTTCACAGTTTACTTCTACCAAAACCCCGATTTTACCGCCCATGTGAATGTAAGAATCCACAGCACCTTCCGCAGCAATGCGGCCAGCTTTTTTAGCAGCGGCGGCAAGGCCTTTTTCCCGTAAATATTCAATGGCCTTTTCAATGTCACCATTGCTTTCAATTAAAGCTTTTTTACAATCCATCATCCCTGCGCCAGTGCGTTCGCGCAGTTCCTTAACAAGTGCAGCAGTAATTTCCATAAAAAGTCCTCCTTTTGTGTATTTATGCTGAAAAATTATTCGCTTACTACTTTTGTTGCAGCTTCCTGGTTGGGCACATTGGCTTGTTGACTTTCGTCTTCCAACTGTTCGCCCTGGCGGCCTTCCAGTACAGCATCAGCCATTTTGCCGGCGATGAGTTTAATGGCACGAATCGCATCGTCATTACCGGGAATAACGTAGTCGATTTCGTCTGGGTCGCAGTTGGTGTCGATAATGCCCACAAGGGGAATGTTCAGGTTGCGGGCTTCGGCAACGGCAATGTGTTCTTTTTTAGGATCAACAATAAATACAGCGTCAGGCAGTTTTTTCATGGTACGGATACCGCCCAGGTTTGCCTGTAGTTTTTCTCTTTCGTGTTGCAGTTTGATAACTTCTTTTTTAGGAAGCAGTTCAAACTGGCCTTTTTCTTCCATCAGGTCAATTTCATCTAAACGGTCAATCCGCTTGCGAATGGTTTTAAAGTTGGTCAACATACCGCCTAACCAACGGTGGTTTACATAGTACATGTTGCAGCGCTTGGCTTCGGCTTCAATGCTTTCTTGGGCTTGTTTTTTGGTGCCCACAAAAAGAATGGTTTTGCCTTCCATGGCCAGGTCACGGATAAAGTTGTAAGCTTCATCAATTTTACGAACGGTTTTTTGCAGGTCGATAATGTAGATGCCATTGCGTTCAGTAAAAATATAGGGGGCCATTTTAGGGTTCCAGCGGCGGGTTTGGTGGCCAAAATGGACACCGGCTTCCAATAGTTGCTTCATTGCGATAACGGGCATATAGAGTAACCTCCTTGTTATTTTCCACCCTTTGCTTCATGCGTGTTTTCCACCTTATAGGCACAAGAAACACATCGGCAAAGGTGCGTAATCTATCAAATTATATCATAGTTTGGCACCTTTTGCAACTGCTATTACCCATTGACAGGAAGGGGTTTTTCCTTATAAGATGAAGTGGTGAAAACAGACCATTTACATATATACGGAGGATAAAGATGCGAAAAGATCAAAGAGGACAGGAAGAGATTAGAAAGTGTACAATTATAACAGATTATATGGAAACAGCTTATGGAAGCTGTTTGATTGCCATGGGCAAAACCAAGGTGATCTGCACCGCATCGGTAGAGGAGAAAGTTCCTTCTTTTTTACGGGGGAAAGGGCAAGGCTGGCTTACGGCAGAATACGCTATGTTGCCAGCTTCTACAGGCCAGCGAAAACAGCGGGACGGCATTAAAAAAGATGGGCGCAGTGTTGAAATTCAACGGCTCATTGGCAGGAGCCTGCGCCAAGCCATCGACCTAAACCTGCTGGGGGAGCGAACCATTTACATTGACTGCGATGTTTTACAGGCTGATGGGGGTACCCGTACAGCGGCGATTACAGGGGCCTTTATTGCCTTGGTTTGTGCTGTTGACAAACTGATGGTGGGGGGGAAGCTAAAAGTCTCGCCTATTATTAGCCAGGTAGCTGCTATTAGTGCCGGCATTGTAAAACAAAAACCCCTTGTGGATTTGTGCTACGAAGAGGACAGCCAGGCCCAGGTTGACATGAACATAATTATGAATGAAAAAGGCGAGTACATTGAATTGCAGGGCACAGGAGAAGGACGCAGCTTTACAAAAAATGAGTGGCATCAGCTAAATACCATGGCAGAAAAAGCCATTGAAAAACTAATGGCCCTCCAGGTTGAGGCCCTGGGCGGGAGGAGCCGCCATATTTTTCCAAGACCGGCCCTGGTTATCGCCTCTGAAAACAATCATAAAATCAGGGAGATTGGGGCCATTTTGGCCCCCTATTTTCACGTGATATCCATGAGCGAGGCCGGTTTTACCGGGCATATTGAAGAAGACGGAAATAGCTTTAGCGAAAACGCTGCCCTTAAGGCCCGGGCCGTTGCCATGCAAACGGGCATGATGGCCCTGGGGGATGACAGTGGGATTGAAGTGGAAGCCTTAAACGGGGCACCGGGCATTCATTCTGCCCGGTATGCCGGTGAACATGGAAATGACCTGAAAAACAATCAACTGCTCCTTAAAAATATGGAAAACGAAGAAAACCGAAACGCCCAATTTGTCTGTGCTCTGGCCCTGGCAAACCCTCAAACGAATGAAACGCTGGTTGTAGAAGGCTTATGCAAGGGCAGGCTGCTGAAAGCTCCTGTGGGCTTTCAAGGTTTCGGCTATGATCCTCTTTTTCAGTATGAGGACGGGCGAAACTTTGGAGAGATGTATGCAGAGGAAAAAAACGCTGTAAGCCACCGGGCCAAAGCCCTTGAAAAACTGATTGAAGTGTTGGAAGGGGAACAGGCGTGTATACATTAGGTGTGTTTAGCGACAGCCATGGGCAAAAAAGTGTTTTGCTAAAAGCCATGGAAGAAGCTGTGCATAGCCATAAGGCAGACGGTTTTTTGTTTTTAGGCGATGGGCTGGGAGAGTTTACCCAAGCGCGAAAGGCTTTTAACCATATATATTGTTGGCAAGTACAGGGAAATAATGATTTTCTATTTAGAGCAGAAGGTAAAAACCAGCTGTTTCTAATTGAAAACCAGTATGTTTTTGCTGCCCACGGCCATCAATATGGGGTAAAAAACGGATTGGAACGGCTGTATTACGCTGCCTTTGAAAGAGGGGCAAAGGTTGCCTGCTTTGGGCATACCCATATGCCGTTAATACAAAATACAAATGGCCTGTTGCTGTTTAACCCGGGAGCGGTGGGAGCTGTTTTAGAATCGACCTACGGCATTATTAAATTTGAAGAAAACAAAACAACCCCTTACATCTTTTCGGTGTAAGGGGTTGTTTTGTTTTGGGCTTTTGGTTAAACTTATTTTCACTTAGAAGGTTTAGTTGGAAGGATTTTCTTGTGGGGCAGAACCTTGTTCCGGGCCAGAAGGTTCTGGGGAAGGCTGTTCGTTTTCCGTTGTCTGCACATCCACCTTTGCCAGGCTTTCATCAGTTTCTTTTTGAGGTTCTTCTATACTTTGGCTCTCTTTTGCTTCAGCTGGGAGTTCTTGATCCAAGTTTTCTTCTTTTTCAGAGGCTTCATGCAAAATTTCTTTGGTTTTTGCGGCCAGTTCCTCTTCTTCCATGGCGGCTTGGGTAGCCTTTTGTATTTTTTCTTCCTTGGCGGCATTGCGCTGGGCGGCAATGGTGCTTAATTGGTCATCAAATTCTTTCAAAGTTGCAAACATCTCTTCAAGCTCTTGGGGAAAGGGCTGGCCTTCCAGCCAAAGCTGATAGGCTATTTCACCTAGTTGATAAAGAAGGTCTTTGCGGCTGGTGGATAAGTTCATTTCATCCACCTTGGTTTTGGCGCTGTCGGCCAGATTGGTGGCAGTATCGCCCACCACTTCAATGGCTTTAATCCATGCTTTTTTAAGGGAATCAAAAAAATCAGCCATAGGGAATCTCCTTTCCTTTTACAGGGGTAAAATATCAGCGGCGAAACAAGTCGTCACGCAGCCGATATACGGTAGCGCCCCGTTTTGGGGTGTTAATTGCATCAATAAACCATTTGGCGGTGTTGTCAACATAGTACTGTAAATAGCCCCAGCGCACCCCGTCAATGCGTGTGCCTCGCATGTTGCTGTCAGTCCAGTACAAGTTATCGGTTAAAGGATCGTAATCGCTCATAAACAACAGGGAATGAGGCCCGTTTCCCCCGCCATAAAAACCAACCATTTGAAAAAAATCACCAGCCTGAATCTGCTCCATCATCTCTCGGGCCAGGGCTTCATTTTCTTCTTTGGTCAGATCATTATTATACTTGAACTGGGCCGCAATTTCAAATGGGCTGCCGTCTTGGGCAACATCATAACGCCACTCGATGCCATAGTCATAGGGGGCGCAGTTAACCAGGCTATTGTTCTTTGGCATGTACAGGGGCAAATCCTCATAGGCCAGCATGCCATAGTCTGGGGCAAAAGTATCAAAAAGGCGCATGACGTAGTTTTTGCACAAGCCAATGTGGTGATCTTCCTGGGCTGGGGCAAATTTGTAGCGCTTGTCTTTCGAGTTTTCGTAGGCCAGGTCAAACATTTGGTTAATCAAGGCTTCCTTAGGGGAAGGCACCTTCCGCTCAACTTCGACGACTTGGGGATAACCATTGTGATCCGTATCACCGTAGCCTTTTACTTTAACGGTAAGGCCTGTAGTCAGCTTTGGCAAGGTGAACAAATAGTCAAAGGTGTCTCCTTGCTGGGTCATAAAAAGGGAGTCCTCCTGCCAGTCGAGGGTTACTTCAATATGGGTTACATGCTGGGCTGAAACCGTTACCTGAAGGGTAGAGCCTTTACCATAGCCCTGGCGGGGCAAAGGAGCGAGAAGGTGCAAAACCGGTTCATCCGCCACATCCGTCCAGTCAATTTCTTCGGCAAAAACAGTAAAGGGAAACAGGGTAAAGCACATAAAAAGCAAAAAGGAGATTAGAATTGTTGACATGCTTTTTTTCATTTGCTACACATCCTTTCATCTATATGCGCTGTAAGGAAGCTTGTAGTATAAACTACACTAGTAATGAACCCACAAAGCCTGGGGCAGGGGCTCAAAGGTGGCCTTACTCAAGGGTAAAATTTCGCCGTCTACATTGGTTTTCATGTTGCTTGATTCAATAGTAACACTTTTACATAAATAGTGGGAAGTAATGGGAAAAGTTAAGATTTTGCCCCCTAAAAGGCCGGGCAAATATTTGGGCAGCTTATAGTTTGGAACACTTTTTACAATGACCACGTCCAGCAGGCCATCGTTAATGTTGGCGTTGGGGACAATGGGAATGCCCCCGCCGATGTAGCGGCCGTTGGCAACAGAACAGACTAAATAAGCCTCATCTGGAAGGGCTTTGCCGTCAATCGAAATTTTCATGGGAGAGGGCTTAAAGGTAATAATGGTTTTAATCAGCCCATATAAATAAGGAAGCAAGCCCCGCACGTATTTTTTCGCTTTTTCCGAGTGCTCAAGAACCGCCACGTCAAAACCCATACCGCAAACATTTAAAAAAAGATGGTCGTTATAGCGGCCAAGGTCAATTTGTTTGGGGGGGTGGTCTAAAATATGTTCCAGGGCCTCCAAGGGCTTTTTAGGCAGGCCCAGGGTTTTAATAACGTCGTTTCCTGTTCCGGCGGGAATAATGCCAAGGGCTGAACCGGTAAAAGCCAGGCCTGCAATAACCTCATAGGCGGTACCGTCGCCCCCTACGCTCAAAACGGTTTTTATGCCTTCTTGGGCGGCTTGGGCCGAAAGGACTTTAGCGTGGCCTGGGTGGGTGGTGGTGCTTACAGTAAAGGGAAGGTTTTTTTCTTTTAATTTTTCACAAATTTGATCTCCAACTTTTGCTGAATGGCCGTTGCCGGCAACAGGGTTGATAATTACATGAATCAAGCAGTTCAGTCCTTTCCTTGGTTAAGAATAATGTACTTCATTTTCAAAAAAAAGTAAAGATGCACCCAATGAATAATAATGCAATAATTAGAATAAAAATTCAAAAAACTATTGACAAGGGGAAAAAGGCCATTTATAATAAGTTTATTCAAGTGAGTAAACACTGAATTTTAGGAGGAGAAGATCATGATGAAAAAATTAACCGCCCTGTGTATGGTATTCATGTTACTGCTTACAGCCGCTATTGCCCTGGGGGAAGAAAAGATCCTGGTTGTTGCCACCAACCCCGAGTTTCCTCCCTTTGAATACATTGAAGGCGGAGAAACCGTAGGCTTGGACATTGACATTGCCGCCGAAGTTGCAAAGGACTTGGGCATGGCCTTTAAGGTAGAGGCGATGGAATTTCCGGCCATTATTCCTGCCCTTAACTCCGGCAAAGCCGATATTGGCATTGCGGGAATGACGGTAACGGAAGAAAGAATGATCAGCGTCGATTTTTCCGATACTTACTATAATGCCATTCAAGCCTGTGTAATTAAAAAAGGCAGTGCCGTTACCGATTTTGATGCCCTTCAAAAAGCCGTTATCGGCGTACAAGAAGGAACTACCGGTGACTTGATTGTAAGTGAATATCCCGATGCTGAAATCCTTCGCTTTCCCAAGGGTTTAGATGCCTTTATGGAATTGGCTAACGGAAAAATTGATGCGGTGGTTATTGACGCCCCTGTAGCGGCCAACATTTTAAAGGCCTTAAATAACCCAGAACTTGAAATCGTTGAAATGCCTTTTGAAGATGAAGCCTACGCTATTGCCCTTACCAAGGGGAATGAAGAGCTGTTGGCTTCAGTAAACGCCACCATTAAACGTATTCAGGAAGATGGCACTTTGGAAGGGTTGATTGAAAAATATTTTCCCAGTGCAGCTGAATAAATTTTATAAAGGCATGTGAATTTAAAAGGCAGTGATGACTGCCTTTTATCACGTTTTACCGTATAGGAAAAGGATTTTAAGTGTGTTATAATGCACTTGGTTTATTTAAGGTGAAGGAATGGGGGATTGGATTGCTGTTAGTGGAAGCGGCGCAGAGAGGAAATTATTTTGAACAACTATGGAGCACCATGCAGGAAAAGGTTTTGTCCGGCCAAGGAAATTTTTTTGAAAACATCTATAAAGAAATATACATCAATTTTATTTCCGAAAACCGGTATATGGAGTACTTAAAAGGGCTTGGTGTTACCCTGCAGGTAGCCTTTGCAGCTGCCATTATCGGGGTTATTTTAGGTACGGTTTTGGCCCTTTTAAGGTTACCGAAAACCAAAAAAGGCAAATCAACCTTTTTAGGAAAAATTGCCGGGGCCTACATTAGCGTTGTGCGGGGCACTCCGCTTTTACTACAGGTGCTCATTTTTGCTCATGGGGTTTTTGCGGCGATTCGTATGGACAAGGTGATTTTAGGAGCCATTGTATGTGGCTTAAACAGCGCCGCTTATGTGGCCGAAATCATCCGAGGCGGCATATTATCTGTTGATAAAGGACAGGTGGAGGCCGGGCGTTCCTTAGGCCTTTCAAGCAGCAAAACCATGGCTTTAATCATATTGCCCCAGGCCTTAAAGGCATCTTTGCCGGCCCTGTGCAACGAATTTATCGCCCTGATTAAAGAAACATCTGTGCTGGCTTATATTGCCTTAACAGATTTAACCAAGGCTGCCGACTATGTGCGCAGCAGAACCTATTCGGCCTTTACCCCTTATATTATTTCGGCCGTGTTCTATTTTGTTATTGTTTCTATCCTTACTCTGTTCATACAAAAACTGGAAGGGAGGTTGCGCCAAGGTGATAACCGTTAAAAATTTGCAGAAAACCTTTAGCGATTTACACGTACTCCGGGGCATCGACCAAGAGATACAAGATGGGGACCGGGTGGTCATTATCGGGCCTTCAGGCAGTGGTAAATCAACCTTTTTGCGCTGTTTAAACCTTCTTGAGCAGCCCACAGGGGGGCAAATTTTCTTTGACGGGGAGGACATTACAGGCCCCAAGGTGAATATAAATAAAGTAAGGCAAAAAATGGGCATGGTTTTTCAGCAGTTCAACCTATTTCCCCACCGTAATGTTATTGATAACATTACCCTAGCCCCAGTTAGCTTAAAGCTGATGAGTAAGGAAGAAGCTACCCAAAAGGCCATTACCCTGTTAAAACGGGTAGGGCTGGAGGAAAAGGCGAAAGTGTATCCAAAGCAATTATCTGGTGGGCAGCAGCAGCGTATTGCCATTGTAAGGGCTTTGGCTATGAATCCGGAAGTGATGCTTTTTGATGAGCCTACCAGCGCCCTGGACCCTGAAATGGTAGGGGAAGTGCTGGATGTAATGAAGGACTTGGCCGATACGGGGATGACCATGGTGGTTGTAACCCACGAAATGGGCTTTGCAAGAGAAGTGGGGGATCGGGTTATCTTTATGGATGAAGGACTGATTGTTGAACAAGATGTGCCGGAAAAGCTGTTTGGTAACCCTAAAGAGCAGCGAACCCAGGATTTTTTGCGCAAAGTACTAACTTAATTAAAGGAGCTCGGATAAAATGTTGAATGACCATAAAATTCAGGAAAAACTTGCCCAGGTAAAATGCTTTTTGCTAGATATGGACGGAACTTTTTATTTAGGTGATCATTTGCTGGAAGGCTCTCTTGAATTTTTGCAGGCCTGTAAAAAATCCGGAAGGCAAACCTTGTTTTTAACCAACAACTCCTCAAAATCAGGCAAGGTATACGAGCAAAAATTGAAAAAGATGAATGTACCTCAAGAGTTTATTCACGTATTAACCTCCGGCCAGGCTGCCGGTGAATATGCCCTTCGCACTTTTCCCGGGAAGAAACCCTTTTTGCTGGGCAACGAGCAACTAAGGGAAGAATTGGAAGAGATGGGCCTGGAATTTGATCAAAAAACCCCGGATTATGTGTTAATTGCTTACGATACCACCATGGACTATCAAAAAATGACAGATGTTTGCGATTTTGTGCGGGCAGGCCTGCCCTACATTGCTACCCATCCCGACTTTAATTGCCCTACGGAAACAGGCTATGCCCCCGATATCGGTGCAATGATTGCTTTTATTGAAGCCAGCACCGGC
Source organism: uncultured Oscillospiraceae bacterium (assembly GCA_964345215.1). Lineage (GTDB taxonomy): Bacteria > Bacillota > Clostridia > Christensenellales > Aristaeellaceae > CAYFQH01. Next base: position 20,360 of record CAYFQH010000016.1, on the reverse strand, counting down.
AGGCGGCCCGATGAAATAATTGGCAAACCCCATACAGGCATCGTTACCGAAGCTTTGAAAAAAACAGGGCTGAAGGCAGAAGAACTGGCGATGGTAGGGGATCGGCTTTACACGGATATTGCCACCGGTGTAAACTTTGGCATGACCAGTATTTTGGTTCTCACCGGGGAAGCAACCCTGGAGGATGAGAAAAAATCGGATGTAAAACCTCATTTAATCTTTGAGCGTTTATCCGCTATGATTCCTTATTTATAAACAATAAAATAATGAAGGACCAGCTCTTAACAAAGTGAAATTAAAAAGCCCTGATTTTTTAATCAAGGCTTTTTTACTATTTAAATTTTACCCAAATGCAAGATAAAGCAATAACTCAAAGCATTAAAAAGGTTAATTGGTCCTATCCATCTACTCTACCGCATGCTGGTCATTGCAAAGGCAGTCCCGTGCCAAAGTTTTGCACCACGCTTTTCCAGATAAAGCCCTTTTGAAAAGAATCTTCTTCATTCAGCACCTTTGATGCTGCTATAGCATCTTGTTGCGACTTTAAACCGGTTAAACGATAGGTCGCCTAAGCGGGGTTATAAGGTAATCAGCTGGTACCCTTTCTCAATATAAGGCGCCATTGGGGGGTGACCCATCAGCTCATCATTTAAAGGAAGGGAGGTTTTTTCCTGTACAAAGGCAAGAACGCCCATCTGATTGGCGCAAGCCTTACATACACTGTCGATTAAATTTAAATCCACAACCTGTTTAAAGAGGGGATTTTCTTCTTCAATCATGGCTGGAATAAGGGCTGTGGCCTTTCCCTCGATGACGATTTTGGTTTCAATGCCCTTTTTATTCATGTCAATGGCATTAAAGAGCAGGTGCAAAAAGCACATTTTCTCCCCCTGGAAGGCAAAAAAGACGACTTTATTCATTTGGCATCCTCCTATATAAATAAAACAAAGTAAATACGCTACCCTTCCCATTCCCTATAAAAGGGCCTTTTAAACAAAAAGCAAAAAGCCTTTTAAGGGCTTTTTACTTTTATGCTTATTGCACAAGCATCCGGCCGCAGTTTTCACATTCAATAATGGCATGGTCGGACTTAATGCTTCTTAAGGTGGCCGAGGGAAGGGACATATTGCAGCCGCCGCACTGGTCGTTTAGCAGCTTGGCCATAGGCGGGGTTACGTGGGCTTTAATGGCGCTGTATTTATTAAGTAAATCAGGTTCAATGCCTTTTGCCCTCTCTTTAGCCTCCTGGCGCTTTTCTTCCAGTTCCTTTGTGTGGCTTTGAAGCTCCTGGTCGTAAACGGCCTTTACTTCGTCCATTTCTTTTTTCTTCTTGGCCGCACTTAAGCGGATGTCGTACTGGTGCTGATTTTTTTCTTTTGAAAGTTGGCTGATTTGACCAATCTCCTGTTCGTACTGAGTAATGGTTTCCAGCAGCCTTTTTAAATCAGAGGTATAGGCTTTCGCTTCGTCAAGGGTGGCAGGGGCTTCCTGCTCAAAACGGGTTGCTATCCCTGTGAGCTGCTCTTTGGTGCGGGTCACCGCTTCTTTTAAAATATCAATCCGATCGGCCATAGAGAGAACTTCTTTTTCAATGGCTTTAATGGCTTCTTGTTGCTCTAAAATAAAATCGCGTATTTTTATCAGCTTCACCCTGTTAGGGGAGCGGCGCATTTTGTTTTCAAAGCGGTCAGCTGCGATATCGGCTTGTTGATATTGCCAAAGCATTTCTATCTGCTCCATAAAAAAACCTCCTTTAAATTATGAATATATACTAGCAACCTTCTAAAACAGCCTTAAATAAAATAAGGGTGTATAGAAGAGTAATATACGACTACTTTATATTGTAATTCATTCAGGGCATTTTGTAAACATTCGCCCAGAGAAAACAGGCCCGGCACTTCTGTTGCAAAGTGGCCTCCATCTATCAGAACCATGCTTTGAGCTACCCCTTCAACAATTTCATGGTGCTTAAACTCGCCGCTTAAATAGCCCTGGGCTCCGTGGGCCATAGCTTTTTCCCAGCCTTCGCCGTAAGCCCCCGCACCTACGGATAATCGGGTAATTAGGCGATTCTGATCGCCGTATCGCCTGGTGGGAAAATGAAGTTTCTCTTGGGCTAAAAGGGCCAGGGCTTCACCGGTTAGGGGGGCTGGCAGGGTGCCGGTAATCACATAGCCTTCCCGGATGGAATCTTTTAAATCAAAAAGGGCAGCCAGGGTATCGCTGGTGCCCATAGAGGCTAAATCTCCATTGGTGTGGGCGCTGATTAAGGCAATACGGTTTTCAATCAATTTTGCAATAAGAAGCCCTTCTCCTTGATGGGTATGAAGCTGCTTTGTGGCATCAAACAAAAGGGGATGATGGGTAAAAATAACATTGGCACCTAGCAAAAGGGCTTCGTCAATGACTTTTTGGGTACAGTCAAGGGCACATAAAACACCTTTTACTTCATCGGTTTTATTGCCTACAATCAAGCCTACGTTATCCCAGGGCTCTGCTGTTTCAAAAGGGGCCAGCTGGTTAATCAGGTTATAAATATGCTCTACTGTTATCATCATAAGCACACTTCCTCCAAATATCTCAGATAGGTTTTTGCAAATTGCTTTTCTTTGGTTAAGGGGGTGGTGCTCTGCTCCTGGCCTAAAAGGGCCTTTTTAAAAACCTGCTGTTGCCATTGCCAGTACGCCAGGGTTTTTTCATCCTTTTTTTGAAGGAGCAGGGGGCCTAAAAGCAGTTCTTTTTGGCTGTAGGCAGCTGTTCCCGGTTGGGCTTTCATAAGAACATAATAGCGGCGGTTAGCCTTAATCACTGCCTCGTTAACAAGGCGGTAGCCTAAAGTAGGCAGCACGGCCCTAATTTTATCGGTTTGGGTATGGGCTGAAAGGATAAGGTCGGCCTGCTTAAGCTTTTCAGGGTGGGCCAGTAAAATTTGGCAAATGGTATTGCCGCCCATGCCTAAAATACTAAGGGCATCCACTTTTTGGGTTAGAGGGCTTAGGCCATTGCCCACAAGGCATTGGCTACGGCTGGTCAATTGGTAATTTTCCATTAATTGTTGCCCTTTTCTTAAAGCCTTTGGACTAATGTCGGTTAAAATCATGTTATTGCATCGGTTTTTAACCAATAAATGAAGGGGCAGGTGGCCATGGTCACAGCCGATATCGACTCCGGTATTACAATGGGGATAAAGGTCAAAGGCGCCTTGCAGACGCTCATCCAGTGCAGGTAATAAGGTCATAGGAACTCCTTTAGTTTAATGCTTGGCTTTCATCTTCGCGGTCTTCATTTTTTAGTGAAAGCCAGTGATTGTTTTGTTCAAAATATTGGGCCAGGTTCTTCGCTTTTTGAATAACTGATTTTTCAAAACCCAGCAAGTTTAAAAGTTCAATAGCGTTTTTGGTTTTGGAGGGACCCGGGTAGAGGATGTAGTTAAAAGTAATGTCGTTGTTTATAATGGTTTCTCTAAAGTGGTACTGATCATACAGGCCTTTAAATATTTCGGTTAGTTCAATGTCATGGGTGGCAATCATACACAAACAAGGCAGGTCTAAAATTTGCTCTAAAATGGCTGTGGAGGCGGCAATCCGCTCAATGGTGTTGGTGCCCCGCAAAATTTCATCAATAAAGCACAGGCAAGGGGCTTGTTTGGCGGCGGTTAAAATGCGCTTAATGGATTTAATTTCTGCAATAAAGTAGCTTTCCCCTTTAAATATGCTGTCGGAAATGGCCATAGAGGTATATACAGGCGCGTCGGGGAGGATAAAGGCCCTGGCGCAGCAGGTATGAATGCTGTGGGCAAAAATGGCATTTAAGGCCATGGTTTTTAAAAAGGTGGACTTACCCGAGGCGTTGGAGCCTGTGAGAATAATACTTTTATCCGCCATAAGGCTGTTGGGCACACCGCTGGGGAGCAAGGGGTGGTAGGCCTCCTGTGCGTTAATGACAATGTTTTTTTCATACCGGGGCAGGCAGTAATAAGGCAGGCTTTTGCGATAGGCCAGGGTGGAAATGGCCATATCCAGAGAGCCGATGTACTGATATAAAAAATATAAAGAATCCAAATGATTTTTTACAATGGAAACCCCTTTATTGTAGGCAATAATTTGCCGTAGAAAAAGCACTCGAATGGAGCGCACAATCATAACCAATTCGTTGTTGGTGTATACATTTAATTCAGATACCCTTGAAAAACGAGCGGAGGTTTTTTTAAAGAGTGAAAAGGCGTCAAGGGCTTTTTCACCCTGAGGAAGCTGCGAAACAGATAAGGTTTTAAAGATATTATTGGCAGCATAAAGGAAAAAGCTAAGGTAGGCGATAACCGGGTGTTCGTTTTGAAGTTTTTGATTGAATTGATAAAAAACAAAAGCATTGCTTAGCGATGAAACCAGAAAAAACAGCATTGCGGCCAAGGGGCTTATAAAAGCCAGAGGAAGAGTTAAAAGGGGGATATAACCAAGGATGCTTATAAGTTCTTTTTTATAGGGAGTAAAGTTTTCAGGGTATTCAAACAGGTCAATTAAGGGAGTGGAAGGGCTTTTGCCAAGGCCGTCAAAATGCATTTGCAATTGCAAACGGACCTGAGGATTTTCGTTTAAGTAACTTTGCCAAGCTTCAAAGTCTTTTTGCTGCTGATCATTTTGTTTTTGATTTTGATGAAGCGAAGCAAACAAAACATCCTCCCCAGGGGATGTTTGACAGTTGTTGATAGCCATAAAAACATCATCCATCGAAAGATCGTTCCAAGTGGTTTCATCTACATAGGTTTTGGATGAAAGTTTTCTTTTTACATGATGCCAATAGGGGGAAACTTCCTTTGGGGCAGAGGATACGGCATATTTTGTTTTACCGAAGGAGGATGAAAACCTCTGTTTTTTTGCTTTTTCCCGTTTTTTTAAAGAATACATATTATAGAAAAAAGCGCCCACTGGAATTAAAAAAACAAGATAAAATAGATACATCATCTCCCCTCCTTTGATAAAATCACAGCGGTTTACCCATTGTTTTAAAACCAATCTTCACTCAATATACCACGAGAGGCCTCTTGTTTCAACTAAGCGTAGCAATTGCACGGGGGAAGAACAATGCCCCTATAAAAAACACCCCTTGTAACATGACAAGGGGTGCAGACTGCACTATAGGTTTTAATGACTTACTGTGAAATCAAAGGCTGGCTTTTTTCAAAAAATCGATGTGCAAATTTTTTAATTTGCTTTGAAGGGGGGCAAGAGCTTGTTGAATGGCCTGTTCTTCACGGGCTGTATATTGGGTAAAAGGCCTGCGGGAGATGCCTGCATCTACCCCCATCCATTTTAAGCCAAGTTTTAAAGCGGGGATTAAGTCATATTGCAAAAGGGTGAAGATCACATCGTTCGCTCCCTGCTGGAGGGTTCGCAAAAGAGGGATGTTGCTTTCTTTTTCGGCCTTTAGGATGCGGATAAAAATATCGCTCAAAAGGTTATAAGTAGATCCGATTAATCCGTCGGCCCCAAAGGTAAGACCGCTGGCGGCCATTTCATCACTGCCGGAATAGACCATGAAATCCTGGCCCAAAGCTTCTTTAATGCGAAAAAGGTCGTAGTGGCTGCTGGCAGTATACTTAATGCCTTGAACTCCTTCAATTTTGCCAAGTTTTAATATCATATCAAAGCTGACGAGGCCAGCCAGGGCAACATTGTATACCACCATGGGCAAGCCGCTGGCCTGAACCAGATCCCTATAGTAGCCGGCAATCGCCTCATCGCTGAATTTCCAGTAAATAGGAGGTACTGAGGAAATGGCATCGGCGCCGCTTTGTTGGGCATGGCGGGCTAGTTCTTCGCTTTGTTTGGTACTGATGGCTCCTACATGGACAATGACCGGTACCTTGCCTTTGGTTTGATCAAGAACCACCTCTACGGCTTCCATCCGCTCCGGGTTTGTCATCATAAAGCCTTCGCCGGTACTGCCGGTTAAATACAGGCCTCCAATATCGTAGCCCATGAGGTGCTTAACCAACCCCTCCATTTTTTTAGGGGAGAAATTTTCTTTTTCATCAAAGGGGGTGAGCAGGGCGGGAATAACACCGGTGATTTCTTTTAGTTTAATCTTCTTCATACAAATACCTCCTCCGTTAGCCTTTTACGGCACCCATGGTAATGCCTTGGGTAAAATATTTTTGGAAACTGACAAACACAATGATAATAGGTAGTGCCGCAAAGGTAGCCCCGGCAGATAAAAGCCCATAGTTGGTGGAAAACTCCGTTTGCAGTGTAGCAATGCCCAGCTGCAGGGTTAAGTTGGTACGTTTGTTAAGCATGATCAGCTGGAGGAAATAATCATTCCAGGAGGTGATAAAGGTAAAAATGGCAAGGGCGGCGATGCCCGATTTAACCAGGGGCAATACAATGGTGCCAAAGGTGCGCAATTCGCCGCAGCCGTCAATTCTAGCGGCTTCAAGGAGTTCCCCGGGAATGGTTTCGGAAAACTGTTTCATTAAAAAAATACCAAAGGGCCAGCCGATTGACCCTAAAATAACCGCCCATAAATTATCGTGTAAGCCCCAGCCTGCCATCAACCGTACCAAAGGAACAAGAATAACCTGCTTGGGAAGGGCCATGGCCATTACAAAAAAACCAAAAACAACCTTTTGGCCTATAAAGCGCTTTTTCGCCAGTACATAGCCGGCCAACGAGGCGATGACACATACAATAACCATGGTAACCAGAGCAATCACCAGGCTGTTTAAAAACCAGGTAACAGCAGGGTTTTTAAACAAGGTACGGTAGTTATCCAGGGTAGGTTCTAAAGGGAACCACTGGGGGGGCAGCATCAGCGTAGCCTTACGGGATTTTAAGGAACCGGTAACCACCCAATAAAAGGGAAAGAGGAACAACAAAGCTGTAATGCCCCATAAAAAAGCGAGGCTGATGGTGTTGCCCAGGGTAAGCTTGGAGGAACCGACAGAGGAAGCATAACGGGTTTTAAGTTCTTTTGTTTTGCTTATCATTTTCATTCCTCCTTAATATTCAACATCGTTGCCAAAGGTTTTAAATTGTATAACGGATATGGCCCCGATAATAATGGCAAGAATAACCCCCATGGCGTTAGCATAACCAAACTGGTAGAGCTTAAAAGCTTTTTCATAAACCAGGTACATCACTGTAGAGGTGGCGTAGTTGGGCCCGCCGCTGGTTAAAAGCTGAATGAGGGAGAAGCATTGAAAAGAATTGATGGTCGAAATAACCACAATATATAAGGTGGTGGGCATAAGCATTGGCCATTTAATATGGGTGAATATCTTCCAGCGGGAAGCCCCGTCGATTTCGGCGGCTTCAATGTAGCTTTGATCAATATTGCCAAGGGCTGCTACATATAAAATAACTGGCTGGCCAACGGAAGTGGTCAGGAGCACTAGCATAATAGCCGGCAGGGCCCAGGTCTTATCCCCCAGCCACATGATGTTGGAAGATGTAATGTTTAATGTGGTAAGCACATAGTTTAAAATACCGTTTAAGCCATCATAAATCCATTTCCATACCACAATAACGGAAACGGTGCCCGTAACCACAGGCAGGTATAAAACCACCCTGAAAAAAGACCGCAAGGGTGAACTGCGCTGATAAATGGCATTGGAAGCCCAAAGAGAAAACAAAATAATAATGGGTACAATGCCCACCACTAAAATAATGGTGTTTTTTAAAGACTTTAGAAAAATCTCGTCTGTAAAGAGCCTTCGGTAGTTTTCAAAACCAATAAAATCAAAATCTTTTAAGCTGTAGTTGTAAAAACTGGTGATGAACCCTTGAACGATGGGGGTGAGGACAAACACGGCAAAGGCAATTAGGGCCGGAAGTAAAAAGGCATAGGAGACAGCCGTCTCCCGACAGAGTAGCTTGTGTTTTTTAAGCATACTTCTCATACCGGTGTTTTTCATGGGGAGCCTCCTTGCTCTTTAAATGGGGGAGGGGGATGCCCCTCCCCGGGAAAAAGAATGGAAAAAGGTGAGTGATTACTTAGCAATCAAGGTTTCGTTGGCTTTGGCTACAAAGTCGTCCATGGCTTGCTGGGCAGTCACTTCGCCGTTTAAAGCGGCCTGAAGGGCAGGGAACCAGAAGGTACGCATTTCGGCAAAGCCGGTAACGGTGTTGTAATAGGCGCCGTAGTTTGCATTGGTGGATGCAGCATACAATACTTCAGGGTTGTCGGATTCAACTTTTACGCTGGCCCGGGGAGAGAAGTTGCCCGTGGACTCTAAATTGGCAGGGCCCCATACTTCATCGTTACATACAAAGTCAACAAACTTTTTGGCAGCTTCGATTTTGGCAGGATCGCCATTGTCAAACACGCACATCCCGGCAGCCAGGAACTCCAGATGATACGTTTGGGCAGTAGAGGGGAAGGGCACAAACACGGTTTCAATTTCCATTTCTTCAAGTTCGGCGGCCCGGGTTTTTAATAAGCCGGGAGACCAGAGAATGGTGTGGCTTACGCGGCCTGAACAAAACTCATCAATAGCCCCGGTGCCGTCATAGGCGCTGCCGTTAATAAGCAATTCTTCATTGCACATGTTTACAACCCAGTCTAAAGCTTTTACGCCGGCATCGTTATTTAAGGTGTATTCGGTCATATCCTCATTTAAAACAGAACCACCATAGAGGTTGGCCAGGTACGCACGAGTTCCCTGGTCCCCTCCTTGGGTACGGGCAAAAATTACAGCGCCCATTTCCCCTTTTTCTTTAAGGGCACGAAGAAGGGTTTCGTACTGTTCCAGGGTCCAGGAGCGGTCCCCTTCTAAGTTAATCATGTCCAAAAGGCCGTGTTTTTCCAGCATGGTTTTGTTAAAGGCCATTAGGAAGGGGGCAGAACCTTGAGGGTACATATACACCTTGTCATCATACTTACAGGCCGCCAAGAAAGCGCCGTAATCTTCAATGTCCTCGGGGCTAAGCATATCATCCAAAGGAGCTAAGGCACCGGCCTGGGCCCAGGTAATAATACGGCCAGGGGCATCAAAAATCACATCGGGAGTAGTACCGGCCAAAATGGCGGTAGTTATTTTTTCGGGGCCGGCATCAAAATCCAGCATTTCAAGGTTTACGGTAATGTTGGGGTACTTTTCGTTAAAGGCGGCAATAATTTTTTGTTCGTAAGAACCGGCGACGCCATCTTCCTGGGTAAAGTTAGGGAAGTCCCAAAAGGTAATTTCCACTTTTTCCTCTGCCAGGGCAGGAACCATGGCCAAAACCATGATCAAGGTTAACATAAGGGCTGCAAATTTTTTCATTCGGATGTTCCTCCTTCATATTTTCCAATGGCCTTGGCCATTTGGGTAACCAATTAAGAAACTGCTGTATTAAGCCAGTGTTTGGCCGCCCCCAGCATCCCTGCGGTATTGCCAAGGGTCGCCGCCGCTACCATAAGGTTTTCCCGATAGCGGGGCATAATTTTTTGAAATACTTTTTTTCTAAGGGGTTCAATCAGCAGGTTTTTTTGGGCACTTACACCTCCTCCAATCAAAAGTAAGCGTGGGTTAAACAGATGAGTAAAGCCTACAAGGCCTGCGGCAATGGCATCAATCCATTCTTCAAGAGCTGCCATGGCCTTTTCGTTGTGGTTTTGAGCTAATGCAAATATATTGCGGCCATTGGCCGTAATGCCAAGTTCTTTAAGCCAGGGCTCAGCACTTTTTATAAGGGCCGTTACCGAGGCATACTGTTCGTAGCACCCCCTATTGCCACAGGTACATAAAAGGCCATTTACGTTAATGGGCATATGGCCCAACTCTCCGCCAAATCCCTGGCTGCCGGTTACCAGTCGGCCCCCTGAGAGAATGCCGCCCCCAACACCGGTACCCAAGGTGACCATCACCGCATCTTCTATACCTTTGGCACCGCCGACCCATTGTTCGCCCAAAAGGGCACTGTTGGCATCGTTTAATACGGCAGTGGGCAAATTGAAATTTTTTTCAAAGGCTTGCTTTAGGGGAGTACCGACCCACCCAGGCAGGTTGCCGCAGGTGCCGGCCACAAAGCCCAGGTTCATGTCGATTTGGCCTGTAGCTGAAATGCCGATGCCCTGTACGTTAGAACCTTCTTCCATTAAAAATGCCTTGGACTTTTGTAAAACCGTGGTTAGAATAGGGGTTTGGTATTGGTCAAAGGCCACAACGGCTTCCCTTTGGGCCAGAACCTTTCCCTGATCATCCACCAGGCCCATTTTGGCTGCGGTGCCCCCAATATCAATACATAAAAGGTTCATGCTAAACCTCCTTGATGGCCTGTACAAACCGGCTTGCAATTTCCAGCGGCCGGGTAATGGCCCCGCCTACAACTACTGAATAGGCACCAGCTTGTAAAACCTGAACAGCCTCCTTGGGACAGTGAACCCGTCCTTCGCCGATTACGGGAATGGGAACAGCTTTGCTCAGGCGGCGAATCAGTTCGAAGTCCGGCTTTTTAATTTGGGGAGAATAGGAGGTATAGCCGCTCATGGTGGTGCCGATAAAGTCGACTCCTTGCTCGTAGGCATTAACCCCCTCTTCAAAGGTTGAAATATCTGCCATTAAAAGGGCTTTTGGATATTTTTGACGAATTTGCGAAAGAAATGCGTTAATGGTTATGCCGCCCTCCCGAGGGCGCAGAGTACAGTCCAAGGCAATAATATCGGCCTGGGCCTTATAAAGGGCGTCCACTTCGGCCATGGTAGGGGTAATGTGGGCAGGTATATTGGGGTAGTTTTGCTTAATGAGGCCAATAACAGGCAATGCAGTTTCTTCTTTTATGGCAACCACATCCCGCACGCTGTTGGTTCGAATGGCAGCTGCTCCGGCTTGTTTTGCTGCCCGGCCCATTAAATACATAATAGATTTTTCCGCTACATATAAGGGTTCCTCCGGCAAAGCCTGGCAGGAGACAATCAGCTGTCCTTTAATCGTTGTTAAAATATCCTGTTTTGTCATGTTATTCTCCTTATGATTTAAGATAGACCTTATAAACAGTGAAAAATAAAAGGAAATTTTTTTTATTTATCGATGCAGGAGTGGTTCTTTTGTGATGTTGTATTCATTGATTATGATTGTATAACAGGTAAAATCAAATGTCAATAGAAAAATAAAAATATTTTCCTCTTTTTTATAATAAAAGAAATTTCTTTTTATTATTGTGTTTCAACAGCCTTGCTGATATAATGTGTATAGAAAAGACCATACAAGGGGGAAGGAAAGTGGACGATATTTTATCTAGAATACGCAGACAATACGAGGGCTTTACCAGGGCCGAAAAACAGGTGGCTGACTATGTGCTGAACAACCCCCATAAAGTAGTCTATCAATCTATTAACGACTTGGCCGAGGCCTGCGGTGTTGGGGAAACCAGCGTGTTCCGCTTTTGCCGTGATTTAGACCAAAAAGGTTACCAGGATTTTAAAATGCATGTTGCCCAAGCCATTGCCGCCAGCTCTGAAGAGGCGGCAGCTATTCAGCTAACAGGTGCCGTTAGCTTTAAAGATAGCTTAGAGGAAGTGGTGCAAAAAGTTCTCTCCTCCAACGTTACTGCCCTTCAGGAAACCTACCAGGCAGTCAGCCTTAAGGATATTGAAAAAGCGGTGCAATGGTTAGTTGATGCCGGCCGAATTCACTTTTTTGGCGTAGGGGGCTCTATGGTTACAGCCCTTGAAGCAAAAAACCGTTTTATGCGCATTACCCCCAAGGCTTATTTAACGGAAGACTTACACTTGCAACTAATGGAAGCAGCCTTAATGGATGAAAAAGATGTGGCTATCTTATTTTCTTACTCCGGCGCCACCAAGGATACCATTGACGTTGCTACCCGGGCCAAAGAGGCTGGAGCTAAATTGATTGCCATTACCAGGCATGAAAAATCCACCTTAAGCAAAATGTGCGACATTGTGCTTTTATGCGGGGCTAACGAAGGCCCTTTACAAGGAGGATCCATGGCGGTGAAGATGTCTCAGTTCTTTTTGCTGGATGTGCTTTATTTAGAATACTTTAAACAAACTTACGAAATATCTACCGCCAACAGGGCTAAAACTGCAACGGCCATTGCCGATAGGGTGCAGTAAAAGTCAACTTAAGCTGTGAATACAAAAAAGCCTGTTCAATGTTATCACCGAACAGGCTTTTTTGATGCAACAATATAAAGGCTTAGGTACCCAAGTAGGCTCGTTTTACCTTGGCATCGTCTAAAAGGGCTTTGGCTTCTCCTTCCATTACGATGCGGCCGGTTTCCAGCACATAGGCTCGGTGGGCAATGCCAAGGGCCATGTTGGCATTTTGTTCTACCAATAAAATAGTAGTGCCTTCTTTATTAATCTGTTGGATAATGGAAAAAATTTCATCAACCAAAATAGGGGATAGGCCCATGGAGGGTTCGTCCATCATCAAAAGGCTTGGATGGCTCATCAGGGCCCTGGCGGTGGCCAGCATTTGCTGCTCTCCTCCAGAGAGGGTGCCAGCGGCCTGTTTTACCCGTTCTTTCAGCCTGGGGAAATGGTGAAAAATCATGTCTAAATCCTGGGCAATCTCGCTTTTACTGCCTCTGGTGTAGGCACCCATCTCTAGGTTTTCTAAAACGGTCATTGAGGGGAACACCCGGCGGCCTTCCGGTACCTGGGCCAGCCCCATGGGCACTAATTGATGGGCTTCGGTGCTGGTAATTTCCTGATCATTAAAAACAATCTGCCCTGATTTAGCGGGAATCAGCCTTGATACGGCGTGGAGTACCGTGGTTTTTCCCGCTCCGTTGGCCCCGATAAGGGTTACGATTTCGCCTTTGGCAACGGAAAAGTTGATGTCCCGCAGGGCGTGAATGGAGCCGTAGAACACATTTAAGTCGCTTACATTAAGCATTGGTGGCTGCCTCCTTTTCTTTGGGTTTGCCAAGGTAGGCGGTAATTACCTGGGGATTGGCAGCAATTTCACCGGGGGAGCCTTCGGCAATGACCTGGCCATAGCTTAGAACATAAATCCGTTCACAAATACCCATGACCAGCTTCATATCATGTTCAATCAATAGCACTGCTACGGAAAACTGTTCCCTGATTAAGCGAATGGTTTCCATCAGCTCCGCCGTTTCAATGGGGTTCATTCCCGCTGCCGGCTCATCCAGCAAAAGCACTTTGGGGTTAGTGGCCAAGGCCCGGCAGATTTCAAGCTTGCGCTGCTGGCCGTAGGGCAGGCTATGGGCAGGCACATTGGCGGTATTTTCCATTTGAAAGACCCGCAATAGTTCCATGGCGCGAATGTCGATACCCTGTTCTTCCCTGGCGTAGCTGGGGGTTCTAAAAATACCGCTGCCAGCAGAATAGTGCATGCGGCTGTGAAAGGCCACCTTGATGTTTTCAAGCACGGTCATGGATTTAAACAGGCGGATGTTTTGGAAGGTTCGAGCAATGCCCGCCGTTACAATTTCGTGAGTTTTTTTGCCGGTAACAGGTTTGCCCAGCAGAACAATTTCCCCATCTGTGGGCAGGTACACCCCGGTTAACAGATTGAATACCGTGGTTTTGCCGGCACCATTAGGGCCAATTAAACCTACAATTTCGTTATCGTGAAGGGATAGGTTTACATTCTCCGCCGCCTGAAGGCCGCCAAAGCGAATACCCAGGTTTTTGGTTACCAGCACCGGCTCGTCATTTTCTCCAACGTCATATCGGGGTACATCGGGCAAAAGGGGAGACCGGTCTTTCTTTTTGCGGGGAAATTTTTTCGCTACTTTATCCCACAGGCGCACTAAGGAAAATTCAGCTGTACCCATTAGGCCTGAAGGGCGAAAGAGCATCATCACCACCAGCAAAATGCTGTAAACCAATAGGCGGTAATCAGAAAACTCCCTTAAAACTTCCGGTAACAAAGTTAAGGCTGTGGCAGATATAATGCTTCCGGTAATGGAGCCCATGCCCCCCAAAACCACCATTACCAAGTATTCGATAGATTTATTAAAGCCAAAGGAATCGGCGGAAATACGGCCGACATGATGGGCATATAGGCCTCCTGCAATGCCGGCAAAGAAGGCGGCCAGGGTAAAGGCGAAAATTTTATAATAGGTGGTTGAAATGCCTGTTGCCTCTGCCGCCACATCGTTTTCACGAATGGAAATAATGGCCCGGCCATGGCGGGAGCGGCCAAGGGTAAACATCATGGCAATAACGGCAACCATAATAAAATAGGTAATGGAAAAGTTGTTAACCCTTGGAATACGGCTGATGCCTGCAGCTCCACCAGTAATGGACATGTTTTGAATAATAACCCGGATAATTTCTCCAAAGCCAAGGGTAATAATGGCTAAATAGTCTCCCCTTAGCCTAAGGGCAGGGATGCCGATAATCAGTCCCGCGACGGCAGCCAAAAGCCCACCGGCAAGGAGGGAGACGGGCAGAATAAGAGTTGGATCAAGGGCCGAGCTTTCGGTTATGGCTTTGGTTATAATACTGGCGGTAAAGGCGCCAACGCTCATAAATCCGGCGTGGCCAAGGGCCAGCTCCCCTAAAAAGCCTGTGGTCAGGTTCAGACTAACGGTCATAATAATATTGATCCCTGCTAAAATTAAGATGCCTGCGTAATACTTGTTGATAACCCCGGTTTGAATAAGAGCGGAAAGAACAATGAAAGCAATAAAAACTGCCGATAGGTTAAGCGCATAGGATTTAAATTTTTTTGTCATCATGGGCACCTTACACTTTCTCGCGGGCCGTATTGCCCAGCAAACCCGATGGTTTGGACAGCAGTACCACAATTAAAATACCATAGACCACCGCATCGGATAACTGGGTGGAAATAAAGCCCTTGGTCAGGCTTTCGGCCACACCTAGAATAAAGCCCCCTAGCATGGCACCGGGAAGAACGCCAATACCTCCCAGCACTGCGGCGATAAAGGCCTTTAAGCCGGGCATGGCACCCATGGTGGGGCTAACGGCGGGGTAGGCCATGTTGTATAAAACGGCTCCAATGGCTGCCAGGGCACAACCAATGGCAAAGGTAATGGAAATGGTTACATCTACATTAATACCCATGAGTTTGGCGGCCCCCGTGTCCTGGCTTACAGCGCGCATGGCTTTGCCCATACGGGTTTTTTGAACGAATAAGGTTAATAAAATCATCAAAATCACCGATACCACTACCGTTAAAAGGGTAATAAAGCTTAGGCTGAAACGGCCAATGACAATGGGCGCTGCTTGGATAACGGTTGGAAAAGGCCTGGGGTTGGCTGAAAATAAAAGCTGGGCACTGTTTTGCAAAAAATAGCTGACCCCAATGGCGGTAATCAGCGAAGAAATGCGGGGGGCTTCCCGAAGAGGCCTGTAGGCAATGCGCTCAATGACTACGCCGAATAAGACACACACTAGCATAGAAGCCACAAGGGCAATAGGAAAAGGCACGCCCACATTGACCATGAGCAACACCACCGTGTAGGAGCCCACCATAATAATATCCCCATGAGCAAAGTTGATCAGCCGAACAATACCATATACCATGGTGTAGCCAAGGGCAATTAAGGCATAAATGGCCCCTGTGCCCAGGCCGTTGATGATTTGATTAAGGAAAAGCAAGATTTTCATCCTTTCCACTTTGATTTTTGCAGTTCCGATTTTGTTATTACATTGTTCATTTTTGCAACCATGACGCAATCATAATAAACATAGCCCTTCCCTCAAAACGGCAAATTTTACCTTTGAGGAAAGGGCCCTTGGAAGATACATTGCCCCCAATAACAGGTTCAATTAGCTGGCGAATGAAGCTTATGTTATGGGTTTTGCTGCTTGACGAAGACCTGATTTCCTTCCTCGTCAAAGTTTAAAATAAAGGCACTTTTAATGGGGTCGTTATGGTCATCAAAGGTAATCACCCCGGATACTCCTTCTACATTGGTAGCTTTAATGGCATCCACCACGGCATCATACGCCATAGAACCGGCATTTTTAATGGCTGTGGTTAAAACCAAGGCGGCATCGTAGCTGGTGGCCGAGAAGGAAATGCTGGGCAATTCACCGTATTTGGCCTCATAACCTGCCAGGAAGGTTTTTACCATTTCGCTGTCGGCGCTATTGGAGAAGTGATCGGAATAATACATGTTGGTTAAAAGGCTTTTATCGCTGATGGACTCAACAATACTGGAGATGCCATCGGCGCCAACAAATTTTGTTTCAAGGCCCAACTCTTTTGCCTGGGCCAGAATATAGGCGGCTTCAGGGCCATAGTAAGGCAGGAACACCACTTCAGGGTTCATTTCTTTAATTTTCGTCAGCTGGGGTTTAAAGTCTACATCCCCTTTGGCCGAGGCTTCTACGGCTAAAATTTCCTGGCCGTTGGCGGTGGCTTGGGCGATAAAGGTATCCTTTAATCCAGTTGAATATTCACTGCCGTTTTCGTATAAAACTGCAAGTTTGGTGGCATTAAACTCATCTTTGACAAAGTTGGCCATGCTGATGCCTTGAAAGGGATCTAAAAAGCAGGTGCGAAACACATTGGGCCGGTCGGTGGTAATGTAGTAAGCTGTTGCAGAAGGGGTAATCATGGGAATACCGTCTTCTGCGGCGTAGTCAGCCACTGCATCGGTAGCACCGGTTAATACGGAGCCTAAAATGGCTACAACCTCGTCGTTTTGAACCAATTTATTATAAGCGTTGGTTGCTTTTTCCGGGGCGCCTTCATCGTCTTCCCAAATAACCTCAACCAGCTTGCCGTCAATACCGCCGGCGGCGTTTAACTGTTCAATATATAAATCAATTCCGTTACGTACACCAATACCATACATAGCATAAGTGCCGGATAGGCAGCCGATGCCGCCAATTTTAATGGTATCTTCCGCCAGGGCGGGAAAGACCAAACAGGATACCAGCAGCATCATGGACAGGACAAGGGTGAGCGTTTTTTTCATTTTCTATTCTCCCTCTCAATCTTCATTTGCGCTTTTGTATACAAAAGGCATGCCTCATTATATCTTCTGTTTGAAAACACCGCAAGGACTTTTAGGCGCTTTTCTGTTTTTGTTATGTACTTCTGTTTTCAAGGGCCTTGGTTGACTATTATTTCACATAAACCCTTGATTTTGTTAGTGATTTTGCCCAAGGACGTTACGGGCTTTTATCAGTAAAATAGCTCATATGGCAGTGGCTGGGGCATACAAGAGAAACGACTGAAAAAAGCAAGGCTGAAAGGATTGATATAAAAAATAAATTGTACATCCTTTAGTTCTGGACTATACTATGGCTACATGAGTTGCTCCGGTTTGGCAAAGGTGCAGAGCCAGGGAGAATCAAAAATCATACCTGCAAAGCACAGACGGGGCGCTTAAGGAGGAAAAATATGGATTCATTTACTGGAAAAGGCAAAAAAACCCTATGGCAAGCTATTAAGTTTACCCTATTCTCTGCATCGGCAGGGCTTATTCAAGTTGGCACCTTTGTGCTGTTTAACGAGGTCCTTCATTTTGCTTATTGGCTGGGTTACGGTCTTTCCCTTATTTTAAGCGTATTGTGGAACTTTACCTTCAACCGGCGCTATACCTTCCGCAGCGATAAAAAGGTACCTCAGGCCATGGCGTTGGTGTTTTTGTTCTATGCTGTGTTTACCCCTGTTTCTACCTTGGCAGGCGACAGGCTTACGGGTCGGGGCGTAAACGAATATGTTGTGTTAATTGGCACCATGGTGCTAAACTTTGCATTGGAGTTTTTATACCAGCGATTTGTTGTATACCGAAGCAGCATTGATACAAACCCCCTTGCGAAAAAGAAGTAAAGAGTAGGTATATGTAAGGGAGCCGGTGGGTTTGACGATGCCTGCCAGCCTTATTTTGCGCACCCTTTTTACATTAAAGGAGTTTTAAAGCCCTTATCGAAGGTAAACTGTAGCCTTAGCCATACCGGGAACAGACACAAGGAGGTCCAAGGGTGAAGGATGCACATATTTTTACAGAAGAAATCTACCAAGCCTATTACCCTGTGCTTGAAAAAATGTGCCGGCGTAAAATGAATTACGATCCGGCTTTTAA
>CAYFQH010000016.1:0-2276 GCA_964345215.1 uncultured Oscillospiraceae bacterium | reverse complement strand
ACCCTGTGCTTGAAAAAATGTGCCGGCGTAAAATGAATTACGATCCGGCTTTTAACGATTTAATTGACGAAACCTTGCAGGAAGTTTTTATTTTAGCTTTTGAGCAATATCCGGTTCTAAAAGACCACCCAAACTTGCTCGGCTGGTTGATGAAAACCTGTAACCACAGGCTGCTGCCCTATGCCCAGCAACAGCGTTACCGGCAAGGGAAGAAGGCTTTTTCAATCGACGATGAAAAGGCTCCGGAACTGGCGGATGAGCAAGACCTTATTGAAAAAAGTCTTCAAAAGCAGGAAAATCGGCAGCTGATTGACCAGATTATATTGCAGTTAAGCCCTAAAGAAAAACAGGTGTTTGATGCCTTTTTTGTAAACAATCAGCCTATTGCTCATATTGCTAAAAAACAAAGCACCAGCGTAGGGGCCATTAAAGCGCTGATTTACCGTATCCGCCAAAAAGCAAAAAAAAATAATAAAACTTTTTTGTTTTTTTTCGTCACCTTTTGCATGTGCCTTTACTATACCTTATGAGAGGGAGATACCAATGAAAAAAAGATTAAATAAAAATGAAGAAAAAATCATGGCCCTCTATCACATGGTGGAGGCGGGCCAATTGCCCTTAGAGCGGTTTGAAAAAATGGTTGATGAGGCCGTCGAGCAGGAGTTGGCAAAGGACACCCGGCAGGTCAACGGCAGCCTCATTGCCTTTTGTGAAGAGCTGCTGGCAACTGTAAAGAAAGAAAATGACCTGGCGCCTTCCGGGCAAAAGAGAAACTGGAAAGTGATCCGCCGTTATATGAATAGGAAAAGACGGGAGGAAAAGGTGCCCGACAGCTGGGGGCTGCGCCTGGCCAAAACAGGAGCCTTTTTAGTGGTTATTCTTTTGGGGGTAGAAGTGTTTTTATCCCATCAGCGGTTTATAACCGGCCCCTCTACAGACCAAAGCCAGTATATTGTTACAGCCCAAACCTACCGCCCGGGTACCATACCTGTTACCAGCGCCGGGCAGGAAGGGGAAGGCACAAAAAAAGAAGCTGTATATACTTTTAAAACCTTAGATGAACTGGCCCAAAACATAGGGCAGGATCCCAAAGTGCCCCACGCCTTGCCCCAAGGCTGGCAGGCCCAAAGCTATAAGCTCAAAATACGCTGGATGGAATGGGCAGATGAAATCACCGCCGCCTACACCGGTCCCGGCGGCAAAAAGGCAGAATACCGCTACAGGGGGAGCGAAATCCCGGAGGACTTGAGCCAAAGCTATGCTCAAAGCCGCCAAGGGGAAACGGTAGAACTAAAAAAGGGGTTAAAGGTCTATTTTTCATCCAACGGAGATGATTTACTGGCTGTTTGGAAAAAACCCAACGAACTGTATCATATTATTGGGCCTATAAGCCGTGAAGAGGCAGAAGAAATGATTTTGTCTATTCCCTAAAAGGCTGTAGGCCAAAAAGGAAGGGACAATATGAAAACATTAAAAATGAAAAGTCTTTGTTTACTCCTTGCGGGGTTAAGCCTATTGTTATCAGCTTGCGGTGAAAAGGGGGATCAAAGCCCGAGAATAGAAGGGACAGAGGCCTTGATACAAGCACAAAGGGAAGAAAACCGGGTGGAAGAAAGGGCGTTGGAGCTAAAAGGAACGTTACCAGAGGGGGCTTTTGCAGAAGGTGAAATAGAGCAGACCGAAACGCGAATTCTAGCCCAGGGGATGGCCGCCTTGCCTCAAATACAGTACAAACTAAAGGCAAAGGCTTTTGATCTTGAAAAATTATCTCCCTATTTGGCGGCTGGGCGCACGCAAAAGCACCGCATCGGGCCGGTGGAATATGGTTTTTTACCTATTACCACCAGCGAAGGCCAGTATATGCACCCAAACACTTATCTTGTGGCAGATTTGCAGGGCTTTTCTAAGGCCAACCAACCTTTAATCAATCAAGTGAAGGAAGCCCTTACCGCTATCGGCTGGAATCCGGCGCCTGAGCCCCATTTATTGATTACCGCCCGTCAGGCCTATCAAATATATAGCGCTGCCTTTATACCTCGGCCCATTTCCCTGGAGGAGTACTTAGAAGAACACCATATTCCCCAGGGAATGGAAGACAGTACTTATTTATGTTCCATAGCCCAGCAGGTAGAGGGCCTTCCCTTATATGACCGGATAGAAAACGGTAACGATGACCAGCATGCCTCTTTATACGCCCTGCTATGGGTAGATGAACAGGGGAAAATCATTGCCGGAAACATCAGTGTGCCCTATGAAGCCGAAAAAAGCGCCCCTTT
>CAYFQH010000015.1:0-43447 GCA_964345215.1 uncultured Oscillospiraceae bacterium | reverse complement strand
AACATCGTTGCCCAGGGCATCGGTTTTATATTCAACAAGGTTTTCAGCAAAGGCAAATTCAATCATTTTTTATTTTTTGCTCATTACCATGGTTATACCTTTTCAGGTAACGATGATTCCAAACTACATTTTAGTGAGCAATATGAAAATATTAAATAGCTGGACATCGGTTATTTTGCCCAATGTAGCCAACGCAACCACCTTTTTTTACCTGTACCAAAATGTGCGTGGAATCCCTAAAACGTACTATGAGGTGGCTCATTTAGAAGGGGGCGGCTCCCTATGGGCAATGAAAAATGTAACCTACGGCCTATGTAAAGGGGCTGTTGCGGCTATAGCTATTTTAACGGTAATAGAATCCTGGAATATTTATTTTTGGCCCTTGCTGGTGCTTACAAAACCCGAAAGCCGTACTTTAACCGTAGGCCTAAAACAGTTTTTAGATTTTGAAATGGGCAACCGTTGGGGGCCTTTTATGGCAACGGCGACCCTGGCATCTTTACCAGTGATGATTGTGTATATGTTTATGCAAAGGCACATTATTAACGCTTTTATCACTTCTGGCATAAAAGGATAGCAAAGTTGAATAAAGGAGGAAAAAATAGTGAATATTAGTGTATCCAGCTTAAGTTTCTGTGGCCACCACATTTATAATATGAAGGAACTACCACCGGATTATGGCATTGAAATTTTTTATGAATGGGGGGGAGAAACCTATTGGAAACTGGCGCTTGATCAGATTATGGAAGACCGGTCGGGTAAGTTTAGTATCCACGCCCCATACCAGGGCTGGCTTACAGAACTGTCATTGGTTGAAGACGAGAATAAGCTGTTTGATTATTTAAGGGAGCCTTTTGATTTATACCACCGTTTTGGAGGCGATGGCTATGTGGTGCATATGAACGGCCCTTATGCAAAGCCTTTAACTGATAAGGAGAAGAGGGAAACTTTAAAACGAGTACAGGACAGATTGAACCGCTTTAACGATATTTGCCTGCAAGAAGGGATAACCATGTTGGTAGAAAATCTTGCCTTTGGTGGCGGAAAGGATACCCTTTGCAATCAAGAGGACTTTTTGGCTATGTTTGAACAAAATCCTGCACTAAACTGCATTGTTGATACAGGGCATGCTTTGTTGGCAGGTTTTGATATCTTAACCCTGCAGAAAAAGCTAAAAGATCGGATTAAGGCCTACCATGTACATGACAATGATGGTGAAAACGATCTTCACCAGCGGATTGGAAAGGGCAAAATAAACTGGAAAACTTTTGCACAAGGGGCTAAGGACTACACACCCGAGGCAAATTTTATACTGGAGTATAACTTAAATGCCATTGACCATTTTGAAAACTACCAAGAAGATGGAATATGGCTGAAAAAGGCTGTAGGATCCAAAAAGCAAGCTTAGTTTAATGAAAAACGGCTAGAAAAGTATTTTTATTTAAAACCCTGAAGAACAGCACTTCAGGGTTTTTTAATACGTATAAGTACATTCAGTTGTAAAGCCCCCCTTTAAAAACCTTGGCTGATAGGCTAAAGTAATAACAAAAGACTATTTATTTAAAAACAGTAAAAATTTTTATTTTGTTGTAAGGTTTTGTGTTTTTTATACTCTAATAGGTGAAGGCGGTGAAAAAGATGACCCAGGGCCAGTTTGAAAAAATATACCAGCAGTACTTTACACCGGTGTACCGTTATTTATTAAAACTGTGCCAAAATGAAACCCTGGCAGAAGAGCTAACCAGCGATACTTTTTTTAAAGCCATGAAAGCCATTGACAGCTTTAAAGGCGAAAGTCAGCTGAGTACTGGGCTGTGTCAAATTGGTAAAAACACCTACCTGGCCTATCTTAAAAAAACCAACAAAGAAGCCCCTTTGGTGGATGATGTGTGGCTGGAAGAAGGGGAGGGCCCCATAAACCCTGAGGAGATGATGGTTAGAAAAGAAAGCCTCCTTAAAATGCACAAGGCCATTCACCATTTACAGGAACCCTATAAAGAGGTGTTTATGTTAAGGGTGTTTAGCGAACTGACCTTTAAGGAAATCGGCAGTATTTTTGGTAAAACGGAAAACTGGGCCTGTGTTACCTACCACCGCAGCCGGCAAAAAATAGGGCTGCTCCTTAAAAGTAAAAAGAACAAGGATGGCTAAGCAGCCCCTTGCCGCCAACAGTAAACCCGTACACCTATATATAAAGGAGGGAAGGGTATGAATAACCTGGAACCTGAAAAAAACAACGAACAAAAAGATGAAAATTTATTAGATGAAAAAAAACAGCAAAACAATGAGGAAAATGAAAATAACGATAAGGCAGTAGAAAAACTCCCCTGCGAAGTGGTGGAGGATTTATTGCCTTTATATGAAGAGAAGCTGGTGGGGGAAGCAACGGCAAAATTAATTGAAAACCATGCTCAAACCTCCCCCAGCTGCCGGAAAAAGCTTTTTGCCCATAAAGCCCAGGAGGAGTTGCCCTGCGAAACCATAGGGGATTTACTTTCCCTGTATAGTGAGGGGCTAACAGGGGAGGTAACCACCAAGCTAATAGAAAAGCACCTGAAGACCTGCCCGAAATGCGCCAAAAAATTGAGTTTCCTTCAAAATAAGCAAAATGAAGATAAAGAAAAGGCTTTGGAAGCCTATATCGGCGAAAACCCCATTGATAGGAAGCTTTTCTGCTTTTTCAGGCCTGGTAATTTCCAGCATGATAAGGTCCATATTTGGTCTGTTTACGGTAGATGCATTTTCTATTGTCTTTATATCTATTTCTATCTTCGGTGTTTTAGTTTTTGGCCTAGCCCTTTTAAAGCAGTACCGTGAAGACCGGAAGGCTTAAGGAAATACCCCGCAAGTAGAGAGTCCCTGTAAATAGTTTTTAAATATAAAGGCCCTGGAAGCAGTTTCGCTACTGCTTCCAGGGCCTTTTGCGATAAAGCTTTTGCTTAAAATACAACACTGAGCTGACTAAAATTGGCCCCAGCGGCTAGGGGATAAGGTTCATAAGGATTTTAATAAAAAGGGCTACCCCTTATTTATAATCCAGCAACAATTGGCGATAAAAGGCTACCCCTCGAGCCAGAGATGTGACGTTTACGTTTTCATCCAGGCCATGGATGCTGCTCATCTGCTGTTTATCCATAATCATGGGGGCAAAGCGCAGGGTGCAATCGCAGTAAGGGGCAAAGTGACGTGCATCGGTGCCTCCCACCATCACATAGGGGGAAACCCCTGCATCGGGGAAGACCTTGCGCACCGTGTCCACCATAAAGCGGTATTTTTCCGTTGTAGTGTCTACATAGGGGGAGCAATCGTGGGCGTAGAGGACATCCATTTCCAAATCGTACTTTTTGGCAATTTTTTTGATAATTTCCAAGGATTCTTTTTGGGGCTGGTGCATTACAAAGCGCATGTTGGCAGTAATACTGGCCTTTTGGGGAATAACATTGGCCGCATCGCTGCCCTGGGCCATGGTAAAGGCACAGGTGGTTTGGAGCATGGCCCCGCCCTGAGGGCTAATGGAGCCCATAACCCGTTTTAAAAGGGGGCCCGTAAGCCATAAATTGCCGAAGATAAAGCGATAGGGCAGAGACATATTAGGGGCCAGGGAGGAAAACATGTTCCGCACCGGTTCCGATATTTCTACCTTAAAAGGGTTTTTGGTTTCAACTTCGTTTACAAAGGCACTTAAACGGGCAAGGGGGGTGTTTTTAGGCGGGGCAGAAGCATGGCCCCCCTTTGATGTAGCGGTAAAGCGCACGTTGGCATAGCCTTTTTCTACAATGCCCAACATGGCAAAATAATCCTTAAGGCCGGGCATGGGGTTTGCTACAATGGCACCCCCCTCGTCGCTAACCAAATCAAAGGTAACCCCTTTGTCCTGCAAATGCTTTACAATACTAGGGGCGGTATTGCCCATGGTTTCCTCGTTGTTGCTGCTTACCAGGTATACATCACAGGGCGGGGTAAAGCCTTCGGCAATAAGGCTTTCTACCGCTTCTAAAATGGCGCAAAGGCTCCCTTTGGTATCCTGGGTGCCCCGGCCCCAAACTTTTCCATCGGCCACTTCACCGGAAAAGGCCCCATGAATCCACTGGCCGGGGGCTGGCACGACATCGCTGTGGCTCATCAGCACCACGGCCCCTCGGTTTGAATCCTGCCCCTGCCAGCGGTAGAGGAGACCGTCGCCGTTGATCATGGTTTGCTCCAGTTTTTCGTGGATTAAGGGAAAGGCTTCTTTTAGCACCTGCCGCATTTGGGCAAAGGCCTTGCGGGTTTCTTCAGGGTCGGCGGCAGGGTCATTAATGGTAGGGCAGGCAATCATGGCCCCCAGGTGCTTGGCATACATTTGGGCCTTTTGGTCATCTACGTGAGGGGCAGGGGTTAAGGGAACCGCCTTTTTTCCAATGAAGAGGGTATTTACAAAGGCAATGCCAAGGATAAGCAGCAAAAGGGCCAGTAAAACAAGCAGAATGATTCCAACCATACTAAACACTTCCTTCCATAGCAGGTACTTTCTTATAAATTGGTTGTTACCTTGGGCTAAATTTTATTTTTCTTATACAAAATACGGGCCCAAACCATGGCAATCACTGCGCTGATGGGGATTAAGAAGCCCACCTGCTTTCCTGCGGCAGGGTAGGCCAGGCATAAAACCACCATGGCCAGCAGGGGTGCAATGGTCACCTTGGGGGATTTGGTAAAGTAGGTAAAGCCAAGGGCCCCAAAGAGCGCGGGTAAAATATTATCAAAGGCGGGCTGCAAAACGGGGGCCTGCAAAATAGGCTCCAGAGGAATAATCAGCAGCACCCCAATGGCGATAACCACGCAGGTCACCAAGGCCGATACCGCCACCGACAGGGTGGATACAATTTCGTTTTCCCTTGTGCCAAACTCGGTGCCTACAATTTCCCGGGCATTCATGGCACAGGGCACTTTTAAGTTGCTTAAGTTGCCGGTAATAAAGGCCAAATAAGTGGCCCCGGTACCCAGCATAGGGGCATAGGTCAGCACTTCTACAATGCCCACGGGCACATAAATAATACATACGTTTAGAAGGGCCGCCCAAAGCCCCGCTGTTTGAAAGGGCACCCCAAAGTAAAGGGCAACGGCCACAGGCACCAAAAGCATTAAAATAACGGCAATGGCCGACCAAATACGCCCGCTGCGGTGCATGCTGTTGTCAAAAACATCTTTTTTTACAGGTCTAGTTGTTTTGCCCATGTTACATAACCCCCCATATTCTAAATACTACAGCCGAGGCCATGCCAAAGAGCATGGACAAAGACAGGTCGAAGCTTTCCAGCCATTTTTGGTTCTTTTTTTCCTTAAGCCAGGTAAAAATTCCCATAAAGGCGGCCGAAACCAATAGAACAATTAAACTTAAATAGCTTGGCTGGCCGGTAACACCTCCCCGCAAGTTGGCAAAGGCCAGGCCTACAAAAGCACAGACCATACCGATGAACAGGGCGTTAAACATAATGTTGGCCCAGCGGTCGTCTTTAGAACTGGCCTTGGTCAGTACATTTTGCTGGTATTTTTTAAGGCCGAAAATGCAAAATAGGGCCCCGGATAAAATGGCGGCGGTCATTACAAAAATAACCGATACAAAGGGACTGCCCCCACTCATGCCCATGCCTTCGGCGGTAAAAGGCACATTCAGGCGTTCGGCTGCCATGCCGGCGGCTAAACTTTCGTACTGAATGGCCCCGATAACCGACAGGCGCAGCCAGGGAATCGGGATGCCCAGTTTGCCTGAAAGGGCGATAACCCCAAGGAGAATGGAAACAGAAGGAATGGCGGTAAAAGTAATGCTTGAGGTAATGGCTTTTTTCATTTTCTTTTTATCAAGGCCTACTTTAATACCCTCCCGGTAGGCTTTTACCATGAAATAGATGCACATGGCCACCACAAACAGCAGCACAATGCCTACAATCAAGTACATGGTTCCGCCGTTGGCTTTGGTCAGAAATTCAGATCCTGTCATGAAAGCACCTCCAATAGAAGTTTAGGTTTTTAGGTTGTAAACTAAATACATTAGCTGGCTATATTCTACCATGAAAAATAACAGGAAGGAAGAAAGAGGCGAAAAAGAGCGGGAAATGAACAATCCCTTTGTCAGATAAAGCACAAAAAAGTATTTTTGAAACCCCAAATACAGGCCTTTAAACAAAATATTATAACAAAGATAAAGTTTTTGATATAATTCATAATGAATTGGAACAACGATGAAAAGGAAAAGGAGGAAGAGCAGAATGATTTTACAGCTTCAAAATGTGAACAAAAGCTTTTCCGGCAAGCAAATACTCCACGATGTAACCTTTAACGTGCAAAGTGGCAGGGCCATGGGCTTTTTAGGGCGAAATGGCGCCGGAAAAACCACCACCATCAGGGCTTTGATGAACGTGTTTCACCCCGACAGCGGAAGTTTTTTGGTTGATGGCAAACCCTTTACCAGGAAAGACTATAAAGTAGGCTATTTGCCCGAAGAACGGGGCATGTATGGCAAAGTGAGTATTGTTGAACAATTGGCTTATTTTGGGGAGCTAAAGGGCATGAACCGCAAAGCCGCCATTGAGTCGGCCCAATATTGGCTGGACTATATGAGCCTGGGGGAATATGCAAAGAAAAATTTAGACGTTCTATCCAAGGGAAACCAGCAAAAGGTACAGATTGTTCAGGCGGTAATCGACGACCCGGATATTCTAATTTTAGACGAACCCTTTAGTGGCTTGGACCCGGTGAACTCCCAGGTGTTAAAAAACTTAATCCGTTCTTTTATTGATAAAGACCGGGTGGTTATCTTCTCCAGCCACCAAATGGGCTATGTAGAAGAGTTTTGCGATGACGTTACCTTCATTAAGGAAGGGCGCATTATTTTAACCGGGGACCTGGATCAGATTAAAAGGGAACTGGGAGAGGGCAAGGTTCGCCTGATTGCCGGAAATTTTGACAATGATCAATTGGTTCAAAAGCTTTCGGCCCAGCAAGGGCTGGCTGTATACCAAGACCGCCACTCAGTCATTGTGCAAAAAAGCCAGGGTATGGCCTCCAACGCCTTTTTGGCGCAGGTAATGGGCCAAGGCATTGAGGTAGACCAGTTTGAAAATTACGCCCCCACCCTGGAGGAAATATTTATTTCCCTTGATAACCAGGAAGAGGCTGCTAAAAAATTACAGGAGGGATTAAAACAATGAGAGATTTTTTAACGGTTTTTCGCTTTGAGTTCTTTACTAAAATGAAACAAAAATCCATTCAGGTTACCACCATTATTATGTTGGGCATTGTTTTTATTGCCGCCTGTGTGCCCACCATTATGACTTTTTTTAATAAAGAGGAAGCCCCGGTGGATACAGCCTCGGTAACAAGCCAAGTAGAAACCTTGGAGGAGGCTCAAGAGGAAGGGGAGCGCTGGGGTTATGTAAACAGCCAGCAGGTATTGGCTGAACAAGACCTTGCCGGGATCTACCCCTTTTTAATGGCCAAGGCTTACACCAATGAAGAAGAGCTAACAAAGGCTATTGAAAACGATGAAATTGATAAAGGCCTGGTTGTAACCGCCCCCAGCCATATTCAACTGGTGGCCAAGGACTTATCCATGTACGACCGAACCCAGCAAATGATTGAAGGGACCATACAGGAATACTTTTTTGGTAAAAACCTTCAGGCGGCGGGGATTGATCCCCAGGCCGTCGAAGAGGCCCGCCACATTAGCTTTACCTTTGAAACTATAAGCCTTGGGAAAAATGCCATTACCGGCTATGCGTTTGCTATGGCGGGCATGCTTATGGTGTATTTTTTGGTGCTCCTATATGGGGCCGGGGTGGCCACCACTGTGGCGCGGGAAAAGAATGACCGGACCATGGAAATTTTAATTACCAACACCAAGGCAGATAACCTGATTTGGGGCAAAGTGGTAGCGAATGTATGCTTAAGCGTAGGCCAACTGATTTTAACCCTGTTGGTGGGGGCTCTGGGTATTTACCTTAACCGAACAAACTACCCCATGGAGCTTTTGGCTCTTATTATAGATAGCTTAACCCCAAGTGTTATTACCGTATTTGTAGGCTTTACCTTAATGGGCACCTTCTTGTACTACTTCCTGTATGCCGCCTTGGGGGCCCTGGTGAGCAAGGTGGAAGAAGTGGGCAGCGCTACCGCCCCCATACAGTTTATTTTTGTAGGAGCCTATATGCTGTGTATTACCGGTATGCAGTTCCCTCAAAGCGCCTTAATGCGGGTGATTTCCATTATACCCTTTAGTTCCCCCATGGCCATGTTTGTAAGGTATAATATAGCTACTGTGCCGGCGTTTGATATGGTGTTAGCCATTGTACTTATGGTGGCTACCATTTGGATAATGGCCAAAATCGCCATTAAAATTTACCGCTTGGGTACACTCAACTATGGTAACCGCATGCGCTTTACCAAAGCCATTAAAATGGCCTTTGCCAAAGAAAATTAATTAGGTGTTAAAAAAGGGGCAAGCTTTTAAAGCTTACCCCTTTTTTTTGAAAATGATGGGTATGCGGTCATCCTTTTGCCTTTAGGAAAGCAAACGTTTTCGTTTTTTTTGTGTACATGGGTGAAAGTAATGGAAAAACCAGCGTCTTTTTGTTATGATAAAGCCTATCTTTTATTATAAAGAAAACACAGACCATGGAAATAGAAAGGGTGGACAAAATGATTGTAGGATGTGTAAAGGAACTGACCAATAATGAGCGAAGAGTAGGCTTAACCCCCGAAAATGTGAGTGAATACGTTAAAAACGGCCATACTGTTTATATGGAAAAAGGAGCGGGAGAGGGTTCCGACTTTGCAGACAGCCAGTACCAAGACCACGGTGCCGTTATTTTAGCCACCGCCAGTGAGGTTTGGGCCAAAAGCGATATGATTGTAAAGGTAAAAGAGCCCCTGGCCCAGGAGTTTGATTATATGCGAGAGAATCAAATTATCTTTACCTACCTTCACCTGGCTGCCAACAGCCAAGCCACCCATGCCTTGATTGACCGCAAGGTAAATGGGGTAGCTTACGAGACCTTGGAAGACGGGAAGGGGAACCTGCCTCTGTTAAAACCCATGAGCGAAATTGCCGGGCGGTTGAGCATTCAAATTGGTGCCAGGTTTTTAGAAGCCTCCATGGGGGGGATGGGGATCCTTCTTGGAGGGGTAACCGGGGTTAAAAAGGCCAACATTGTTATTTTAGGCGCCGGGGTAGCAGGGTCTAACGCCTGTAAAGCCGCCATTAACTTTGGGGCAGTGGTAACGGTAATGGATAAAAATTTAGAAAAACTGGCCTACTTAGATGATTTATACGGCTCTAAAATACAAACCCGCCATAGTTCTGATACGGCTATTGAAAGTGTACTAAAAGAGGCGGATTTGGTTATTTGCTCCGCCCTTCGGGCCGGTGCCGCCGCCCCTAAGTTAATTAAGCGGGCTTATTTAAAAACCATGAAAAAAGGCAGTGTGATTGTGGATATTGCCATCGACCAGGGAGGCTGCGCCGAAACCTCCCGGCCTACAACCCACGAAGACCCTACCTATGTGGTAGACGGGGTCATCCACTATTGTGTAACCAACATGCCGGGAGCCGTGCCCAAAACCTCCACCCTGGCCTTAACCAATGCCACCCTTGATACCGGCCTTAAAATTGCCAATGAAGGCCTCGAAGGAGCGGTGCTAAGCAGTCCTAATATCGCCACCGGGGTAAACACCTACCAGGGACAGATGACCAATCAACCTCTGGCAGAGCAATACGGTATGGATTACCAAGATATTCGTTCCTTGGTATAATAAAAATGATGGTATTATTCTGATAAATTCTGTCCTTTTGTTAAAAGAGCTTTGAGACAAAAAGAGTATGCAGCTGCTAAAAACCGGCTGGGGCAAGGAATGAACAACAAAAAAACTTGTATAAAGGGCTAAGAGTTACTATACTGGTAAAGGTATAGTGAAGGAGAGGTTATGAACGTGGCACACATTATTCCCAAAGGCTACCAAAGCATCTTGGATTTGCGCAGCACCCAGCAGGCCATTAAAACCTTAAAAAACTGCTTTCAGCAGCAGCTTGGGGCGGCCCTTAACTTAACAAGGGTTTCGGCACCCCTGTTTGTTCCCGCAGAAACGGGGCTCAATGACGACCTTTCCGGCAAAGAGCGGAAGGTTACCTTTGATGCCATTGAGGATCAAAAGCGGGAAATACAGGTGGTTCAATCCCTGGCCAAATGGAAGCGGGATGCCCTGGGGCGCTACGGTTACCCCTGGGATACAGGACTTTATACGGATATGAACGCCATTAGGCGCGATGAAGTGACCGATAACACCCACTCTATTTACGTAGACCAGTGGGACTGGGAAAAGGTGATTAGCCGAGAAGAGCGTAGCCTTAGTTATCTATACAACGTGGTGAACCGCATTCACGATGCAGTGTTAGAGGCAGAGACCGTGGTTCACAGCCGCTACCCGCGCATACAGCCCCGCCTGCCCCAGGAGGTAGCCTTTATTACTGCCCAGGAACTTTATGACTTGTATCCTGATTTAACCCCCGATGAGCGGGAGAACGCTTATGCCAAGGAACATGGGGCCATCTTCATCTCCCAAATTGGCTGGGATCTGCCCGATGGGCAGCCCCACAGCATGCGGGCCCCCGACTATGATGATTGGGGCCTGAACGGGGATTTAATTTATTACGACCCAGAGCTTAACCATAGTGTAGAAATCTCTTCCATGGGCATCAGGGTGGACGCTTCGGCCCTGTTTACTCAGCTGCAACAAGCCGATGCAAAAGAGCGGCTGGAATTTCCCTTTCACCAAAAGGTGATGTGTGAACAGCTGCCCTTAACCATTGGCGGGGGCATCGGCCAATCCCGGCTGTGTATGCTTCTTTTACGCAAGGCTCATATTGGGGAGGTTCAGTGTTCTGTATGGCCTAAAGAAGTGATTGAAACATTCGAAAGCCAGGGGATCATGTTTTTGTAAAATAAGTAGAATAAATAAAAAGTGCCTTCGGCAAAGAAAGGGCCTCCCTCATTAATTGGGGAGGCCCTTATTGAGCGATCAAAAACCTAGCTCAAAGTGCAAAGTAGGGAAAAGGCTCCTTTAAAAGGCGGCAGAAGAGGGGAGGCGCCTCCCTTCATAGTATTGATTGCTAGCCATTACCCCCGGCGCCTGTGTCAATGTCAAAAAAGGTAAGTTCCCCGGTAGCAGCATCAAGAACAAAATGGAAGCTCCCGGCGACTAAAAAAGAAGAAAAGCGGAAGATGGTTTTACTATCTTCAGTTTCTAAACTGATGTCGGGAATCAGAATTTCATCCAGGTCTTCAAGGGTCAAGTCCGGGTAATGATCTATTATATGGGTAAAAGTAAGGCGCATCAAGGTATCTACGGGCAAGGCTTTGTCTGCAAGGTCTTTAGGAAGGGTAACGGTTCCTTCTGTTGATGTAAGCCACTTTTCAATCAGTATAGTTGGGGTTAAAGGGGCTTTTTCCTCTGCCATAGTCGGGACTGAAAGAGTGAATATGAGGCTAAGGGCAAGGACGAGTGTAAAGGTTAACACTGTTTTTTTCATGTAAAAGCACTCCTTTTTATTTTTGGTTTTCCATGTATTCAATGTACAATATGTTATCCAGTTCCGCTAAAAGGCCATCCAAGGAAAGTTCACCCTTGCTGTAGCCCTCACTCAGCTTTTTAATTTTCGTAGTGGCCCCGGCATTGTTTTGGGTAATGTAGGGATTATCAAGGTAGAGGGTTAGATTTTGAGCCAGATTTTGGTAGTAGGCTAGCCCCGCCGGTGAAATTTGCCAGCGCATGGCCTCGGCATTTTCTACCAAGGCAGTATAGGTTTTTACTTCTTCCTCCAGGGTTAATTTATGAGCAGGATCGGTTACTTCTTTCAGTTGGTCTGTTAAGTAGGCAAGGTATTGAGTGTAACTATCTACGTTGCTTTGGTATTGGTGGGATTCAATGGGTTTGTTATTAACAGGGGATAAAATCATGTCTTTGTGGGGGGCGGTGTCTTGGGCTAAAAATTCAAGGTATTCAAGGGCCAGGGCTTTATTGGCCGAGTGAGGGTTAATAAACCAGGCATAAACATCTTCAAGGGCTGCTTGCTGTGGGGTATCTTTTTCAAAAACAGGGGAAGAGATGGGGACAAAAGAGTAATGGCGCTGGTAGGGCAGGGTGGCTTCATCAAAAAATAAGTCGCTGCTGTTGGTTAACAGGGGGCGGTTTTCCATTTCCGCATCGGCAATGTCGGCATAAGCCGGGTCGTTATGATCCTTAGGGATATAGGGAATAAGCAGGGCTGCTTTTTCCAAGGTCTCTTTTAATAAAGGAGCTTCTTTAACAACCAAGGGGGCTGTTTTTGTGCCATAGGTCAAAAGATAGTCTTTAATAATTTGGTTCACCAAACCGGAATAGGTGGTGGTGAAAAAATGATATTTAGGGTAGTTTTCCTGATACTGAGTAACGTATTCTAAAAACATATCCAATAAATCGCTGTAGGTAGTGGGTACCGGCCGGTCGCCGAAAACCTCCTGCCAAACATCTTGATTTACGGACCATTGGGTAGATGCTTGGCGATTTGTTTCAGGCAAGGCCATGGGAACCCCATGTTGATCGGTGACCCCTTGCTGAATAAAGGGGTAGAGATTACTTACCATTTGGGTTAGGGCAGGGGATTCGGTCAGGGGATAGGCATAGCCTTTGTTTAACAAATCTACAAAAAGGGAATCCACCGGCAGGGTAAAAATATCGTAGGTAGGGTCCTGGGTGGAAAGGGCTTGAACGACTTCTTCATAGGTCATCATCGTATCCTGAGCAATCACCTCAACCCCGGGGTGTGACAAAATAAATTCTTCAAAGCCTGTAGGAGAGGAAAGAGCGGAAAAACTAAGACGGAGCTTCCCTTTTTCTCCAGGGGCGGGGAAGGGCTTGGTAACATCGGTTAGCAGCAGGCGGTCGTTTAAGGTAAAGGCATAGCGTCCATCTTGGGTAATCCATGCTCTGCTGAAGATATTTCCCTCCCGGGGCATGGTACGAAGGGCAATGGGTTCCTCCCCTTGGGTGGAGGCGTATAGGGTTTGATCGCCGATATAGTACAGGGTATCCGTTGCCTGATTATAAGCAATACCCCCAAGGTTTGGGCGCCCCCACTCGTCTACCTGGCAGCGTACTTGGTTGGGCAAGGGGCTAACCTGGCCGCTGGTTAAATCAAAGGCGGCAAAAGCTACTTTTCCTTCCTCTTCTAAAACAATCAAGGCTTCGTTTTCGGTATAGGGCTGGATGACTAAGGCGTTTGGCACTTCAAAAGCCTTACCCTGGCCCGTCGTTAAATCAAAAGCCAAAAGGGTAGAAACAGCATAATCCTGGTTGTATTCCACCTGGTCTTTATCTACCAAGGAATAAAAGGTGTTGTTTTGAACAAAAGCGGAGGAAAGGTAGTCCGGGGCTTCCAGGGGATCGGGGTAGGTGAAGGAAACATCAAGCCAGGTAACGCCAGTTTCGTCAATGGTACCTACTTTTTTTAAAACATCGTTGTAGGCCCAAAGGCCGTCAAGGCTTGGTAGAAGGTGGGAAACGGCATTTTCATAAGTTTCTTGCCGCTGGGGAGCCCACTGTTTTTGAGGCAATTTATAATCCAGATCCGTATAAAAGAATACCGGCAGCTGGGTAACCTGCTGTAATTGTTTGTTTCCCGGCTTCCAGGCGAGCAAATCCCCTGTGCGGGCAATGGCATAAAAAACATCGTTAAGGTAAACACCAACCTCGGCAGCCAAAGCATTGCTAGATAGACCAATCTCTTTAAACTGTTCGTTGGTAAAGGCCGTTTCATCTCCTGTTCCGCTGGCATAGCCAAAGGGGAGAAACAATCCGGCAGTGAGGGTCAATACAACAACCAGGGCTAAAAGGGCCAAGCTGATTTTTTTGGGGTTCATATCTAAAATAGATAGTACACGGGTTTTCATGTTCTTTTTACCTCCTAATAAAGGGGTTGCAAACAGGGTGTTTAACCCCTTTTGATGGTGTGCCATGTGGGAAATGGTATAGCAGTATTGGCTGCGCTGCTCAAAGGATAACCCCTGCAAGGTTTGCTGATCGCAGGCCACCTCGCTTAATAAAACCATTTTTTGGCTGTATAAATGAATAAGGGGGTTAAACCAGTGCAAGGCTTTGGCTAAAAGCATAAGCCCCTTGCCCCATAAATCCTTACGCTGGTAGTGGGTTAACTCGTGGCGCAAAATATACCCTAATTCCTGCCGGGTCAGCGCAGCGGCAGGGAGGAGAATCGTTGGTTTAGAAAAGCCGATAAGCATAGGAGTGGCAATAATAGGGCAAAGGGCTAAGGAAAGGGGCCTTGAAATACCCATTTCTGATTTGATTTGTGAAAAAAACGTTAAGTAATCTGCCTTTGTTACCGGGGTCTTCCAGCGCCTTATTTGCTTTAAAAAAAGGTAGTGGGAAAGGCCGTGATACAGCAAAACCCCAAGGGCACCCAAAACCCATAAGCCAAAGAGCCCTTGCCATACAGAAAATTGCTTAAAAAAAGAAGAAAAGGACGAAGGCGGAAGGGCTTCAGCCTTTGGAGACAGTGGTTGAACAGGGGATGAAACTTTTTTGCTCTTGGGGGTTGCTGGAGCTCCGGCAGGCGTTTTTAATGCAGTTTGTGAAGCGGCGGGAAGGGGAAGCGGGTGGCTGGCAGATGAGGGAGAAACTTGGGATACCTGGGAAAAAGAAAGGGAAACATCTTTTTTAAGTAAAGTTTGCTGAGGCAGGGCAGGTCTAAAGGGCAATAGAATAAGGGCCAGCAAAAACACCAAGGAAACCGTATACAAACTGCTTGGCCGGTAGCGCTTAGACAGCTTTTGCCAAGAGAGGATAAAAAGAGAGGCCAGTAAAGAAAGTGATACAGAAATAATCAATAAAGCACTGAGCCATTGATGCATAAGTTACTCCCTCCTTTTTTGTGCCCAGTCAATTAATTGGCTTAACTCTTGCTCCGACAGGGCGTCCACTTGGTTAAAGGTGTTTATAAGCTGTAAAATAGAACGATTATGGTATTGGTTCACAAAGGTTTTGGTTTCAAAAGCCAAATAGCCCTGTTCAGAAACAAGAGGGGTGTACAGCCGGTCCCTCCCCTTTTTTTCAGTAGATAAAAACTGTTTTTCTACCAAGCGGTTTAACAAGGTACCTACTGTTTGAAGTTTCCATTTATTACCTTTGGGCAGGTTTTCTGTTACCAAGGCTGCTGTTACTGGGGAAGGAAGGCTCCAAACTACTTTCATTACCTCAAATTCCGCATCGGGAAGTTTTTTTGCAATTTCTTTTTTGGCCAACGTACTCACTCCTTGAAAAGTATTACTACAAATGTCTTAACTCGACTACATACTACAGTTGTAGTAATGATTTATCAAGTGATTTTAGCCTGCGTTTACAATTCAAATGGTTTTAAAAAGAAAAAACAGTTCTTTTTACGCATAATATCGTCAAAATGCTCGGAATAGCAGAACTGTTCTTGCACTTTTTTTCTTGTCTACCCCAAAGCCTCTTACCCCTTCATCAACACCCCTTTTGTGCGGTGTTTTCTTAATTATAGCAGCGCGAAAAAAATGAAGCACTGTATCTTTGTTTTACCAATATACAATGCTTCATAATATAAAATCTTTTCTATGGCTTAAGGGGCTTTATAAAAGTGCTTTTTTTGTTTTTTAAGCATGAATGGTTTGTAATACTAAAACCCGGTCATGGGGCTGAAAGATGGTACCGGCCTCCGGATTAACAGGGTCTTCATCCCGCATAATCAACAAAACGTTAATGCCGTTGGTTTTAGGCAAGTTGAGCACAGCCAAGCTTTTGCCAATCCATTCCTTTTTAGGGCTCATTTCAACAATTTCGTAATGGCTGGAACGGTGAATATATTCTAAGGGGTCGTCGCTCATCAGCCTTTGGGCAATGTATTCAGCCATTTCTACTTCCGGCATAATGGCCATATCGGCCCCTACGTTTTCCAGTATTTTCTTTTGGCGAAGGCCCGTGGCTTTGGCCAATACAAAAGGCACCCCCATTTCTTTTACAATCATGGTGGTTAAAAGCTCGGCTTCAAAGTCGTTGCTAAAGGCAATAACCACCACGTCAAAATTGCTGATGCCAAGGTCACTTAATACCGAGGCCTCGGTAGTATCCGCTTCTACGGCAGTGGTAACCAAATCCGATACTTCATGGACTAAAATGGGGTTCTTATCACAGCATAATACATGGTAATCGTTTTTTGCCAACTCCTTGGCAATGGTCATGCCAAATTTGCCAAGGCCAAGGACAGCAAATGAGGTGTTTTGATCAACTTTAGGAAAATCCATGATTCTTCCCTCCTTATCCGATTAATACATCTTCTTCAGGGTAGTGAATGCTCTCTTCGCTGGCATGCATTTTACGTTGGAGAGCAACGGCAATACTGATAGGGCCCAGCCGGCCAATAAACATGCAAAGCATAATCAATATTTTGCCAATGGGGCTTAAAAAAGGAGTGATACCTGTGGTAAGCCCTACAGTGCCAAGGCCTGAAGCCGTTTCAAACAAAAGATCCATAAAGGTGTACTGAAAGAGGCTGCCGGTTTCGGTAAACTCAAGTAAGGTGGCTACGGAAAACCACAATACCAGCATAAGGCCGATAACCGTAATGGCCTTTTGTAAAGCCCGCCAGGGAAGGCGACGGTTGAAGATATCAATATCTTTACGCCCCTTTAAAGTAGCCCGGATACTGGCTACAACTACTGCCAGGGTAACGGTTTTCATACCCCCAGCAGTGCCCCCGGGGGAACCGCCGATGAGCATGAGAATGGATGAAACAAATTTTGATGATTCCGTTAGGCCGTTTTGATTAATCGTATAGTAGCCAGCAGTACGGGTGGTAACCGATTGAAATAAAGAGGCCCAGGTTTTACTGCCCAGGCTTAATTCACCTAAGGTAGCAGGGTTATGGTATTCGGTGGCTAAAAAGTAAGCGGCACCAAATACAATTAAAAATAGGGTGGATAAAAGGGCTAATTTACTGTGTACCGACAGCCTTACCCGCTTGCCAGGCTGTTTGACAAACCGTTGTTTGATTATACCAATCAAATCTTTCCAAACGGTAAAGCCAATACCACCGGTAACGATTAAAACCATTACAGTTATATTCATCAAGGGAGATGTAACATAGGCGGAAAGGCTGCTGTCACTAATCACATCAAAGCCGGCATTACAAAAAGAAGAAATAGAATGAAAAATACCCCAATATATGGCTTTTTCGGGGCTAATGCCCTGGTTTAGCCAAAAGTACAAAAAGAAGGTGATAGCCCCAAGGCCTTCAAGCAAAAAGGTGCCCTTAATGGCTAGCTTTACAATGCGCACCATACCCTGAAGGCTGTTTTGGTTTAAGCTGGCTTGCACCAACATTCTGCGGTGGATATTCACCTTTTTGCCTGCATTAATAACAATAAAGGTGAATAGGGTAATAAAGCTAAGGCCGCCAATTTGAATCATAATCAAAATCACAATTTGCCCGAAAAGACTCCATTGGGTGGCGGTGGTTACCGTAACCAAACCCGTTACACAGGTTGCAGATACAGCTGTAAACAGGCAATCGATGTAATGGGCCTTAGAGGCTCCCTGAGCCCTGGAAAAAGGCAGGTAAAGTAAAAAACTGCCTATTAGAAGAACCAGCAGAAAGCTAAGTACCACCAGCCTTGTAACTGTAAGGTGCCGGCGGCATCGGCCTATAAACAAGCCAAGGCGGTAGTGAAGCTTTTGAAAGTGTTGTTTCAAAGAACGTATGCTCCTTATTTTAAAATAAATGTACAAAATAAGAGCAAAAAAGCCGGGGAATCTCGCCCTGAGAAAAGCTTTTTTGCAGGGCTATCATAATCCTAAAAAATGCCTTTGTCAATAAGGTTTTTATTAAAAAATGCCCAATATCATGGGCATGAAATCAGCCTTGCATAACGGCCAGAGCTCCCCCGGCTAAAAGCATTTTCCGCTGGCGGGGGGATACGGCAAGGCCTAAGGAAAAGCAGGTCTTTTGACTTTGATTTTCGCAGGTAATAAGGGGGCTGCCTTTTTCAAGTTCAGCCTTGATGCGGGGTAAAAACAGCACATCTCCCGGGTTAATGGAGGTATAGTCTTCTTCTTTTTCAAAGACCAGGGGAAGAATGCCGTTGTTGATTAAATTGTCCTGATGAATTCGGGCGAAGGAGAGGGCCAGCACCCCTTTAATACCCAAATACAAGGGCACAAGGGCTGCGTGCTCCCGGCTGGAACCTTGACCGTAGTTCTGACCGGCCACCAAAAAGCCCCCTTTTGCTTCCTTGGCCCTTTTGGGAAAGGTGGGGTCTACCGGGGTTAAGCAATAATCGGATAAATAGGGAATATTGCTGCGGTAAGGCAAAAGTTTGGACGAAGAGGGCATAATATGGTCGGTGGTAATGTTGTCCTCCATTTTTAAAAGGATCTGGCCTTTAAGGGTATCTTTTAAGCTTTTTCCCATGGGGAAGGGCTGAATGTTGGGGCCCCGAAGAACGGGCTGGACTCCTTCATCCCCTGGTTTTGCAGAGGGAAGAATTAAATTATCCTGAAGGAAAAATCTTTCGGGCATCTGCACGTCTAGAGAGAGGGTTAACTCCCTTGGGTCGCTTAAAACCCCGGTAATGGCGGAAAAGGCAGCCACTTCCGCCCCGCACAGATACACCTGGGCACTGGCAGTACCCGAACGGCCGTAGAAATTGCGGTTGCTGGTGCGCAGGCTTACCCCGTTGGTGGGAGGGCTTTGGCCCATGCCGATGCAAAAGCCGCAGGCACTTTCGGCAATCCGTGCTCCGGCGGCAATCATATCGGCCAAAGCACCGTTTTGGGCCAGCATGGTCAGCACTTGTTTGCTGCCCGGGGCAATAATTAAAGAAACATGGGGGTGGACGGTTTTACCTTTTAAAATAGCAGCTACCCGCATCATGTCTAAGTAGCTGGAGTTGGTACAGGAGCCGATACACACCTGGTCGATTTGAATGGGACCCACTTCTTTTACGGTGGCTACGTTATCGGGCATGTGGGGCTTGGCTACCATGGGGGTTAAAGCAGCCAAATCAATGGTAAGGCTTTGGGTATATTGAGCCCCCTCATCGGGGAAGAGGGGGATATAATCCCCTTCTCGCCCTTGGGCCTTTAAAAAGGCTTTAGTGACCTCATCACTTGGGAACAGGGAGGTGGTGGCCCCCAGTTCCGCCCCCATGTTGGCAATGGTGGCCCGCTCAGGTACGGAAAGGCTTAAAACCCCTTCTCCTGTGTATTCCATAACCTTGCCCACACCACCCTTTACCGTTAAGCGGCGCAGAACCTCTAATATAATATCCTTAGCGCTTACCCCAAAGGAAAGTTTGCCCTTAAGGTGAAGGTTCACCACTTCAGGATAGCGCAGGTAGTAAGGGGCTCCGGCCATGGCCAGGGCCACATCCAGCCCCCCGGCCCCAATGGCCAGCATACCCATGCCCCCGGCGGTGGGGGTATGGCTGTCGGAGCCCAGCAGGGTTTGGCCCGGTACGGCAAAACGCTCTAAATTAACCTGATGGCAAATGCCGTTGCCGGGTTTGGAACAGTAAACCCCATGTTTGTAAGCAACAGACTGAATATATAAATGATCATCGGCATTTTCAAAACCTGTTTGCAGGGTGTTATGGTCAATATAAGCCACCGAGCGCCGGGTCTTCACACGGGGAATACCCAGGGCTTCAAACTGTAAATAGGCCATGGTGCCGGTAGAATCCTGGGTGAGAGTTTGGTCAATGGCAATAGCCACTTCTTCTCCTGGGGAAGGGTTGCCGGTGACCAGATGGCCCTTTAAAATTTTATCCGTCATGTTCATATCCAAAAGTCCTCCATAAAAGGCAATGAGTTAGTAAAATAACAACTGTATTGAGTATACGAAATAGAAGGAAAACCTGTCAATGATGGGGATAAAAAAGAACAGGGATAATGCAATGGAAACGCCGTCAGGGAAAAAAAGGGGAAGTCCAAATTGAGTTTGCTAACACAAGAGGCCTACGTTAAGCCTGTTTATAAGATAAAGTTGTTTGCAGTCCTCAAAAATGGTATAATAAAGCTTAGATAGGGGCAGCCCAGGGGCTTTTCATAAATAAATCGATTAAGCCTCAATGGTGCAGCTCTTTAAAAAGTTTACCCATTATAAAAAAATAAAAAGGAGTGTATCGCCCAATGATTAGCGAAAACATGAAGGAAGGCTTACTAAAGCAAATTAATTTTGAAATCTTTTCCGGATACCTGTATATGGAAATGGCCAATTACTACGAAAAGGAAGGGCTGAAAGGCTTTGCCCATTGGTATGAGATGCAGAGCAAGGAAGAGTGGAGCCATGCCATGCGCATCCGTACTTTTTGCTTTGACAACGACATTGACGTGACTTTTGAGGCTCTTGGCAAGCCCAGCGCAAATTATCAAAATTTTAAAGAACCCTTGGTGGCGGCTTATGAGCATGAAAAACTGATTACCGCTTCCATACACAAGCTTTACAATGCAGCTGTTGAAGAAAAAGATGCCCGCAGCCAATTGATGCTGGCCTGGTTTGTAGAAGAACAGATGGAAGAAGAAGTAACGGCGATGGACAATATTCGCAACTACGAACTGTTTGCCACCTGCGGTAATGGCTTGCGCCATATGGACAGCAAAATGGGCAAACGGGAAGGCTAAAAAAGCAAAAATAAAAGAATTGATATGTAAAGCCAAATCACCTCCAGCTGAATTAGCCGGAGGTGATTTTAGTCTATTTCTTACTTACAAAGGATTATCCAACCACGATATTCAGCAGCCGCCCCGGCACAAAAATGACCTTGCGAATGGTTTTGCCATCCAGCATGGGTTCAATTTCCGGGTGGGTAAGAAGGGTTGTTTCCCCCTCTTCTTTGGTAAGGCTGGAGGGTACCATGACCCTGCCGCGGAGTTTGCCGTTAATTTGTATGCCAATTTCCACTTCTGCCCGCACCATGGCCTTTTCGTCGTACTGGGGCCAGGGCTGTTCCCAGGTATGGCCTGCAAAGCCCTGAGCTTCCCATATCTCTTCGCAGATGTGGGGGGATACGGGGGATAAAAGGAGCAGGAGAGTTTTAAGCTCGCCCTTGGTTACACGGCCCTTGGCATAAATGTCGTTCACCAAGGTCATCATGGCAGCAATGGCAGTATTGAACTTTAGTTTTTCAATGTCATCCCCAACTTTTTTTATGGTTTCATGTACTGCGGGGGCCAGGTCTTTGCTATAGTTTATGGAATCATCGGTCATTTCCTGCAGGCGCCAAACCCGGTCTAAAAAGCGCTTACAACCCCTGGCCCCGGTGGTGGACCAGGGAATGGCCTGGTCGAAGGCGCCCATAAACATTTCGTACATCCTAAAGGCATCGGCGCCGATTTCGTCAATTACATCATCAGGGTTAATTACATTGCCTCGGGATTTAGACATTTTTTCGCCGTTATCCCCTAAAATCATGCCATGGCTGGTACGCTTTTGGTAGGGCTCGGGGGCGGCCACCACACCAATATCATGAAGAAACAAGTGCCAAAACCGGCTGTAGAGCAGGTGAAGGGTGGTGTGTTCCATGCCTCCGTTATACCAGTCTACAGGCATCCAGTAATTAAGGGCATCCTGGCTGGCCAGGGCATCGTTATTGTGAGGGTCGCAGTAGCGCAGGTAATACCAGCTGGAGCCGGCCCATTGGGGCATGGTGTCCGTTTCCCGCTTGGCGGCGCCGCCGCAAGTGGGACAGGCCACGTTTACCCAGTCGGTCATTTCTGCCAGGGGGCTTTCTCCGGTATCAGTTGGGGCATAGTTTTCTACATCAGGCAATACCAGGGGCAGGTCCTCTTCTTTTAAGGGCACAATACCGCATTGCGGGCAGTGAATAACGGGAATGGGCTCGCCCCAGTAGCGCTGGCGGCTAAAGACCCAGTCGCGAAGTTTGAAGTTCACCTTTTTTTCGCCCAGGTGGTTTTGAACCAAATAATCAATAATGGCCTTTTTAGCTTCTTCAACGGTTAAGCCGTTTAAAAACCCGCTGTTCACCATAGTGCCTGTTTCAATGTTTTCAAAGGCCCCTTCTTCAATATTGCCGCCGGCTACCACCTCAACAATGGGCAGGTTAAACTTTTTGGCAAATTCCCAGTCCCGCCCGTCGTGGCCGGGAACGGCCATAATGGCCCCGGTGCCGTAGGACATAAGCACGTAATCAGAAATCCAAACAGGGATTTCTTTTTTAGTTACAGGGTTTATGGCGGATAGCCCCTGTAAGGGCACACCTGTTTTATCTTTGCTTAATTCGGTGCGCTCAAAGTCCGACTTGTGGGCGGATTTTTCTTGATATTCTAGTACATCTTCCCAGTTTTCAATGCGGCCAGACCAAACGCTAAGGAGGGGGTGCTCCGGGGATAAAACCATATAAGTAGCCCCAAACAAAGTGTCCGGGCGGGTGGTGTACACCCGTATTGTATCCCCCGTGCCGGTAATGGCGAAGTCCACCTCGGCACCTTGGGAGCGGCCAATCCAGTTGCGCTGCTGGGTTTTGACTTTTTCGATAAAATCAATCTGGTCAAGGCCGTCTAAGAGCTTTTGGGCATAATCGGTAATCTTAAGCATCCACTGGTTTTTGACCTTGCGGATAACCTCGGTGCCGCAGCGCTCGCAAACGCCCCCAACCACTTCTTCGTTGGCCAGGCCCGTTTTACAGCTGGGGCACCAGTTAATAGGCATTTCGGATTTGTAGGCCAAACCATGTTCTAGCAGCTTTAAAAAAATCCACTGGGTCCATTTATAATAGTTAGGATCGGTGGTATCCACTTCCCTTGTATAGTCAAAGGAAAAACCGATGCGCTGTAATTGTTTTCTGAAGTTGGCAATATTCTGTTCCGTTACAATACGGGGATGAATTTTATTTTTAATGGCGTAGTT
Source organism: uncultured Oscillospiraceae bacterium (assembly GCA_964345215.1). Classification (GTDB taxonomy): domain Bacteria; phylum Bacillota; class Clostridia; order Christensenellales; family Aristaeellaceae; genus CAYFQH01. Next base: position 20,478 of record CAYFQH010000015.1, on the reverse strand, counting down.
TTCCGTGGGCAGGCCAAAGGCATCCCAGCCGATGGGAAACAGCACGTTATAGCCGTTCATCCGCCGTTTGCGGGCTACGATATCCAGGGCTGTATAAGGCCTGGGGTGGCCTACATGCAGGCCTTGAGCGGAAGGGTAGGGGAATTCCACCAAAGCGTAAAACTTGGGTTTTGTGGAATGGTCGTCGCTTTTAAAAGGTTGTTTTTCAGCCCATACCTTCTGCCATTTTTTTTCGATGGCGGCGGGATTATAGGGAACTAAAGTTGCCATGGGTTCATCTTCCTTTCTGTTTATACAAAAAAGGTTTCATCTTTATTGTCAAAGACGAAACCTTTGTTCCGCGGTACCACTTTGCTTGTAAAGCCAAAGGCTTTACCACCTCATAGCGCAATATCGGGCGCAGCCGCCTAAAGATTAGGAAACTCAAGAGCGAGCAGTTTTTTGTTGGTTTTCGCCTTTTCACCAGCCAGGCGACTCTCTGCAAACCTTAAAAAAACGTTCTCCTTCACAGTTCATGCTCCATTAGTATAAGGGTAAAACAGAAAAAAGTAAAGGGGAAAGGGTTTATATAAAAAGGAAGGTTTCGACTTTTTTTAGGCGAGGGTGCTGCCAAAGATAGTTGCAAAACCAATAAAATAAACTTCGCTTTTTTAGCAGGCTTAATCCATGGTGATGCCGGCAATGTCGTAGGCTAGTGGGGTGAGGTTTCGGGCTAAAAGGCTAATGGTGTTTTCCCGGGTTTGGTTGGCCCCATTGGTAATCACCGCAAAACACAGGGAGGTTTGGGGGTCAAAATAGGCGTTGGCCATCATACCCCGGCTCATACCCTGATGGCCGTAAACCAGGCGGTTTTGCAAAAGGGAGGTAACCCGTTCTATACCAAGGCCGTAAATGCTTGGACCTGTTACACTGCCCTTGCCCTGCTGGTCTTCCCGCATAGATAGAACCGTTTCTTCCCCCAGGATCGGCACTCCGTTATAACTGCCGTTGCCGCACAGGGCAATCAGCAGCTTGGTTAAATCCGTGGCCTTAATCCACAAGTTGCCAAAGGTGATTAAATAATGGTGGCTGGGGCTTACTTCGCCATCAAAAAGGCTGTAGCCATTTAAGTAAGCCTTGCCTGTTTTAAAGACCTTACCTTTTTCGTAGGTGGTAGCCAGGTGGTTTTGGTTAGCTAAAAAAGTAGGGTGATAGGCGGCGTCAATACCAAGGGGGATAAATACATGGCGCTGCATATAGTGATTAATGTTCTCGCCGCTTACCGCCTCCATAATGGAGCCCAATACCCCATAGCCAAAGTTTGAGTATTTGTAGGTTGATCCTGGTTTTTTATTTAAAAAGTTCTTTTTAATCTTACCCCCTCCGATAACCTCTTCTAAATCCCGCTCACCACTGCCACCAACAGGGCCGTTTAAGGTGGAGGTATGGGTTAATATTTGCCTTACGGTAATGGGCACATTAGGGTAATAAGGATTATTTACCTGAAAGCCCAAATAGGCTGAAATGTCCTCGTCTAAATCGATGAGCCCCTGTTCGACCAGCTGCATGGCGCCAATGGCAGTAACCATTTTAGTAATGGAGGACACCCGGATATGGGTATCGGCGGTAACAGGGGTTTGGTTTGACTTATGCTCGTAGCCGTAGTACTGTTCGTAAATAAGATTGCTTTTAAAGCCCACCACAAAGGCCCCACCAACGGTTTTACGGTTTGAAAAAACCTTGGCCACCTCTTTAGCTTGTACAGCCCCCTGGGGAGAGAAGGAGTTATTTTCGGCTGCTGCCAAAAAAACAGGAAGAAAAAATGTAAACAGCAAAAAAAGGGGGAGAATAAAGAGGGACAGTTTTTTTTGAAGAAAGTTTTTTAGGCCATGGAAAAAAATCATTTGTTAAATCCTCCTGTTGTTAAAAGGCGGCCTTTACACTATTGAGCCAGTGGCGGGCGATGAGCCCGTGGCCGGCGGTGGTGGGATGAACCCCATCTTTTGTCCAGTACGAAAAGTCTTGATAAGTGGCGGCTTGGGCGAAGATACCGTCAAAGGGGATATAAATGGCGCCGTATTCAACAGCCAGGCTACGCACTACATGAATTTTAGGGTCTAGATCCTCCCGCCAGGCTTTACGATCGTGGGGATAAGGAAGTAAAAAAGGTTCGCACAAAATGAGCCCTGCCTTGGTGCGCATGCGCACCTGTTCTAAAATGTTGCGATAGTTTTCTTCATAAGCTGCAGCGGTTGTTTCATCTTTTGAGTCATATCGGCGCCAGGTGTCATTAATGCCGATTAAAATAGAAACCCAGTCGGGCTGCAAATCAATACAGTCTTCTTCCCAGCGCTCTACCAAATCAATGCTCCGGTTGCCGCTGATGCCCCGGTTTAAAAAGGCAACCTCAAGCTGAGGGTATTGAGCACTAAAAAGTGCGGCACAAAGGTAAGGATACCCATTGCCCAAATCTTCAAACACAAAAGGATCTCGGCCAGAGTCGGTAATAGAGTCCCCCTGGAATAAAATTACATCGCCTTGTTCAAAAACAGGGGCCATGGGCATTCCTCCCTTAGGTTTATTTATAAATGAAAACAACTGCTTTTTTGCATGGTAACATGGTTAAAAGCAGTTGTCAAAGAAAAAGGAGGATTTATTTACTTTTTTTAAAAAGAAGCCGCTCGTAGCGCTCTAAATCGCAGCGGCGCACAAGGATTTCCAGCTCTTCAATGCCCATTACGGTGTTTCTTCCCAGGGCATACTGTGCCTGTATTTCATCGTGAAGGCAAGTGATAAGGGGGTCGGTTTTTTCAATACACTGGCCGCCTTTCAGTTTAAAGTGGTGGTTAATCCAGTGGGTAATGCCGGCCAGGCCGCTATGGCTGTCGATGGCTACGCTGGCAGGGCGGTTTAAAATGGTGGTGGTATCAAAAATATTGTAAATTTCTTCGTCTTTAAGCATACCGTCGGCGTGGATACCGGCCCGGGTTACGTTAAAGTAGCGGCCTACAAAAGGCTGACGGGGAGAGACTTCAAGACCGATTTCCTCCTGCATATAATCGGCAATGTCGGTAATGGCGGTTAAATCCATTCCATCGGGGGTGCCCCTTAGAGATTGATATTCAATTAGCATGGCTTCCAGTGGGCAATTGCCCGTACGCTCGCCAATACCAAGCAAAGAGCAGTTAATGCTGGCACATCCGTAAAGCCAGGCAGTACCTGCGTTGGCCACTACTTTATAAAAATCATTGTGACCATGCCATTCAAGCCACTCAGAGGGAACCCCTGCATAGTGATGCAGGCCATAAATAATGCCGGGAACACTGCGGGGAAGAGCGGCTCCAGGGTAGCTTACGCCGTAACCCATGGTATCGCAGGCACGAATTTTGATAGGAATACCGCTTTGCTGGCTAAGGTGCATCAATTCTGTGGCAAAGGGAATAACAAAGCCGTAAAAATCGGCCCGGGTAATGTCTTCAAAGTGGCAGCGGGGGCGGATACCTTGATTAAGGGCCGCTTTTACAATGGCCAGGTATTTATCCAGGGCCTGCTTACGGGTTAAGCGCATTTTTTTAAAAATATGGTAGTCGCTGCAGGAAACCAAAATACCTGTTTCGGCCACCCCAGCCTTCTTTACCAGCTCAAAATCTTTTTCGTTGGCCCGTATCCAGGTGGTAATTTCTGGAAAGGACAGGCCTAAATCCTGGCAGGCTTCAAGGGCTTTACGGTCATTATTGGTGTAAAGGAAAAACTCGCTTTGGCGGATGAGCCCCTTAGGGCCCCCAAGCCTTGCCATTAATTTAAACAGGCTAACAATTTGCTTAGGATTAAAGGGAGATACGCTTTGCTGGCCATCTCTAAAAGTGGTGTCGGTTACCCAAATTTCCTCGGGCATGTTCATGGGAGTTAAGCGGTTGTTAAAAGAAATTTTGGGAATATTTTCGTAGTCGAAAATATCCCGGTATAAATTGGGCTCCGCTACATCCTGCAAGGGATACTTATGGTGGTACTGTTGAATCAAGTTGGTTTTTTTATCAAATTCAATCATGCGGATGTCTCCAATTCATTTTCGTTTTTATAGCTCAGCTGCTTGATAAAAGCTTCGATCCGGGTAAGGCCTTCGTCAATCTGTTCTTGTTTAATGGCGTAACTGAGCCTACAGTATCCTTCTGCTTCAAAAGCAATGCCGGGAACCACTGCGACCTTGGCTTGATCAAGGAGCAACTCGGCAAAAACCATGCTGTTTTTAATGTGAACGTCTTTATAATACTTGCCAAGAAGGCTTTGAATATTAAGCATTACGTAAAAAGCACCATCGGGGCACAGGCAGCTGATGTTGCCGGTGGCGTTAATGCGCTTAACCATTTCATCTCTGCGGTTTTTAAAGGCCAAAACCATTTTGGCTACGCAGCTTTGATCCCCCTCAAGGGCTATCAGGCTTGCATACTGGGCAATGCTGTTGGGATTGCTGGTGGCCTGGCTTTGGTAGCAGGTCATGGCTTTAATTACGTTTTTAGGGCCGGCGGTATAACCAATGCGCCAGCCGGTCATGGCATAGTCTTTGCTTACGCCGTTTACTATAAAAGTTTGGTTTTTAATTTGTTCATTTAACGAAGCGATTGAAACATGGGATTGTCCGGTATAGAGAAGTTTTTCGTATATTTCATCGCTAATAACGTAAAACTGGTTGGCAACGGCCAAATCTGCCACGGCTTGAAGAGCTTCTTTTGGCCAAACAGTGCCACAGGGGTTAGATGGGGATGTAATAATAATGGCCTTAGTTTTGGGGCTAACGGCCTTGCTCAGAGCCATTTTTGAAGGAATGAAACGGTCTTGCTCAAAGGTAGGAACGAAAATCGGCACGCCCCCCGCCATTTTTACAAGTTCCGGGTAGCTAACCCAGCACGGAGTAGGAATAATCACCTCATCCCCCGGATTGATGATGCATTGGAGAATATTGAACAGAGAATGCTTGGCCCCGTTTGATACAATAATTTCATCTGGGGTGTAAGTAAGGGCGTTATCTCTCTTGAATTTATTGCAGATAGCTTTACGAAGTACCAAGGTGCCGTTTACTGGCGTGTAACGGGTAAGCCCATTATCTAAGGCCTCTTTTGCGGCATTACGAATATGAACCGGGGTATCAAAATCCGGTTCGCCGGCACCAAAGCTGATTACATCAATACCCGAGGCTTTCATTTCTTTGGCTTTGGCATCAATGGCTAAAGTGAGGGAAGGGGCAATTTCCGCTGCCCGTTGTGAAATCGTTAAAGCCATAATTCTTCCTCCTAAAATGAATGAATTAATATTCATTTCTACAAAAATACCACACATAAAGGGAAAAATCAAGAGATAAATACCAAAAATGAATAATTAAATCATTAAACCTGCAAAAACACAATAAAAGAACATTGAAGGAGAGGAGTTTACAAAAAGCAAATTCTTTTTTTAAAGAGGAAAAAAGGACCAGGCTGGCGAATAGTGGGTAAGATAGGCTATTTTTATGTAAGGAGCGAAGGTAGAAAATGCAGCAAGAAACCTTTGAGCAAAAGGAACAGGAAAAAATGAATGAATATGAGGCGGGGCAGCTCCTTTTTGAGCAAAAGGGTGTAAAAACACTGTTTTTATCTGCCTCTAAAATGCATTTTTCCATTTTGGATGAACCAAAACGGGATATAATTTTTTCCCTTGATGAGCCTACCTGGTGCCCATGTAAGGCTTTTGCCAAATGGGGCGAGTGCAGGCACGTGATTGCGGCTTTGCTTCAGGCAGACAAAAGTGATACCTATAAATCCTTTAAAAAGAAGAAGGCTTATGAATCGGCTCCTTTGCTTTTTGATGCCATGGAAGAGGCCTTACCTTTGGAGGAAAACATTAAAATGGAAGTAACTTTGTTTTTCCACAGAGGAAAAGATGGGGTGGCTGCCAGGGCAGGGCTGCGTATTGGGCAGGAACGGTTGTATGTTGTAAGGGATATTGGAGAACTTTTAACTTCTATGCAGGAAAATGCTCCCCTGTCCTTTGGCAAAGGCTTTGAGTTTCAGCCGAGCTGGATGCGGTTTTCGCCCAAAGACCAAAGAATTTTAGAGGTATTTGAGTACCTTTGCCAAGGAGGCTATAAAGACGGAAGGGAAAAGACAAAAGGCCAAAACCGGATTGTGCCTTTGCCTGATAGCTATGTAAAGCTTCTTTTAAGCCGCCTGGAAGAGGGCGGCTTCCGTGTAGTCCTAGGGGAGAGTATGTATGACCTTGAAAACATTACAGAAAAAGAATTACTCCTTCACTACGAAATTATAAGAGAACCCCAGGGCCTTGGAATTAGGGCCAAGTGGGAAAATAATATTCTGCCCCTAACAAAAGACGGAAAATACCTGTGGACAGAGGATCATATTATAAAAACCAACAAAAAGCAGCGAAAGGTCCTTTTGTTGCTGCTTAAAAATAACGGGGGAAGGGAAGCTTATTTTTCCTTTCCCTTCTCCCAGTCCAGCAAGGTCATCAGCGAGGCAGTACCCTGGCTTTCCTTAACCGGGATTGTAGAGGTTGACAGCCTGCTTCAAAAAAAAGTGGTTAAATTACCCCTTGTGCCCAAGGTGTTTTTAGATCAGGAAGGTAGGCAGGTAACGGCAAAAATTATTTTTGCCTATGGAGATACGGAAATAAACCCCTTTAAAGCAAAAGAAGAAGGAGACCTTAACCAAGAAAACCTGGTTTTTAGGAACATGGTAAAGGAAAGGGCGGTTCTTGAAGAACTGGAAAAGGCTGGTTTTCGAGTGGGAAAAGAATACATTTACTTAAAAGAAGAGCGGGAAATCTTTGCATTTTTGTCACAAGGGGTCGAAAAACTATCGGCCCTGTGCGAGGTTTTTGCCAGCAAACGCTTTAAAAAATGGGTGCCGCGTAAACCGGTACTCCGGGCGGAAATGGCCATGCGAAATCATTATTTAGAGCTGTCTTTTTTTGAAGAGGAAGAACCTACTGCAGAAATTTTGGCCATTTTTGAAGCCTTGACCCAAAAAAAAGATTACTTTCGCCTAAAGGACGGCAGTTTTTTAGACTTGAACGACCTTGATCAGTGGAATGAGGTTGCCCAAGAAGCCCTGGAAGGTATAGATGAAGGGCAACTGCAAAAAAAAGAAAAAAATGACGGGCATATAATTGCCCTGCCAAATTATAAAACGCTATATATGAACAGCCTTTTAAAGCATACCCAGGCAGATGTAGCGGTGGATGGGGCATCAAATCAGGCGATTCAAAGCCTGCGGGAACAGTCCTTGGCCCACCCGCCAAAGGGGCTAAAGGCGGTTTTGCGGGAATACCAAAAAAAGGGCCTTGCCTGGCTGATTTCAATATGGAAATTAAAAATGGGTGGTGTTCTAGCCGATGAAATGGGCCTTGGAAAAACCCTACAGGTGATTGGGCTGATGCTATGGCTTAAAGAAAATAAGCAGAGCCAAAGCCCGGCGGTTGTGATTACCCCCACCTCTCTATGCTATAACTGGCAGGCAGAGATTAACCGCTATGCTCCGGGGCTAAAGGTAACCCTGCTTCATGGGGGGCAGGGTGCCCGTATGAAGCAGTTGAAGGCCCTTCAAAAGGGGGAGGAGCAGGCCGATGTGGTTATTACCTCCTATCCCCTGGTGCGGCGGGATGTTGATTACCTTGAAAAAATTGATTTTTCGCTTGTGGTGGTGGATGAGGCACAGTATATTAAAAATCCGGCCAGCATCGGCGCTGCCGCGGTAAAGCGGTTAAAGGGGCAGGTGCACCTGGCTTTAACCGGCACCCCTATGGAAAACCACGTGGGGGAGCTATGGTCGATTATGGATTTTGCCTTGCCCGGATACTTGGGCTCCTATGCCCAGTTTATGAAAAGGTATGGAGAGGGCAGAGAAATAAACAGGCTCAAGCAAAAAATTCTGCCTTTTTTACTGCGCAGGCTAAAAAAAGACGTGCTGCAGGAGTTGCCTGACAAAATCGAAACCACTTTAATGGCTCAAATGCCTGTTGAACAGCACAGGGCCTACCAGGCGTCTTTGTTAAGGCTGCGGGGAAAGATAGACCGGCTGCTTGATGACAGCAACTTTCAGCGAGGTAAAATGGAGGTGCTGGCTGCCATTACGGAGTTAAGGCAAATGTGCTGCCACCCGGCGCTGGTTTTGCCCGAGTATTCGGGCAGCAGCGGAAAGCTTGATTTACTGATGGATATTGTGCCGGCAATGATTGAAAACGGCCACCGTATCTTGCTTTTTTCTCAATTTACGGCGATGCTAAAAATTATAAAACGCAACTTGGAGGCTCAGGGAATCGACTGTTTTTATTTAGACGGGGAAACAAAGGCTCAAGACAGGCTAAAACTATCCGATGAGTTTAACAAGGGGGAAGGCAGCGTCTTCCTTATTTCCCTAAAGGCTGGAGGAACAGGCCTTAACTTAATTGGTGCCGATACGGTAATTCACTACGATCCCTGGTGGAACCCGGCGGCAGAAGACCAGGCTACAGACCGGGCTCACCGGATTGGACAAAAGAAAAAGGTGGAAGTGATTCGCCTTTTAACCCATAACAGCATTGAGGAACAGGTGGCCAAGCTTGGTAAAAAGAAACAGGAGCTGTTTGACCAGCTGATTACCGCTGCCGAGCAAATGCCAACCAAGCTTTCAAAGGAGGACATTCGGGCGCTTTTTGCCTAACAAAACAAGATGTGCGGACGATTTTTAATAAATCCCCTGGGGCCATATCAACCAGCCTGGCTGCTTATTGAAAAAACCTATGGTTTTACCACCGAGGGTGGCGAAATATACCCCCAAATGGAAGTGCCAGTATTTATCGGGAGCAAAAATGGCCAATTTAAAATAGAAAAAATGCTATGGGGTTTTCCTGCTATAAAAGGGGCAGGCTATCATATTAATGCAAGGGCAGAAACTGTTGCCCAAAAACCCACCTTTGCCTCTGCCTTTCGTTATGGAAGAGGGCTGGTTCCTGCCGATGGTTTTTTTGAATGGCAGAAGGAAAAAAGCACCATTCCCTTCGGCACCAAAGCATTTTTATATGCAAACAAGTTGATGTATTTGGCAGCCGTTTTTACCCTGAGAGAGGATGGAAAGAAGGCCTTTGCTCTTATTACCACTCAATCCGTTGGTAAAATGGAAGCCATACATAACCGTATGCCCGTAATAATTCAAGAAAAACAGGAAAGAAGAGCCTATTTGCAAGATGAAAGGGAGGCATTAAAATTGGTTGGGCAAAAGCCTTTTAGCGATATTGATGTTCGGTTGATGGATGAGGTTGTACCCTTTTTGCAGATGAATTTTTTAGATGAATAGGGCGGTAGAAGAATGACAGACAGATGGGAGCCTTTGGGCCTAAGACCCGGGGAAATGTATTTGCCCGACGCTTTTGTTCAAATGGAGAAATGGGCAGTGATTGCCTGCGACCAGTATACGGGTAAAAGGGTCTACTGGCAGCAAGTAGAAAGGTTTGTGAATCAAAGCCCTTCTGCCCTTAACATGATTTTGCCTGAAATTGACCTAGACCAGGCTGAGGAAAAAATTCCGCACATTCAGCAAACAATGAAGGGTTACTTGGAGCAAAAAATCATTACCCCCGGCATAAAAGAAGGTTTTATTTTGGTTGAGCGAAGCCTTCATACAGGCAAGCGTCTTGGCCTTGTTGGCATGATTGATTTAGAGCATTATGATTTTGCGGCAAGGAGCATAAGCCTGGTGCGCCCTACCGAGGGCACCATCATGGAGAGAATTCCCCCCCGGCTTTTAATACGCCAGGGGGCGGAATTAGAGTTTTCCCACGTTATTTTGTTTGTGGATGACCCTGAAAACTTGCTTTTTACAGCTGTGAGCAAAGCACAAAACAATGCCCCTGCTTTATATGACTTTGAGTTGATGAAAAAGGGCGGTCCCATTAAAGGCTGGCCCCTTGAAGGGGAAAAAGAAAAAGATGCAGTTTACGCTGCCTTAAAAAAGCTGCTGGAAAGAGAAGACGGGGCGAACCCCATGCTTTTTGCAGTGGGGGATGGCAACCATTCCCTGGCGACGGCCAAGGTTCATTGGGAAAAAGTGAAGCGAAACCTGATTGGCAAAGGGCAGCAAGACCATCCGGCCCGCTATGCCATGGTGGAGGTGCAAAACCTCTATGATCCTTCTATTTTAATTGAACCCATCCATCGGATAATCTACCTTTGGGATGAAAGGGAAATGATGGGGGCCTGGGAGGTTTTTGCCCTTGACCGGGGCATAAGTAAAAGGACAAGTAAAACAAAAAAAACCCTTACCATACAAACCTTTACAAAAACATCCTACTGGGCTATGAACCAAGAGGCGGAAGGCCAGGTATTTATACAATATGTAGAAGAGTTTTTTGACCAATGGCTTGGAAAGGTGCCTTTTGTAAAGGTCGATTATATACATGGGGAAGAAGAGGTACAGGCTTTGGTAGGGGAAACAAAAGGCATCGGTATGATTTTACCCCCCATTGCCAAAGAGGATGTTTTGCCCTTTATTAAAAAAAATGGCCCTTATCCCCGCAAAAGCTTTTCAGTCGGCCATGCAGATGAAAAACGCTTTTATTTAGAAGGGCGAAAAATAAGGTGAACCACTACTTTTTGGATATTTTAAGGGGTTTATGTATAAACCTTTACACCGGCCCGTTTTATGAAAAGTTCTCTTTCTCACTCTGCTCATCCTCGAATTTTGCGAGTATAAAAAACTTTTGGATATCTTCGATTCTATGCCCCATTAGGTTTGCACCCTGGGCGGCCGATAGCGGCCGCTTTTTGCGACTTTGAAGCTTTGACTTCTTACTTTGCAACCTGAATTTATAAGATGAAATCCCAAGATATAATGGGGACTGCCTATTTACGATAAGCATAAAAAAGTGAACTGCCCTAAAAATAAAAATTAGATGGGCTTTTATGGTATACTGGCCTTTGATTTAAAAACCTAAGAAAGACGTGAATTTTTTTGCTGCGCACCGTTGATATGACTACAGGAAGCCCAACTAAAAAAATACTTGCCTTTACCTTGCCTATTTTTTTAGGCAACTTATTTCAGCAAATTTATAGCATCTCCGATACCTTTGTGGTAGGCCGTTTTATTGGCAAAGAAGCCTTAGCTGCCGTAGGAGCTTGTTCAGCCATGGTTGTTTTTATTACCTCCATCCTCATTGGTCTTTGTATGGGCAGCGGAGTTTTGTTTGCAGATTTCTACGGGGCGAAGGACCATAAAAGCCTGTCTTTAGCCATTTCAACGTCGGGCCTGTTTATTTTTGGCATTACACTGGTTATAATGCTGGGCTTTTTGTTGTTCATAAATCCCTTAATGGCTTTGTTTAACATTCCGACGGAGGCAATGGATTTAGCCAAAAGCTATATTACCATTATTATTTGGGGCTTGCCCTTTATGTTTTTATATAATTTTGCTACGGCTATTTTACGTGCCTTGGGGGACAGCAAAACCCCTCTTCTGTTTTTAATCGGTGCATCCGTTATTAATGTGGCCTTTGATTTTATTCTAGTTCTTGTTATTCCTCTTGGGGTTAGGGGGCCCGCTTTATCAACCTTTGGGGCTCAGCTGTTATCCGGGGTGCCCATGGCCCTATATGCTTTTAAAAAACTTGGATTTTTAAAGCTAAAGCTGCACTTTAACAAAAATATTTTTCAAAAAGTGGCCAAGTATTCTCTGCTTACCTCCTTGCAGCAATCCATCATGAATTTTGGCATTTTAATGGTTCAGGGGCTGGTTAATTCCTTTGGGGTTGTTACCATGGCGGCCTTTGCCATTGGTGTAAAGATAGATGCTTTTGCCTACATGCCCGCTCAGGATTTTGGGAATGCCTTTGCCACCTATATTGCCCAAAACAAGGGAGCCAATAAAACCGATCGGATCCGTCAGGGATTTAAGGGGGCCATCCTTTGTTCAACGGTGTTCAGCCTTGTAATTACAGCCCTGGTTATGGTTTTAGCGCCCAAGCTCATTGGTCTATTTTCACCAACAGACAGCCAGATTATTCAAATGGGGGGCGAATATTTGCGTATTGAGGGAGCCTTTTATGTTTTAATCGGCTATTTGTTTATTCATTACGGGTTTTTTAGGGGGCTGGGAGACTTTAAAGCCTCTATTATCTTAACCTTGGTATCCCTTGGTACCCGTGTAGCCCTGTCTTATCTGTTTGTGTTTTTAGGCTTTGGAGTTACCAGCATTTGGTGGAGCATTGTGATTGGATGGGTGGCGGCAGATTTATTGGGCTTTTCGATTTATGTAAAAAAGTTTCCAAGGGAGAAACAAGAGGCGTAAGCCCAGGCAAACAGTTGTTCTTTAACTTTAAAAGCGCTATAATAGAAACCGATCGTTCATTTTTTTCTTATGGTAAAGGATAAAGGGGAGTTGTGCTTATTGTCGTCCCAGGCAAAAAAGTCGATTATGCAGGGAACCATGACCCTGGCTGTGGTTGGCTTGATTTGTAAAATTATTGGTGTTTTTTTTCGTATCCCCTTATCAAAGCTTTTGGGCGATGGAGGCCTTGGGGTTTACGAGCTGGTTTATCCTACCTACTCGCTGTTGCTTACGGTTTCATCGGCAGGTATTCCTGTGGCTGTAAGCCGAATGGTGTCACACAGTGTAAACCGTAATGACCCTAGAAACGCCAGGCGTATTTTTCAGGTAGCTTTGGCTGCTTTGTTTATTCTGGGTTTGATGGCCATGGTTGTGATGATCTTTATGCGGGGGGCCTTTTCTGCTTGGGTAAACGAAAGCGAAACCACCCTGGGCTTTGCCATGATTGCCCCTTCGGTGCTGATTGTGTGCGTGATGTCTGCCTTCAGGGGCTTTTTACAAGGCCAGCAGGATATGAAACCCACCGCTATGTCTCAGTTAGTTGAACAGGTTGGAAAGGTGGCTATAAGTCTGCCTTTGGCGGCGCTTGGAATGCGCTTGGGAGACAGGCTAAGCCTGCCCCCTTATGCGGCGGGAGCCACCCTGGCCTTGCTGGGCATTTCCATCAGCGAAGGGCTGGCCCTGTTTTATATGTATATTCAATATCACAAAAACAAAAAGGTCTTTAATCAAATTGAACAAAATCCCTTGGAAAAACCCCTGAGTATAAAGGTTATAGCCTGGCGGCTGTTGGTTGTGGCTTTGCCTATTACCATTGGGGCCTGTATTGTACCCCTGTCTTCCTTTGTCGATTCGGGAATGATTAAGGGCCTTTTGATGAAAGCAGGCTTTGCGGCGGATTATGCCAAGGAAACGTACGGAAGGTATGCAGGCATTGTAATTACCTATATTAACGTGCCCACCGCTCTGGCCATTGCCGTAACCATGGCTACGGTGCCGGCCATTTCCGCTGGCGTTTCCCGCAGAGACTACGGTTATGTGCGCGAACAGGCCCACTTGAGCCTTCGCTACGGATTTATTGTGGGCTTTCCCTGTTCTATCGGCATGAGTGTGATGGCAGAACCTTTAATCCGTATTTTTTATAACAACCAAAATGTACCCCAAACAGCCAGTATGCTCAGCATATCGGCCATGACCATTGTATTTTTTACAGTGGTTCAAGCCACCAGCAGCATTTTACAGGGTCTGCGCAAGCAGCGTATTCCCATGTATACCCTACTGGTGGGGGTAGGGGCAAAAATTATTTTAAATCAGCTTATTGTACCCATTCCCAAAATCAATATTTACGGGGCATCTATCTCCTCTTTGGCTTGCTATATTATCAGCATGGTGCCAAACCTCTACTATGTTATGAAGTTTACAAAAATGAAGTTTGATTGGGGAGCTTTTATTATAAAGCCCCTTGCAGCCAGCATCATGATGGGGATGAGCGTATGGGCGGCGATGAAGGTATTGCCCATGAGGCTGATTTCGACCTTTGTTCTGGTGATAATTGGAGTGGTGGCTTATGTGGCTTTCTCCTTATTAATTAAGTCATTTACCAAAGAGGACCTGGCCTTTTTAAAAAGGCCTGCCAGGAGGATGAGAAGATGAAAATGGGAATTAGGGTGGTATCCTTTGGGCTTGATGCCAATAAACACTTAACCCTTGACGGAGCCCGGGCCTTACAGGAGGGGCAGCCTGTGTACTTGCGTACCGGTGAACACTCAGGGGCAGATTTTTGCAGAGAACAGCACATTTTATTTGAAACCTTTGATTCTCTTTACAGCCAAAAGGAAGATTTTGATGAATTGAATAAGGCCATTGTAAACCAGCTGCTCGATAAAGCCCAAAAAGGTCCCCTTGTATACGGGGTAATGGATGCTACAACCGATGAAACGGTAGCTCTGATAATAAATAATAGCAGGGGCATTCCCGTTCAAATAGTTCCAGGCCTTTCTTTTTCTGCTGTCTTATCCAGCCACCTGCTCTCAGCCCATGGTCAAAGGGTAAACAGGTCCATCAGCGCCCTTAACTACAAGGAGCACGTTTACTGGGCCCAGGAGAGCCTTTTGCTGGTGGAAATTCATTCCAGGCTTCTGGCCGGCGAAATTAAGCTGTGGCTTCTTGAAACCGTGAAGCCTGAGGAAAAGGTGCTGTTGCTGACCCAGGGCGAAGAAGGGATAAGAGGAGAAGAGATACCTCTTGAGCTGCTGGATCGCCAGCAAAGCTATGACTATGCCACCAGCCTGTTTGTACCGGCACTGCCTTTAAAAAGGCGGGCAGGTTATCATTTTTATGATTTGCTCTATATTATTAAAGCCCTTCGTAGCCCCGAAGGCTGCCCTTGGGATAGGGAACAGACCCATCAGAGCCTGCGTCCTTATCTAATTGAAGAAGCCTACGAGGCGGTGGCCGCCATTGACCAAGAAGATTGGGATCAACTGTATGACGAGTTGGGAGATGTGCTTTTACAGGTGGTTCTCCACAGTGAAATTGGTTCTGAACACGGTGAATTTACAGTTGCAGACGTGGTGACGGCCATCTGTAAAAAAATGATTCATCGCCACCCTCACGTATTTTCAGATGTGCAGGTTCAATCCAGCGATGAAGTGGTGGATAACTGGGCTCAAATCAAACAAAAAGAAAAGGGTATTCATTCTATTGGCGAGGAAATGACAGATGTACCCATCTCCTTCCCGGCTCTTTTACGGGCGGAAAAGGTGCAAAGCAAGGCCCGGCGGGTGGGCTTTGACTGGGAAAAACCCATTGATGCACTGGAAAAAGTTTTTGAAGAGGCCCAGGAAGTAAAGGATGAGCTTGAAAACGCTCGGGACCCTATGGAAGAATTGGGGGATTTACTCTTTGCCTGTGTGAATGTTACGAGGATTGCAAAAGGTTCTGGCGAAATTTTATTAAACCAAGCTACCCAAAAGTTTATTAATCGGTTTTCTGCTATGGAAAATGCAATAAAAAATGAAGGCAAAGCCTTGAAAGACTTGACTTTTTCTGAAATGGATGTATACTGGAATTCAGGGAAACGCAAAGAAGGTAAATTGTAATCCTTTCTGCGATTCTAATTCTGTTTTCAGAAATCAAGAAATATTCCCAAAACGATTTATAGAAATTTAGGAGGTCATATTATGAACAAATCTGAACTATCCAGTGCATTAGCTGCAAAAACCGGTTTTTCCAAAAAAGACTCCGAAAAAGCTGTTAACTCTTTAATTGAAGTAATCAGCGAAACCTTACAAGCCGGCGAAAAAATCCAGGTTGTAGGCTTTGGTTCCTTCGAAGTAAAAGATCGCCCCGCCCGTACTGCCCGTAACCCCCGTACCGGCGAAGAAATCAAAATCAAAGCTTCTAAAGCTCCTGTTTTCAAAGCAGGTAAAGCTCTGAAAGACGCTGTTAACAACAAATAATGAAGCAGTTTAACTGCGCTCCTGTGATAGTTGCAGGAGCTTTTTTATTTATACAGTAAAGGATGATACCAATGCGCTTAGACAAATATTTGAAAGTATCTCGGATTATTAAACGAAGAACTGTGGCTAATGAAGCCTGTGCCGGTGGCCGTGTATCGATTAACCAAAAGGTGGCCAAGCCGGCGGCTAATGTAAGCATTGGCGATGAACTTGAAATACGATTTGGCAACCGCGTGGGAAAGTATGAGGTAACCGCCCTTACCCAGCATGTCAAAAAAGAGGATGCAGGGCTGATGTACCGGGTGATTTTAGAAGACCAAGAGGTTAAAAAGGAGCGGGAATAATTGACCTACGGAATTATTTTAGGTGCCGGCAGCGGCCTTCGCATGGGCCTTGGAAAGAACAAGGTTTTGGCCACCCTGCGAGGGCAAACGATTATTTCCCATGCCATTTTAGCCTTTGACAAAATGGTAGACGGGTTGATTCTCGTCATTAAAAAAGAGGACGATGCGCTAATAAAAGCGGCCCTTGAAAAAACGGGCCTTCAAAGCAAGATAAATAAGGTTGTATACGGCGGCAGTACCCGGCAGCAATCAGTTTTACAGGGCCTTTTGGCCCTGCCGGAAGAAGTTGAAAGGGTTTTAATTCATGACGGAGCCCGGCCCTTTGTTTCAAAAGAGTTGATTGGGCGAATTCTTTGCGGCCTAGATCAGCACCAGGGGGTTATTCCTGTGGTGCCTGTTAGTGATACCATTAAAGAAGTAAACAGCTTTGGACAGGTGGTTAAAACCATCCCCAGGGAGGAGCTTATGGCCGTACAAACCCCCCAGGGCTTTCATAAAGATGTGCTTGTAAGGGCCTACCAGGAAGCGGCCCACCAGGGTTTTGAAGCAACGGATGATGCCAGCCTCCTGGAACGGTTGGGGATTGCCGTGAGCACTGTCATGGGGGAGATGGAAAACGTAAAGCTAACCACAAAAACCGATCTTGATTTTGCAAAAGTCCTATATCAGAAGCTAAAAGGAAAAAAAGCAGAGGCTGAAATGCCCATCATACGGATAGGCCAGGGTTATGATGTACACCGGCTGGTTGAGGGCAGGCCCTTGATCCTCTGCGGAGTAAAGGTGATTCATGAAAAAGGCCTGCTGGGCCACAGCGATGCAGATGTGGGAACCCATGCCTTGATGGATGCTCTTCTAGGGGCTGCAGGCTTGGGGGATATTGGCAGTCACTTTTCCGATCAAAGCGAACAGTATAAAAATATATCTTCCCTTTTGCTTTTAGAACAGACCATGGCCCTTTTAGAAAAAGAAGGCTACAGCGTTCAAAATGCAGATGTAACCCTGGTTGCTCAGGCCCCTAAATTAAAGCCATATATATTGGAAATGAAGGAAACCCTGGCTTATACAATGAACATTTCCCCGACCTTGATTAATGTGAAAGCTACCACCACCGAAAAATTGGGTTTTGAAGGAGAAGGCCAGGGCATAAGTGCCCATTGTGTGTGTTTGTTAAGGAGAAAATAGCGTTGTTTTGTTTTTATAGGAAGTATGCTATTATAAAGTATAAACTCGAATGATATAAAGAAAAACAGCATGCTTATTAGTAAAACGCTACCTATAATGGGCAAGTATAATAGAAAAGGAAGAAGATATAATGTTGCAGTTGGCAGTGCTTATCCCCTGTTATAATGAGGCTGTAACCATTGAAAAAGTGGTTAGAGAATGTCTTTTACATACAAAAGACTATAATGCCAAAGTTTTTGTATATGATAATAATTCTACAGATGATACCGGCGAAATAGCCCAGAGAGCGGGTGCTGTTGTTTGCAAAGAATATAAACAAGGTAAAGGCAATGTGATAAGACGAATGTTTCGTGAAGTTGACGCTCAGTGTTATATTATGTTGGATGGGGATGATACCTACCCACCGGAATATATTCCTGAAATGGTGGAAAAGGTTCTTAAAAAAAATGTTGATTTAGTAGTGGGGGATCGGCTCTCATCCACCTACTTAACAGAAAATAAACGCCCTTTTCATAATCTTGGCAATGTCATGGTTCGCAAATTTATCAACACCTTTTTTAAAAGTGATATAAAAGATATTATGACTGGTTTTAGGGCATTCAGCTATGAGTTTGTGAAAACGTTTCCTGTTTTGTCAAAGGGTTTTGAAATTGAAACAGAAATGACGATTCACGCCATTGATAAAAATATGTTTGTAGAAAATACAATTATTGAGTACCGAGATCGGCCAGAAGGAAGTGATTCCAAGCTAAACACCTACTCTGATGGATTTAAGGTACTCAAAACCATTTTTACATTACTTAGAAACTATAAACCCTTTCCTTTTTTTTCGATGATTGCCCTTATATTATCTGCAATCGCAGTAGTAGTATTTATTCCTGTAGTATTTATACCTTACTTACGTACGGGATTGGTTGAAAACTTTCCAACTTTAATAGTATGCGGCTTTGTTGTGGTGGCGGCAATTCAATCTTTTTATTCTGGCATGATTTTAGATACCATGGTGCAAAAAGACAGGCAGGAGTTTGAGTTTCGCTTACACCAAGTAAATCAGGAAAAGAAAAAAGATTATTAATACTTTTCAACTGGTTTTAGTACAAAGGAAGACCGTGTTATATTAGCATATTTTAACCCTTGAGGTATTTTTACACCTCAAGGGTTAAAACTATAGGTTCAATCTGTTTTATGGTATAAATGCCACCGCTTTTTCATTTTGCATAAGCGAAATATAAACTAAAAAAGGCAAGGAGTAGGTAAAAGGATACACATAGCGAATTGAAAAAGCAACAGGGGCCGAAATCATTAGGGTAAACCAAACAGCCATTACAGGTATAAAAGCAATAATTTTTTTGGGGGATTTAGAAATCAGCACAAATAGAAAAAAAAGCAGTGTGAGCCAAAAGAGGTTCCCTTCCCGAAGCATGGCATAGTTTGATCTGTAAAAAGATTCCATGGTTTTCTGCATGGTATCAGGCCAAATTTGCTGGTTGTAAATACCCAACTCTTCCAGTTTTTTATAACTGGAGGGAAGCAGGGTATCGTTTGTAGAAGAGATAGACCAGTAACCATACGTTTCCATTAAGTAGGCTTCAACATAAGTGGAGAAATTCTTTGGTATGAGCTTTGCCCAGTTAAGTAAAAAGGCTTTTTTGTTGCCTTGTAAAAAAAATCGACCTGCATCTGCATGGGGGTTGGTGCTCCACTTTAAAGTGTCTACCGACATGGGGCTGTAATGTTCCAGGTAGGCTTCTTTCGGGTAGATACTATAAATAAACTCCTCCTGATCAGGAGGGATTTGATCGCTATTTTTTACAACGGTTCGGGCAATCTGCTGTAGGGGAATGGCAATGCTTTCTTGAAAGTAAGGGGCGCCTTTAACGATCCATCTCATCGCCCCGCTACTTAAAAAAACAGGCAGCAATATACCAAGAAGAGCATAGAGCGTAAAGCCTTTTATTAAGGCTTTACGCTTTTTTAAAAAAAACAGAACCATAAATAAGGCCAGTGCAAGTAACACATAGATACCATTATTGCGTATAAGTACCGTAACAATGGAAACAGCGCTTAATTTCAATACATAACGCCAGTTTTTTAATAGCTGCCCATCGCTTTCCCATAAATCATATAACAAGGGAACAAAGAGCATTACGATCACGCCGAAAAAAGTATCCTTCGTAATAAATACGGAGGCGGCCGCAAAAAAAGGTGTGAAAATAAAATAGAGCATAACAGCCAGGGTGAAAAGCCAGGGGCTGCTCTTTTTTCGCATCCAATGAATGCAGTAAGCTACTGTAAGGGCTGCAACAATTAGTTGAACAAAACAATATAGGGCCACACCGCCATTAATAGAACCAAAAAAGCCTTCACCCAATTTTACCAGTCCAGCTAACAGCATGTTATAGAAAAAAGGATGTTGAATACTCATGTGCACAGGCTTTAAAAGAATGTAATACATATCATTAAAGGAAATACCCGGAAAGTAAGTAAGCCAGCAAAGCCCCCAAAAAACAAGAAGGGTGAAAAAAACAAAAAGAAAAAACCATTTATTTGAAAGCTTTTTCTTTTCTGCCAGCTGTACTTTATTTGAAAGAACATTTAAAAAATGCATGAAGTTTAGAAGAAGGATACCTAGCAGTAAAAAGGCGCAAAGAGCCATAAGGATTTGGTTAAAACCAATGGATGAAAATAAGTTTTCAGTATAATTAGCTGTGGCTTTACCCGTGTAAGTAATAGCGCTTTGTGCCATTAAGGCAAGGGATAAAAGAGCAGCATAAAGGCCGATATAGATGCTATTGCGCCTTGAAAGGTTTTTCTGATATATAAGAGCGAAGTGTAAGAGTGGGGCAAGAGAGAGGGTGGCGATTGCTACCAACACAGGCTCCAACCTGAGCTGATAAAAAGAAAATAAATAAAAAAGGGCCGCTAAACAAAGAGGAAAAAGCCAGTAAAAGTGTTTGTCTTTAGAAATGAGTTTCATTATGAGCCACCTCTTTCAAAAGGATTATACAGGAATTGCTTAAAAAAGTCGAGGGGGATAAAGGCGAGAAGGGATAAAAATAAAAGAGAAGCGATTATTCGCTTCCCTTTTATTTTACGTTAATGTTTGTGTTTTTACAAAAGTGAGAATAAATCTACCTGGCTGGTGGCGCTAAGATGATTTAAACA
>CAYFQH010000014.1:0-43755 GCA_964345215.1 uncultured Oscillospiraceae bacterium | reverse complement strand
AAGTGATGCAGCTTTACAAAGTGGTGCAGCTACTTACCAAAAGGTAGGTAGCTGCCTTTTTTAACTGCAAGCAGGGGAGGGAGAAAAATTGAAAAAACACCCAGCTTGGCAAGAAGAGGCCAAGCACTTTAGACAAACCCTCGATTTAATTGACCGCGAGATTAAAAAAATGGAGAATGAAACAGGGGTGGGAGCTGGGGAAGAAAAGCTGGTAGTAGTACCGGGAGATTTGGCTGTACATGAACGGGTTGCCATGGACCTAATGAAACGGAAGGTCAGTGCCATGCACCAATTGGTGCTGGCCAGCAAAAAACCTTATTTTGCCCGATTAAACTTTTTGCCCCAAACAGGAGAACAGGAGCGTTACTACCTTGGCCGCTGGGGGGTAATGGACAGCGAAAAAATGGAAGTGTCGGTGGTGGACTGGCGCAGCCCAGCGGCCAATTTATATTATTCCGGACAAATTGGTCAGGTGAGCTACCAGGCCCCTGACGGCAATATAACGGGTGAACTGCTTTTAAAAAGGATGTTTACGATTACACAGGGTACCCTTGAAAATATTTTAGATGTAGGTATTGTTGGGCAAGAGGCTTATTTGCAGCAAATATTGGGGCAAGGGACTTCAAATAGGTTAAAGGATGTGGTAACCACCATTCAGGCGGAGCAAAACATTGTTATTCGCCATAATCCCTACACGCCCTTAATGGTGCAAGGGGTGGCCGGCAGCGGTAAAACCACCATTGCCCTGCACCGTATTGCTTGGCTTTTATACGCTTATCAAAAAGAAATGAAACCCAGTCAAATGATGATTGTGGCACCTAACCCTTTATTTTTAGACTACATTTCTCAGGTTCTGCCGGATTTGGGGGTAGAGGAAGTGGTTCAAACCACCTTTGAGGATTTGTGCAGAACATGGCTGGGGAAGAAGATGCCCAAAATTCAAAAAAACCTGAGAATAGAGGAGCGAATGACCCTTGGGGAAGAAGCTTATGCCGTGAAAGAAAAGGTGATTTGCCAGAAAGGAAGCTTAAGGTTTCTTAAAGAAATTGAAGCTTTTTTAGTCACTTGGGAGAAGGGCCTTTTGCCAAAGGAGAACTTGTATTTTGGAAAACATCTTTTATTTTCCCTTGAAGAGATGGAAGATATTTTATATGTTCAATTAAAACACTTTGCCTGGAGCCAGCGAATTAAAGAGTTTCAAAAAATGTATAAAAACAGGCTAGAGACCATAGAGAAAAAAATGATTAAATGGCTTCAAAAATACAGCGATGAGCGGCTGGAACGGTTTTTAACCATTGAGGAGGAGCAAGAGCGGCAGAGGAGAGTTAGAAAGCTTCTTCAAAGTCGGGATGAGCGGGTAGCTCAGGTTCAGGAGGAAAAGATAAAAAGGCTCAAGTATTTTGATAACCTTTGGCCTGACTTTGATTTAACAGCCATCTATTACGAGTTTTTATCATTTTTAAACGAAAAGGAAACCTATAGGCAGCTGGTAGAGGAAACCCAGAGGAACATCAATCGAAAAAAACTATATTTAGAGGATTTACCGCCCCTTGTGGAAATTGGGCGAAGGATATTGCCCTTGGGCAGCACCGATATTCGCCATACCGTTGTAGATGAAGCTCAGGACTTTTCGCCCTTCATGATGCACTTGCTTCAAAAACACAGCGGAAACGATTCGTTCACCCTGGTTGGGGATGTACTCCAGGGTATTTACGGGGCCCAGGGTATTGGAGATTGGCAAAGCTTTAACACCGGTAATTTTCATTGTCAGGGGCAAATTTGCTATTTGGCAACCAGCTACCGTAGTACCAGGGAAATTATGCAACTGGCAAAAAGGGTGCTGACAAACAGCGGCTTGCTTGGAAAAACAGCCTTTCAGGCGGTTCCTCGCCAAGGGGAGGAGCCCCAAATGACCAGGGCCCAGGGCTGGGAAAAAATACAGCAAATTGCCTATACTATAAAGGACTGGGAAGAAAAAGGGTATAAAAATATTGCCCTTATTTGTAAAACCGATGGTGAGGCAAAAAAAATATATAAACAGCTGAAAAGCCATCTGTCGGTAAACCTTCTTCGCCCTGAACAAACCTTATACCAAGGGGGTGTGGTGGTCATCTCTTTGGCCATGGCAAAAGGTCTTGAATTTGACGGGGTGATTATTCCCAGCGCCGATAAAGAGGCCTTCCCTAATGAGCCCTTTTATGCAAAGCTTTTTTACGTGGCCTGCACCAGGGCCCTGCACCAACTGAAGATTTTTTACGATGGAGAAGTAACACTTCTTTTAGCTTAAGGCAGTAGCGGGTAAGTAGAAACTGCTTCATAATTGTTAAAAATAGATGAAAATGGCAAAAATACCTTAAAATATTGTATAATAGATAAGGTTACTTTTACCAAAGGAGGGAAGGGTGATTTTGAAAGGCAGCAATCATAAAAAGCGGCGTTTATTTGTGGGTGCCGCCATTCTTATTTGTTTGGCTGTTACCGTCCTAATCCTTTTGTTATGTAACCCCGGTAACAGGCAAAAAATTTTGGCAGAGCCTGTGAGTCAAGTGCTTTTAGAAGCCAGCCAAGGACTGGATGAAATAACCATTGACGGGTTCTTTTATCCGGATGAAAAAATGATGACGGTAAAACAAACCATGGTGATTAAAAACCGCTGGAAAGAGCAGATGCCTGAACTGGTACTGCAAACCTACGCCAATGCTTTTTTGCTGGAAGATACGAGCCCCGCTGCAACACAAGAGCTGTTCGACCTGTGTTATCCAGAGGGTTTTGTACCTGGAGGCATCAGCTTCATAAAGGTACTGGCAGATGGGCAAGAGCAAAGCTACCAATATGAAGGACAAGGAAAAACCCTTATGGTCTTGCCCCTGAAAAGCCCTTTGGAACCTGAAAAAACAGTGACCATCGAGCTTGAGTATCAGCTGGCCATTCCCAACTGCGCCTACCGCTTTGGATATGGGCAAAACGCTTATCAGCTTGGCAATGTATTTCCAACCTTGGCCGTGTACGAGCAGGGCGCCTGGCGCAAAGAAGAATATCTTTCCATTGGCGATCCTTTTTACAGTCATTGTGCCAATTACACCGTATCTGTTAACGCTCCTGTGGGCTATGTGGCGGCGGCCAGCAGCTACGGCGAGGAAGAAACAAAGGACGGCAGGGTAATTTACCATTATAAAGCCCCAGCTGTACGGGACTTTGCCCTTACCTTGAGTAATACATTGCTGCGCTGGGAAAAAAAGAGCGGTACGGTGGTTTTATCAGCCTTGGCAAAGGATCAAAAAACCGCCGGGCAATTGCTGGAATACGGCGAAAAAGCCCTTACCTGTTTTAACCAATTATATGGCAATTACCCTTACCAGCAGCTCAGCCTTGTGCAGGCTAATTTTCCCTTAGGGGGCATGGAATATCCAGGCTTGGTGCTTATTAGCGACCAACTTATTCCCGCGGGCAAAACAGACTTTGAGTGGACCATTGCCCACGAGGTAGCTCACCAGTGGTGGTATGGGGTGGTGGGCTCGGACCAGTACTACCAGCCCTGGCAGGATGAGGCGCTGTGTGAATACGCTCTATTAGCGTATATTAAAACTTATTATGGCCTTGAGGCGAAGGAAGATGCCATTGCCACACGAATTACCTCGGCCATGCGCCTGACCTTGCCCCAAGGCATTACACCGGGCAGCCCGATAGATTATTTTGGTAATTTAACAGAATATTCTCTTATGGTGTACCGCCGGGGAGCCATGGCCTTTTTAACCTTGGAAGAGGCTTTGGGAGAAGAAGAACTAAACCGGGTGTTAAGGGCATATTACAATCGGTACGCTTTTAAACTGGCTTCCCGGGAAGACTTTGAGCAGACCCTGGCAGACGTTACAGGCCAGGACTGGAGTGCCCTTTTGGTTGATTTTTTAGATACCCAGTATGTTTATTAAGGCAAATGCCTTTTATCGTTCAACATCGCAAACCATAAAGATACAGGTTTAATTTAAAAGTTTCGATTAAGAATGTGAAGGAAAAGAAAAATGACTACAGCTGAAAAAATGACTGTTGTAATTCCCTCCCTGGAGCCGGATGAAAGGCTGGTACCTTATATTCATTCCCTGATTAAAAAGGGCTTTGAGGACATTGTAGTGATTGACGACGGCTCCGGCCCTGATTATCAAAAGATATTTGCCACTATTAAAACCTTAAAGGGCTGCATGGTTTTACATCACAGCCAAAATAAAGGAAAGGGCTGTGCCCTTAAAACCGGCTATGGCTATCTTGAAGGCCGCGGTGGCTGCTACGGGGTTGTAACAGTTGATTCCGACGGACAACATACGGTAGAAGATGTACTGAAGCTGGCCGGGCACCTGGCAAAAGATGAGCAGGGGCTGTTTTTGGGGGCTCGGGATTTTTCTATGCATCATGTGCCTTGGAAAAGTTTTATGGGCAACCGCATTACTTCTTTTCTATTTTGGCTGCTCTATGGGCAAAAACTATCCGATACCCAAACGGGCCTGCGGGGTTTTGCAAGCCAGTACCTGCCCTTTATGCAGCAAATTGCTGGGGAGCGCTTTGAGTATGAAATGAATGTGCTCATCGCCTGTTCAAGAGAAAAAATCCCGATGATTTCGGTTCCGATTCAAACCGTGTATGAAAATAACAACGAAGGAAGCCATTTTCGTGCCGTACGGGACGCAGCCCGAATATACAAGGTGCTCTTTGGCAACTTTTTCCGCTTTGCCGGGGTTTCCATTATTAGCTTTTTGCTAGACCAGGGGCTTTTTCACCTTTTTAGGGGCTTGCTCCCTAAGGCCTTTAGCTTATCGGCTGCTATGGTGATAGACATTGCCACTGTTGGGGCCAGGCTCATTTCGGCCCCCTTTAACTTTGCCTGTAACAGGCGCCTGGTTTTTACCGGGGAGAATAAAACAGCCAAAGCCCTTGGGCGTTATATTCTTTTGGCCCTGGGCATTATGGGTGCTTCAGCCCTTGGGGTCGTCCTTTTAAATAAAATTAAGGTGCCCATCTGGCTGGCGAAAGTTGTAGTAGACGGAGCTCTTTACTTTGCAAGCTACCGTATTCAAAGAGAGTGGGTTTTTAAACAACCTAAAACCCCTAACAAGTTAAGTAACAAGGAGCAATAGTAAAACATGAAGAATAATAAAAAGTGGATTGCTGTATCCATCACAATCATTGCCTGCTGCTTGGTGGCTTTTCCTTTTATCATTCCCTCCGGAGCTTTAAGGGTAGAGGCTAACCGCTGGTATGTTGACAATACGAGAGAGGAAGGAGCAGGTAACGGCTTATTTGAGATAGAAGAAGATGCGCCTGTACAAACCAGCGGTGAAGGAGCGGGGGGATCTATGGAGCCTGAAGCCTGGCAGCCTACGGGGGATTTTTTAAACATTTTGCCTACGGATTTTTCACCGGGCCCCATTCCGAATGAAAATAACTACACAAAAGAAAGCTACCAAGACAGCACCCTCAGCGTTCAGATGAAGAGTGAAGAAATAGACGGGGCTGTATATCATGTGGCCCATGTTCAAATCGCCCACGGTTCTCAGCTGCGCACAGCCCTTGCAGGGCCTTATGGAACGGAGCGAACCAACAAGCCTTCTACCATGGCAAAAAATAATGGCGCCGTGGTGGCCATTAACGGAGATTACTATAGCCAGCGAGATGGAGGCTATATTGTGCGCCAGGGGGAAACCTACCGTAAAAAGCTGCAAAAAACACTGGATACCTTATTAGTTGATGAGAAGGGCGATTTTCATATTGTAAAGGGCGGCGATGCTGAAAAAATGGAGCAGGTCCTTACGGCCGATTCGCCCATTGTAAATGCCTTTACCTTTGGCCCAGGATTGATTATTGACGGCCAGGTGCAAACCATGCCTGAAGAATACTTGTTTAACATCCACCGCAAAGAACCCCGTGCTGCCATTGGCCAAATAGGCCCACTGGAATATGTCCTGGTTGCTGTTGACGGCAGAAGTAAGGACTCTAAGGGGGTTACGGCGGCCGGCCTGGCAGCATATATGAAGGACTTAGGCTGCAGCCAGGCCTTTAATCTGGATGGGGGAAACTCCGCCACCCTGGTTTTTCATAACGATTATTACAACACGAAAACCAAAAATGCCGAGCGGTCAATCAGCGACATTATTTATTTTGCGACGGCTGAATAAAAGGAGCGTTAAACCATGATAGATGATGCAAGAAGCATCGGCTTTTTAGGTACAAGGCTTTACCTGTATGGGCTTTTTATTTCATTAGGGCTTTTAGGATACCTGCTTTGCTTAAGGCTGGTCAGCAAGAAAAAAGGATATCCGGCAGTTTCCACCCTGTACTTTGGGGCTTGGCTGCTGCTTTTGGGCTTGCTGTTTGCAAGGCTGTTTTACCTCTTGGGCAATTTGGGCTATTTTTTTAATACCATCAATAGGCCCAGTGCCATGCTTGCCTTTTGGCAGGGCGGCTATTCTATGGTAGGGGCTCTTTTGGGCATGATGGTGGCCATTTATTGCTTTACCAAAGCCAATAAAATACCTATCGGTGCATGGGCAGATGTAGCCTTAACCCCTTTAGGACTGTTTTTATTCATTGCCAGGGGCGCGGAGTTTTTTACCTTGAATATTGGCCGGGGCAAGGCGGTTGAAAGCGGAAGCTGGCTTGAAAAAGCCGCCTTTTTTACCATTAATGACTTTGAGCATTTGATGCCCGGCGTCGGCGGTAATTTGGCGGTGTTCCGTTATGAAGCCTTGGGCGGGCTGGTGCTGTTTGTTTGGGCCCTGTACTTTTTGTTTTCAAAAAGGATTGAAGCAAAGGGAGAAAAAGGTGATGTGGGTCTGCTGATTTTAAGTCTTTTTGGTATTATGCAAGTGATTTTTGAGAGCCTGAGGGATGACGGACACCTTTTATGGGGCTTTATCCGGATCAGCCAAGTGGTAAGCATGCTCTTTCCTTTTGGGGCTTTGGTGGTTTTTACCCACAGAATGGTTAAAAGGGCTCGACCTAAATCAAAAATAATTGTGGCTTGGACAGCAGCCCTCGGGGGCCTTGGAGTAGGGATTTACCAAGAGTTTCAAATTGATGTAACGGCCAATTTGCTAAAAGAATATGTGATTATGGTTTTGGCCGTGACTCTTGTGTTATGGGCCGTGTATTGGCTATGGAGCCAAAGTGGGAAAAGGCAAGTAGGGTAAAGAGAAAAAAGGAGGGATGATGATGGAACCTGATAAAATTACCAGAATCAACGAGCTGGCGAAGAAGAAAAAAGAAACAGAACTGACAAAAGAAGAGCGCGAGGAGCATCAGGCCCTGCGTAGGGAATACATTGACGGCTTTAAAGCCAATATGGTTAAGGTGCTTGAAAACGTAAAAATCAAGCAGGAAGATGGCAGCCTGAAGCCCCTTGAAAAGAAGAAAAAATCTGAATAATCAAAAAGGCTTTTGGCTGCTTTGCTAAAAGCCTTTTTGGAAAGGAGCTAGAATGGACTGCATTGTTTTAGGTAGAAACGGCCCTTATCCTTCTGCTGGGGGGGCCTGCTCAGGTTATTTGTTAAAAGCAAAAGGGAGGGCCTTGCTCTTTGACCTGGGTGCTGGCACCTTTTCTAGGCTTGTCAGCTTTATGGATCCGGCCAAGGTTTCGGGAATTTTTATATCCCACTGGCATGGGGACCATTGCAGCGATTTGCTGGTATTTGAGTACTATCTGCAAACAACAAACACGAAGAATTTTGTAAAAATGCCCTTATATGGGCCCAAGGATGGGGAAAACCTACTGCAGCAAAAAATAACCACGTCACCTTTTTTTGATTTTACGCCGGTACAACCGGGGGATATGATAAACTTAGGAAAGCTTTCTGTTGCAGTTGGCCCTGCAAAGCATCCGGTGCCTTCTGTTAGCTATAAAGCAGGGGATTGGGGGTACACAGGGGACACCAACTGGTTGCCCCAGCTGGAGGACTTTTTTACGGGCATTCGCTGGCTTTTTGCCTGCGGCTGCGTTCTTCAAAGGGACTGGACAGCCAAAGGGCCCCATCTAAGTGCCAAGCTGGCAGCAGAGCTGACTAAAAAAATAGAGGCTGAAAAACTGTTTTTAACCCATTTAAAACCCACTGTTGACCAGCAGAGCCTTTTAAAAGAAGGACAGGATGTATTCAAAAACACAATGCTTGTTGAAGAAGGGCACTACTTATTCTAATATAACGGAGAGAAGTGAATGAAGCCGGAATTTTCTTTTTTTGAAGGAAGGCCTTTGGTTGGAGTTACCTTGCTGTATGCTTTTGGCATTTTTATAGGCAGCAAGGCAGGTTTTTACTGGCTTTGGGTAGCGGGTATAATCATTGGGGCGGGGATATTGTTGCTGGCCACCCTGCTTCAAAAAAAGAAGGCGGCGGCAATTGGTGTTTTGGCCGTATTTATCGGCCTGTTTCTATCAACCTGCCATTTTTATCCCCCATTACCCAGTGAAGGCAATTATTTTGTTCAGGGGCAACTGGCCGGCAGCCTTAAGGAAAAAGAAGAAGAACCGGGGGCATTTGCCGCCATCCTGGTTAATCTTACCCTGGATGGCAGAAAGATACCGGGAAAGGCCTATTGGACCTTTTACGGCTCAGCCGAAGAAAAGGTTCCTCTTGAAGATGGGGATAATGTACGCTTTTATGGTAGCCTCTACTACCCTAAAAGGCAGGATAGCCCCACAGGCTTTGATTTTTCTATTTTTCTCTCTCGCCAGGGTATTGCCATCGGCCTTTACGGCAACAAAGATTTGACATGGGCAACCGGGGAAAAAACCGGTTTTGCAAACCAGCTATACCGCTTTCAAACCCGCTTAAACGAACAGGTCAGCCTTTTAATGGGTAACCGGGCCCCTTTGGCCCAAGCCATGGTTCTTGGAGAAAAAGATCAGCTGGAGGACAACATCCGGGAGGATTTTTCAAAAATAGGCATTGCCCATGTGCTGGCCATATCGGGGCTGCACATTACAATCATTGGAGGCATGATTTTAGCTCTAATCCGCAAAACATCCTTGGGGCCCAAAGGGCAGTGGGTTGTAATGGCCTTGATCCTTATGGCCTATACCCTGCTTGTGGGTGGCACGGCCTCTGTTATGAGGGCCAGTATTTTGTTTTTAATCTTTTTAGGAGCAAAAGCCACCGGCCGGGCTTATGATGCCCTCACGGCTCTGGCCCTGGCAGCTTTGGTGATTTTGCTGATAAACCCCAGTGAGCTTTTGTCCCCAGGCTTTCAGCTTTCCTTTGGTGCTGTGGCAGGCATTATGCTTTTAAGCGGCAGCCTTGTAAAGGCTATAAGCTGGGTAAAGGGCAAGATTACAGGCAAAAAAGCTCAAGGAGGGAAAATTGCCCAGATCATCAGCGTGAGCTTGGCGGCGCAGTTGGGTATTTTTTTACCCATGGCCTACTGGTTTTATAAAATACCCTTACTAGGCTTGTTTGTAAATATTGCTCTTCTTCCCTTTATTAGTGTTGCTTTAGTTCCTTTTTACTTTGTAACGGTGCTATTCTCCTTTATACCGGGACTTAACTGGGCCCTTGGCAAGGGGGCAGCCTTGTTAACGGATATGCTTGTTTTTGTCAGCCAAAACCTTGCTAAGATGCCAGGCATGGAAATCAGGGTTAAAACCCCTAATCTAGCTGTTGCTTTAGGCTTTATATTCATTATTCTTCTTATTTCCCCTTACCAAAAGGTAGGCAGAAAGAAAAAAACGGCTCTCATTGCCGGAATAAGCCTTGTGGGCATTCTTGTTAGCCTCGTTTTAGGCTCATCCAACCTGGTGCGCTATGTTCAGCTCAGTGTAGGCCAGGCTGATGCCGCCGTGTTGGAAGATGGGGGTTACACTGCGGTCATTGATACAGGGGATAACGGCAAGACCCTTGCAAACTACCTTTTATCAAAGGGACGAAAGATTGATGGATTGTTTATTAGCCACCTGCACATGGACCATGTAGGCGGAGTGAGGGAGTTGCTCAAACAAGGGGTTGCCATTAAACAAGTGTACCTGGCTCGAAATGCAGAAGATGCTCTGGTGGATAAGGAGGCTCTTGTCCTCCTTGAAAGCCTTAAAGAAAAAGAAATTCCTATTACCTATGTAAGTGCAGGGGATCAAATTGGCTTTTCAAAAACAAAAATAAATATTCTTTGGCCCTATGAAGATAAAATGCGCAAGGAGCAAGAACCGAACCACTATTCCATGGCCATGGAAATTGAAATAGGGGATTACAAGCTGTTAACAGCAGGGGATCTTTCGGGTATTTACGAAAAATACAGTGCAAGGGATATTGATATTTTAAAAGTGGCCCATCATGGCAGTGCCTACGGCACCTATGAAGCCTATTTAAATATCTTAACTCCCCAGGTAGCGGTCATTACAAACGGAAACAGCGAGCGATTACCCTCACCTCAAACCTTGGCCCGCCTTAAAAAGGCGCAAATCCCGTACTATCAAACCAATCAATCAGGCAGCATTGAAATTATTTTTTTAAAAGGTGAATACCGTGTTTACCCCTACAGGCGAGAGGAGAAACCATGAACCATACAGCTTTTTTTAGAAATATTCAAAAAGATAACATTGCACCTTGTTATGTTTTTGACGGAAAAGAAGAATATATTAAAGAAACGGCTTTGGAGACCCTTAAAAAAAAGGTGTTTGCCCAGGATGTAGAGGCTTTAAATTTTACCTTGCTAGATAATCCTATGGCTGACGAGGTGGTTGCAGCTGTCCAAACCCTTCCCTTTATGGCTGAAAAAAGGCTTGTGGTTGTTAAAAACCTTTCGCTCTTACTTTCGGGTGGCAAGGGAAAGGGGGATGAAGAGCAGCTAAGTCAGCTGGAAGGGCTGTTAGATAACCTGCCCCAAAGCACCTGCCTCGTTTTTTATGTACAGGGAAAAGCCGACGGGCGGAAAAAGCTTTCTACGCTGCTTAAAAAAAATGCCCAATGGGTTGAGTTTGCCCCCTTGGGAGAAGGGGAATTATATAAATGGATCGGCCAGACATTTAGAGCCCAAGGCAAAGATATTTCGCTCCTTTTATGCCAGGAGTTGGCTTTTACCGTAGGCAGTGATACCATGACCTTAAAAGAAGAGATTCATAAAATAGCCTCCTTTATGGGGGCTGAGCGGGAGGTAACCAGCCAGGTGATTAAACAGTTGGCCACTCCTTCTCTTGAATATACGGTGTTTGATATGGTAGATGCCTTAATTGCCGGCAAGCAGGCTAAAACATTTAGCCTGCAAACACGCCTGGTGCTGGAAGGGGGCGAACGGCTGGGTATTTTAGCCATGATTTTGCGCCAATACCGTATTTTGCTTTTTGTCAAGGGCATGAGTAGTGAAAGGCGCAGTAAAGATGAAATGAGAACGACCCTTGGTATTCCGGCTTTTGCAGTAGACCGAGCGTTAAGGCAGGCGGGGGGTTATACCATACAGGAATTAAAACAGGGTATGAAAATATGCCTTGATATGGAGTTTGCTGTAAAAAGTGGAAAAATAAGCCAGGAAGGGGCCCTGGAACAGGTAACCTTAAAGCTTTTCAACCTTAAAAGGCTCTAAAAGCCCAATAAAAAAAGCACTACTTAAAATAGTGCTTTTTTCTTTTACATTATTTTGCAAATTCGG
Organism: uncultured Oscillospiraceae bacterium; assembly: GCA_964345215.1. GTDB lineage: Bacteria > Bacillota > Clostridia > Christensenellales > Aristaeellaceae > CAYFQH01. Next base: position 32,142 of record CAYFQH010000014.1, on the reverse strand, counting down.
TGCTGCGTGTTTCTCTAATTACATTTACACGAATTTGGCCTGGATATTCCATTTCTTTTTCAATTCGTTTGGCCACTTCCTTTGCCAGTACCTTGGTACCGTCATCGGTAATATCGTCCGGTTTAACCATAATCCGTACCTCACGGCCCGATTGAATGGCAAAACTCTTTTCAACACCTACAAACGAGTCAGCAATTTCTTCTAGTTTTTCTAAGCGCTTAATGTAGTTTTCCAAAGACTCTCTTCTGGCGCCGGGGCGTGCAGCAGAGATGGCATCGGCAGCCTGTACTAACACGGCTTCAACGGTTTGCGGTTCAATGTCGTTGTGGTGCGCCAGGATGGCGTGAATCACGTCAGGGCTTTCCCTGTACTTTCTTGCCAGCTCGCCGCCTAAGGTAACGTGGGAACCTTCTGATTCATGGTCAACGGCTTTGCCAATGTCGTGAAGCAGCCCGGCTCGTTTAGCCAGGGTAATGTCTGCATCCAGCTCTGCGGCCATAAGCCCGGCAAGATGAGAAACTTCGATGGAGTGCTTCAGCACGTTTTGGCCATAGCTGGTACGATATTTTAAGCGGCCTAAAACCTTTACAAGTTCAGGATGAATACCGTGCATGTTGGTTTCAAAAATGGCCTGTTCACCAGCTTCGCGAATTTGGTTTTCAACCTCTTTTCGAGCCTTTTCCACAATTTCTTCAATTCTGGCGGGGTGGATGCGCCCGTCCATAATCAGTTTCTCAACGGCAATGCGGGCAATTTCCCGCCGCACAGGATCAAAAGCTGAAATAATGATGGCCTCGGGGGTATCATCAATAATAAAATCAACACCGGTAGCAGTTTCTAAAGCCCTAATATTACGGCCTTCACGGCCGATAATGCGGCCTTTCATGTCGTCATTTGGCAGGGCAATAACAGAAACGGTAGATTCGGCCACATGGTCGGAAGCACATTTTTGAATGGCCAGGGCAATAATGTTGCGTGCTTTTTTATCTCCTTCTTCTTTGGCGCGGGTTTCAATCTCCCGTACCATGGCAGCGGCATCGTGGTAAGCATCTTTTTGAATGCGCTCATTTAAAATCTGCCGTGCCTCATCCTGGGTCAGGCCTGCAATTTTTTCCAGCTCCTGAGCTTGTTTTTGCTGGTAGGCCAGGGCTTCTTCCTCAATTTTTTGAACTTCAGCCTGTTTTTTGTTCAAGCGTTCTTCCCGGGCTTCCAGGTTATCGGATTTTTTGTCTAATGATTCTTCTCTTTGTTGAATTCTTCGTTCCGAGCGTTGGAGTTCGCTACGTCGTTCTTTAACTTCTCTGTCATTTTCTGTTTTTAGCTTTAATACTTCTTCTTTGGCTTCTAAAGCTTCCAGAAGTTTTTCTTTTCTTTCTAAATCAGCTTTTTTAGACGCTTCGTCCAGAAGACGTTGTGCGTATTCCTCCGCCCGCCCGACTTTTTTTTCGTGTGCTTTTTTTTGATAAAACAATCCTGCAAGAACCCCGATGGCCAGTGCAGCGATTGCAAGCACGATCCAAAGTGCATCAGGCAATGCAATTCCTCCTTTAAGTATTTTTTGTTTTCAATGTTCAATGTTCAATGATTATTAAACGACAAAAGCCGTACAAATGTACGGCAACTGCTAACATATACCCCTTGTAATAAATTGCTTTTATGTGAAAAAAATTTCATAAATAAAAGGTGCTATCTAAAGTAGCATCGACATACATTCTCTATATACATGAAATAACTAAATAGCTATTATATACGCTAAGAATATAAAAAATACAAAATGTATAAATTAACAGCTTGCTATAAAACCATAAAGCCGAACACAATTATTGTATACATTTTGTGGGCCAATGTCAAGGCCGGCAAAAAAGAGTGGGAAGAGGCGGTTTAATCCTCTTCCCATTCGGTAGGATAACGGCTGACAGGGTTTTGAATGTATTTTCCATTTGACTCTAAAAGAGAAAGAACCTTGTCGATGCTGGATTGCTTTTCAAATACCGTGGGAGTAAAGTCGTTGTACTCTGCTTTTGATGAAATGCGGCAGGGTATAATGCGAAAGCCCTGGGGAGAAGCCACCCCTTCTTTAGATACCTTAAAACGGGTTTGAAAAATATATGTGCTCATGTCGCTGGGCTTGTTATTTCCTGCAAAGGAAAAGTTGCCAAGGGAATAACAGATGTACTTGCCGTTATATTCCTCAATGGGGTTAATCCGGTGGCTGTGATGGCCGATGACCAGATCAGCGCCTGCATCAATGGTCATTTTAGCCATTTTTTGCTGATTGTCGTTGGGGCTGTAGTCTTTTTCGTTGCCCCAGTGAAAGGATACGATGACAATGGGATACTGCTCTTTTGCTGCAGCAACTTCCAAGGGGACTTTTTCAAAAAGGGTGGGATACTGGTCAAAGGTTTGGTAGGAGAGCATGGCAATGTCAATGCCCTTGGCGTTAAAAACGCCTATTTGCCCGTTACCGGAATAAACAATGCCTGCTTCCTTTAAAACATTTTGGGTTTGTATATAGCCCTGCTGACCATGATCATACACGTGATTGTTTTCTAGGGATACGGCATCGATATTTCCCGAGGTTAAGACCTTTACATAGGAGGGAGGGGCTGAAAATAAAAAATCGTTACCCTTTTTGTCGGGGTTGATGGGGGCAGTGGTGAGAGTGCCTTCAAAATTAACCAGGGTCATATCGTCTTGAGCAAAAATTTCGGCTACATTTCTAAAAGGAAAAGCCAGGTCATCCCCTTGCTTTTCCAACTCTTTGTCAAAAAGAGACTTGTTTTTTTTGCGAACATCCCCGCCAATGGTCACGTCTCCTGTAAAGCTCATGGTTAAAAGAACGGAACCATCCGCGTCGGTAACAACGGCGGGAGGGCCTTCGGTAGGGCTTGCCTGGGGTTCTTGCGAAGGAACGGGGGAGGGGGTGTCATCATGCCAATATATTTCACCCTGAACCATTAAGGGAAAAATAAGAGCACATATTAAAAACAGTAGTAATATCTTTTTTTTCATTATAAAACCTCCTGTCTAGAAAGTATTATTATACCATATACTAACGGTAAAAACAAAACAACCCGACAGGATAAAAATGAAAAGCCACAGGCTATTGGTTTTGCCTGTGGCTATAAAGAGAGGTCTTACTAGAAAAGACCTGTAATATTACCCATTTGGTCAACGTCAATGCCTTCGGCTGCCGGAACCTTGGGCAGGCCAGGCATGGCGATAATATCCCCGGCGAAACAAACAACAAAGCCCGCCCCGGCAGATAGGCGAACAGAGCGGATGGTGAAGGTATAATCCTCTGGAGCGCCCAGCAGCTGGGGCTGATCAGAAAAGGAGTACTGGGTTTTTGCAATACAGATAGGCAAGGAACCAAAACCTTCTTTTTCCAGCTTTTTAAGCTGAGTTAGGGCATTGCCCGCAAAAACAACTTCTTTTGCCCCGTAAATTTTGGTAGCTACCCTTTTAATCTTCTCATCAAGGGGCTGGGAAAGGTCGTAAGTATAGGCGGGAGTTCCTGATGCCTGAGTAGAAAGATCAACGGCTTTTTGGGCCAACTCCATCGCGCCTTTCCCACCTTTTGCCCAGCCTTCGCACAGGGCGCAAGGGACATTCAGTTTGTCCAAGGCTGCTTTAACAAAGGCAACTTCTCTGTCTGTATCAGAGGCAAAATGATTAATGGCAACCAGCACCGGAAGCTTCCATACGTTTTGAATGCGGTCCAGGTGAGCATATACGTTTTTCATGCCTTTTTCAAGGTAGTCTAGGCCTTCCTGGTTCAGCTGGTCTTTAGGGCAGCCACCATGGTGTTTAACGGCACGGATGGTCACAACCAGCACCACGGTTTTTGGCCATAGATTACTGGCCCGGCATTTAATATCCAAAAACTTTTCAGCGCCTAAATCAGCGCCGAAGCCAGCCTCGGTAACTACATAATCGGCTAATTTTAATGCGGTTTTGGTAGCAATTACGCTGTTGCAGCCATGGGCGATGTTGGCAAAGGGGCCTCCATGCATTAAACAGGGAGTGCCGTCGATGGTTTGTACCAGGTTGGGCATCAGAGCCTCTTTTAATAAAGCGGCTAAAGCCCCTTGGGCCTTAATATCCCCTGCTGTAATGGGTGAACCAGAAAAGGACCTGGCTACAAGAATGCGGCTTAGGCGTAGCTTTAAATCTTCCATGGTGTTGGCCAGGCAGAACACGGCCATAATTTCGCTGGCGGCGGTAATGTCAAAACCATCTTCCCGTGGCATGCCATTGGGCTTGCCCCCAAGGCCCGAAACAATGGTTCGAAGCTGCCTGTCGTTTACGTCTAAACAGCGGCGCCACAGCACCTGCCTTGGGTCAATTTGAAGGGAGTTGCCCTGCTGAATGTGGTTGTCGACCATGGCGGCAAGTAAGTTGTTGGCAGCAGTAATGGCGTGTAGATCCCCTGTAAAGTGCAGGTTGATATTCTCCATAGGCAGTACCTGGGCATAACCGCCGCCGGTTGCGCCGCCTTTCATGCCGAATACGGGGCCAAGGGAGGGCTCTCTTAGAGCAAGCATAGCTTTTTTGCCAATGGCGGTCAGGCCGTCGGCCAGGCCAACGCTGACGGTTGTTTTTCCTTCGCCGGCAGGAGTGGGGGTAAGGGCCGTAACCAAAATTAAGTTACCTTTTTCAGGCAGGGCGTCGTAATCGGATGGGTCTACCTTGCCAATCCATTTTCCGTAAGGGTGCAGGCTTTGCTCTAAAATACCTGCCTCCTGAGCAACTTGTGAAATGGGCTTTGGGGTAGCGGCTCTTGCAATATCAATATCACTGGCCAATATATTTCACGTCCTTTCAAAATAAGTAAGGTTGTACTTTGGTAGGGGTGCTTTTATTTTTACATGTATCCATTATATAAAATAATGGGCTTAGCTGCAACAAAGAGAAGGGATTAATTCTTTAGCTTTTTCTAAAAGCGGGTAGAGACTGTTATCAACCTGGCCTAAAACCACCAGTTGGTGAAGGGTTTTTAAAAGGAGGCCTGTCAAACTTGGCTCTTTTCCTTGCACCAAAGGCAGCAGGTCATTGCCGTTGATGGCTAGTTGACTGTGATTCCAGGGAAAAGAAGACTCCCTCACCCTAGATAACCAGCCTTCGATTTTTTGGGCCCTTGGCTCATCGCCTAAAGCCCGGAGCAGACCTGGTAAGGCTAAAAAAATTTCTTTTCCGGCTTGAACACCCAGCCAAAGGGTGCCTTTTTGGCTAAGTTCTTCATCGGTTGCATTTAAAAAATTCCGTATAGCCAAAGCACTTTGCAAAACCAACAGGCTTGTTTTTTTAGGAAGGCGTAAAAACAACAGGTTCTTTTTAATAGCATCAGCAGGTTGATCAAACAAAAGGAGGCTGAGCCGGTAGGCAAACAGGTTTTTTGAATCTGGCCGATAGCTGGCGCAAGCACTTATGCCTTGGGCTGAAACTGCCGAAAAAGGGAGTATGTATGAAAAAAGGGCAAGACGCTTGATTAATGAAAAAGCCTTTTGAATGGGATTACTCCTTTTAGGTTTTGGGTAGCGAATATCGCTTAACAAAATTTTTTCAAATTCCTGGCAAATCCGTTCAGGGGCAATGTCCTTTAACAAAGGGGCCTGACTGCGGGCTGTTTCCATTAAAAGAGGGGAAGGGGTTAAATCAAAGTCGCAGGCAAAACGAACCAAGCGCAAAATACGCAGACCGTCATCTTTTAATATAGGATAAGGGTCTAAAGTTACGGTATGCAGCCTCTTGTGAGCCAGGGCATCCAAGCCGCCAGTAGGGTCACAAATAGGACCCAAACCGCTAGGAAGCAGGGGTTGGTACAAGGCATTGATGGAAAAGTCCCGCCGGAGGCTATCTTCTTTTAAGGAGGTGATAAATTGAACCCTGCTAGGTCTATGGCCCCCCTGGTATTCATCCCGCCTGAAGGTAGTATATTCGGCTACGTGGCTGCCAAAATCATCAACGACCTTTAGCCCAAGGGTACCAAAGGATGATATTATGCCAATGGGCATAACCTGGCTGCCTGCACACAAAGCCTCCACCTCCTGTGGGCTCAGGGGGCCGCAAAGGTCATAGTCTTCTATAGGGAGGTTCAGGACCATATTGCGCACAGCGCCCCCAACTAAATAGACGGGGGCGCTGCTTAAATAAAATAAATTTGCAATGGTATGTAGCCAAGGTTCCATAAAAACAACCCCTTTTTTGGTGCTGGGCCTAGGCTTCAGGCTGTTTTGGCAGCAACTCTTTGCGTTCGGTGAGGGCAATGAGACAGTTTTGCTTGCTGTGTTCAATGTGTTGTTGCATCAGGTGGGTAAAGCCCTCCAAATTTCTTGCTTCTAAATAATCAACCATTTGGTGGTGTTCTTTATGAGCCTGGTCTCTTCTGCTTTCTTTAGCAATGCTGATGGCAGAAAAGCGGGTAATATACGAATCTTGGCTTTCAATGATGCGCAAAATACGTTTTTTTTGTGAAATATAAGTTATGGTGTTATGAAAGGCCCTTGCCAGAGGGGAAATTTTCTCCACATCATCTAATTTAACGTAGTGGTCCATTTCCTCTAGACGCCTTCGCAAATCAATAATATGTTCAGGGGTTACGTTTTCAATAATGGAAGGGAGGGTCAGCATTTCAAGGACGTTTCGAATGGTGTAAATTTGCTCAACATCATCAATGGTAAAGGCGCGAACAATGACACCTCGGCGTACCATATACTCTACCAGCCCGTCACGCTCTAATTTGCGAAGGGCCTCCCGCAGGGGTGTGCGGCTGATGTGGAGCCGGTTTGCATATTCCGTTTCCACAATGCGTTCGCCTGCGGGGATTTCACCAATAATAATGGCGTGCTTTAATGTTTCATAAGCAATTTCGCGAATGGGCTTACTTTCTGCAATTGGATCGAGTGGTGAAAATGACATGAACAAAACCCCTTTGTATAAAAATTGTACTTTGGATACCATACAACTTTTTAACTATATTTGTCAAGTTGTGAGCAGGGCTGTTAAGCGGTGTTATAGAATTTTACCTGTCAAGGTAATAAAAGAAAGGGTAGGCGGGTTGAAAAACCGGCCGGGGAAGGGGTAAAAGGAGGAGGAACCTATGCCGGGGCTGATATATTGGGCAATGCTGCCCACCTGACTAAGGCCCATAATTTCCTCTTTTGGCGGGAAAAAGCCTTTATCCGGTGAATAGATGGGAAGGGCTAAAAAGGGAAGGCGCCACTGGCCCCCGTTATAATGGCCGCTCAGGGATAGAATAACGCCGTTTAAAGGGGTAGCGCTCCCTTCAACCGTTGTAAGCCAGGTGGAAAATTCGTTTTGGCGAAGGGGGTAATGGCTTAAAACAATTTGATAGTCCTCGGGCTTTATGGTTTTACGGGCCTCTTTTAAACGGTCAATCTGGTTTATGTAATAGTTTATAACCTGCTGCTGGCCCAGGGCGTCGGTTGATTGATAAGTGTTTTTTTGACTTTGATAAGAGGCCTCTAAAATCTCGGGATCCATAGCGTATTGGCTTTTAGGCGCAAACCACAGGCGGGTTTTATTTACTTCCTGCATTATGGGCACATCGGTATAAACGACCCCTTGATTTAACAGGTTTTCAAAGTAAGGGGCGTAAATGGAACCGTTTTCTTGAGCGGTGATGGGGCTTGGATCCTCATCTCCCGTTACAAAATAAATGGGGGCCTGGTTGTTAACGGTTTTAATGGCCTGAATCATCAAGTTTATTGCCTTTGCCGATTCATTCTTATCTACCACATCCCCTGTAATACAAACAGCGCTGAAGGTGGTTTTTTCAATGGCGGACAAAAAATCCTCCTGATTATCCCCCAGCATAGCCCCATGTAAATCACTCAAGTGCAAAATCGTAAAGCCTTCCAAATCCTTTGGCAGGCCCAAAATAGGAATGCTTACCTTTTCAACAGCCACCTGCTTGTTCATTACAACATTTACCAGTACCATAGCGATAAGTATAAAAATAATAAAAAGAAAAAGCCATAAAAACACGGGCCATTTTCGTTTTTTTGTTTGTTTTGTAAAAACCAGGCCTTGGTTGCGTGCCATTTTCTCATCCTTTCCTTTTGTGAACCCATATAGATTACAAAAAGTTACTTGTCTGTTATAATTATACTACGGTTTATATAAGGAGGGAAAGTTTTTTTGGCAAAAGCAAAAACTTATTATGTTTGTTCTGCCTGTGGCTATGAAACATCCAGGTGGCTGGGCAAATGCCCTGAGTGCAGGGAGTGGAACACCCTAGAAGAGGGTGTGCAAGAAAAAGCGGCTCCGGCGGCAAAAGCCAACAAAAGGCCTGGTGCCATGGGCAGTGAAGTTCTTTTAATTAAAGATATACCGAATGAAAACCACCAGCGCACAACCACTGGCTATACAGAGCTGGACAGGGTGTTGGGCGGAGGGGTGGTGGAAGGGGCCCTCATGCTTGTAGGAGGTGACCCGGGCATTGGCAAAAGTACCCTGCTGCTTCAGGCCTGCGCCCACTTGGCTGATAATGGGAAGAAAATTTTATACATTAGCGGCGAAGAAAGTGCCAAGCAAATTAAAATGCGGGCAGCCCGCCTTGGGGTAAAAGAAGGGGAGCTATATGTACTGGCCGAAAATGCCATGGATGCCATAGAAGAAAAAATTGACAGGCTGGGGCCGGACTATATTGTAATAGATTCCATACAGACCATGTACAGGCCCGAAATGTCCAGTGCTCCGGGCAGTGTATCCCAAGTACGGGAAAGTGCCGGCATTCTAATGCGCATTGCAAAAACTACCGGGGCCTCTATTTTTTTAGTGGGACATGTAACAAAGGAAGGGACCATTGCCGGGCCCAGGGTTCTTGAGCACATGGTGGATGTGGTTTTATACTTTGAAGGAGACAGGCAGCAGGAATACCGGCTGATTCGAGCAGTGAAAAACCGTTTTGGATCGGTAAACGAGCTGGGTATTTTTCAAATGACTTCTACAGGCATGAAGCAGGTGGTTAACGCCAGTGAAATGTTTTTATCCATGCGGGCCAAGGGTGCCAGCGGCTCCGCTGTATTTTGCGCTATGGAGGGCTCCCGTCCCTTGCTGGTAGATATTCAGGCCTTGGCTACTCAAAGCTATTATGGCATTCCACGGCGCACCGTTAATGGTATGGATCAGGGGCGTATTGCCCTTTTGCTGGCCGTGCTTGAAAAAAGGGCGGGGCAGCGGCTGTATAATCAGGACGTATACATCAACGTAGCCGGAGGGATTTCGTTATCTGAGCCGGCGGTGGACTTGGCCGTTTGTGCGGCGGTGGCCTCCTCATTGCAAAATAAAATCTTGCCCCAGGATACGGTTGTTTTAGGGGAGGTAGGCCTGGCAGGGGAAGTTCGGCCCATTAATCAGCTAGAAAGGCGCCTAAGCGAAAGTATGCGCCTTGGTTTTATAAGGGCTGTTGTACCCAAACAAAGTCTAAAACGCATGAGCCTGCCCGAGGGCATGCAGGTTCAGGGGGTAGATACCTTGGCCCAGGCCCTGGCCTTGCTGCTATAGGTTTTTAAAGGCAAAAATGGAAAGAAGCTTTTGTTGTCAAGGTGAAGTCAATCTGCTATAATGTGGTATACCCAAGGAGGTGTGGTAAAAATGCCAGCAAAGAACGAAGTGAAAAACGAAATGAAAAATGATACATTACCCGTTGAAATAACGGATGTGGCCCAAAGCAACGGTAACGTTGTATACGCAAACGAGGTCATCGCTACCATTGCAGGGGTGGCTGCAAACGAAGTGGAAGGCATTGCCGGAATGTATTCTGCCGGCGGAATATCAGAAATATTGGGCAAAAACCGTAACATTACCCGGGGAGTAAAGGTGGAAATTGGAACGGAAGAAGCCTCTGTTGACCTGTATGTCATTATAGAATACGGTACGCCCATTCATAAAGCAGCCCAAAATGCCCAAGAAAACGTTAAAAAAGCCATAGAAACCATGACTGGCCTCCATGTGGTGCGGGTGGATGTCCACGTTCAAGGGGTTAGCTTTGAAAAAGAGACCAAGGCCTTAGAGCGGGGGGCTGAAAATGCGGCGCTACCCGTAACAAGCACAAAGCACTTAGAAGAAAAAGAAAAGGCAGCAGAAAAAATAGAGCTTGACTTAAAAGGTTCCAAGAAAAAAGAAAAGGCAGCTCAAAAGGTCGAGGCAGAAGAGACTTTGGAGGCTGACGAAAAGGCCTTACATGAAGAAAACATCGCGGAAGAACTTGAAGCAGACCAGACCCAATGAATGACAAAACTTTACGTAAAACATCATCCTACCCTTCTGTTTGTAAAGGTGTGAGAAAATGAAGATACGGTTTTGGGATCGCTTGTTAAATGCCTTTGCAGGGCTATTGTTGATTGCTGTAGGCGCTGGCTTATTATTTCAGCCATATTTTCTTCGCTACTATTTAGATGAAAGTCCGGATGTGCTGCTAGAAAGGGCCTTTTTTATCGGCGGTATTGTGGCTGTTGTGTTTGGGCTTTACCTGCTTTCTTACTTATTCCGCGGCATTAAGAAAAAAAACAGCCTGGTCATTCAAAAAACCGATTATGGCGAACTGACCATATCGGTAAAAGCCATTGAAGGCATGGTGCTTAAATGTACCCAGGAATATGATGAAGTAGAATTGCTCCAATCCGAAATCAAAAATGGCAGGGAAGGCATTGTTGTGCAGCTTAAAATCGCCCTGGCACAAGATGTGAACATCCCTTTGGCAGTCAACGCCCTTCAAAAGCATATTAAGCAATATGTTACTTCAAGTTCGGGCATCGACGTAGCCCAAGTTCAGGTTGAAGTGGTTTCAACGGATGCGAAGCGGGCCAAAGGCAAGTTTACTATTGAAACCCCTGTTGTTCAGCCCTTGATGAAAGAAAGCCTGTTAACTGAGCAAAAACAGGAAGAAGAACTCCTTGAAGATGAGAAGGAGCTAAAAGAAGATCGGCAAGAGACTGAAAACAGTCAGGATGAAAGCCCCCATGCGCCCGAGAGGTCCTCATGGAGAGATAACAATAGTAAGGTCGAGGAGGAGTAATGTAAGTGGAAGAGTGGGTAAGAACATTGTTTAAAAAAGGCACACCTCAGTGTGGCCTGGCTTACGGGGTAATTGCCTTTGTATTTGGTCTTCTCCTTGTTTTAATCGGTTTTTGGAAAACACTTCTCATTGCTGTTTTATGTGCCTTGGCCGCCTTTTGGGGCGGGGTTCAAAACCACGAGCAGGCGCTTAAAAACGGGATGAACAAAGTCATCCCTCATGAGCCAACAGCCCTTAAAAAAGAGCGGAAGGATAAACAGCATGCCCAGGAAGAAAAACCTTCTGACGCTAAAGAAGAATAGTGACTTTAAAGCAAGTATGGCCTGGGGCGTACTTGCTTTAAACATGATTGCTGCTTTATTTTGTAAAGCATTTTATCTAAACCAGGCCTAAGGAGCAGGCCACAAAAGGGCATAGCGCCCTAATAAAGATGAGGCGGGAACAAGCACATGGCAAGATCAACAGCTAGGGAAATGGCAATGCAACTTTCCTTTGAAAAACTTTTGGGCGGCGACGGAGGCCAGCTTTCTCAGGAAATGATTTTAGAACAAATCCTCCTTCGAGACAGCAAAACCCAACGGTTGACTAAGGCAGATGATATATATGTAGGGCGAATACTGGCCGGCATGGAAGAACATCAGGAAGAAATAGACGCTTTGATTGAAAAAAATGCCGTAAACTGGTCTATTGAACGGATGGCAAAGGTGGATATATGCGTTCTCCGCCTGGCGATTTTTGAACTTTTATACGAAAAAGAAACACCGGTAAACGTGATTATCAACGAAGCGGTGAATTTAGGTACCTGGTATTCAGAACCGGCCAGCAGCAAGTTTATCAACGGTATTTTGGGTGTCATTGAAAAAAGCCAAAACCAGGGACCGGCTAAAAGAGAGGAAAGGGTAGAAAACACCCTTAAAGAAACCTTAATAAAGGAAGAAGCAGAACCTTTAACTAAAGAAGAACCAGCGATAGAAGAACAGTAAGAGGCTGCCATGGAACAAGTTATTGTTGCAATGGACACCAGCTGCTACACCACCTCTGCTGCGGTGGTCAGTTTGGACGGTAAAATTATCACCAGCCAAAGGCTTTTGCTCCCGGTTCAAAAGGGGCAGGGAGGCCTTCGGCAAAGTGACGGCGTTTTTTTACATGTAAAACAGCTGCCCATCATTTTAGAAAAAATGGCCCCGATATTGGCAGATTATAAGCTGGAAGCCCTTTGCGTATCAACAAGGCCTACCGGCCAGGTGGGGTCCTATATGCCTGTGTTTTTGGTAGGAAAGATGGCAGCCCAAACCATGGCCTTGGGGGCAGGGGTGCCCTGTTTTTATACAAACCATCAAGCGGGACATATTGCCGCCGCCTTGGTTGATACGGGCATACAAGAACAAGAACCTTTCTTAGCCCTTCATCTATCCGGCGGCACAACGGATGTGCTGTTGTGCAATAATAATGAAATTACGCCTCTTGGAGGCAGCAAAGACCTTCATGCAGGCCAGTTGGTAGACCGGGTAGGCGTAGCCTTAGGCTGCTCTTTTCCTGCAGGTAAAGAGCTGGAAGCCCTGGCTTTAAAGGGAGAAAGCCAAAACCGTATCTCTGCCAGCATGAGCGAAAAGGGGCTATATTGCCACCTGTCCGGGGCCGAGGCCCAGGCCTTTCGGTGGATAAAGGAAAACAGTCTCTCCAAAGAAAACATCGCAGCTGAAATTTACAGTTTTTTAGTGCGTACCGTGGGCAAAATGATGATTGCCCATGGAGAAATGCAACAGATAAACCAAGTGCTTTTAGCAGGGGGCGTGGCCTCTTCCTGCTTGTTTAAAAAAGAGCTGACTGCCTATATGAAAAAAAGGGCGGGGCGTATTGAGCTATACTTTGCTAAGCCGCAGCTGGCGGGAGATAATGCTGTAGGTGTTGCAATGATAGGAAGAAAAAAACTGCTGCAATTACAAAAAGATGAAAAGGGAGGAAGACAAAATGGCGGCAACAGTGATTGATGGAAAAATTTTATCGGCAAAACACATGGAAGAGTTGGCTCTGCGAGTAAAAAAGCTAAAAGAAAAGGGCATTACGCCGGGGTTGGCTGTTGTGCTGGTAGGGGAAGACCCGGCCAGTCAAATATATGTGCGCAGCAAGGAAAAAGCCTGTAACGATTTAGGGCTGTATTCTGTTGTGATGCGCCTTGAGGCCGACTTAAGTGAAGAGCGGTTGCTGGTGGAGATTGACAAATTAAACCGGGATGATAAAATTCACGGCATCTTGGTTCAGCTTCCTTTGCCAAAGCACATCAGTGAAGACAGGGTTCTTGCCCGGATTGATTCTAAAAAAGATGTAGACGGTTTTCATGTAGAAAATGTAGGCAAACTGTTTTTAAACCAGCCGGGTATTGTAGCCTGCACACCCAAAGGTGCTTTAGAGATGATTCGCTCTACCGGGGTGCCCATTTCGGGCAAGGAAGCGGTTGTGATTGGCCGCAGCAATATTGTTGGCAGGCCCATGGCCATGCTGTTGCTTAACGAAAGCGCTACCGTAACCGTTTGTCACAGCCGCACGAGAGATATGAAAAAATATACCCAACAGGCAGATATTTTGGTTGTAGCCGTAGGCCGGCCCAAACTGGTAACGGCTGATATGGTAAAGCCCGGTGCCATTGTAATTGATGTGGGCATTAACCGGGTTGACGGAAAGGTTGTAGGAGATGTAGATTACAACTCTGTTAAGGAAGTAGCGGGGTATATTACGCCCGTTCCAGGCGGTGTAGGCAGAATGACTATTGCCATGTTAATGGATAATACTGTATCCATTGCTGAACAGGAAGCACAGGTGTGATGAATAGAGAATGGATTTTTTCCGTTGAGGAATTAAACGAATATGTAAGGCGCACCTTGACCATGGACCCGATTTTGCACCAGGCAAAAATGAGGGGTGAAATCAGTAATTTTAAAAGCCATTCTTCGGGCCACTGGTATTTTTCCCTGAAGGATGCAAAAAGCAGGATCAACTGCGTGATGTTCCGTCAAAACACCTACGGGGTTAAACTGAAGCCAAAAGATGGCCAGCAGGTAGTGCTTACAGGGAATGTAAGCCTGTTTGTGCGGGATGGCAGCTATCAGTTTTATGCCGAAGCCATGGAAGAGGAAGGCACAGGCGACTTATATCAGCATTTTGAGCGCTTAAAGGCAGCCCTTCAAGCCGAAGGGCTTTTTGATCAACACAAAAAAAAGCCCCTGCCCCTGTTGCCCCGTAAGATCGGCATCATTACTTCCCTTACCGGGGCAGTTTTACACGATGTATACCAAATTGCCATGCGCAGGTTTCCAGACATGCCCATGGTTTTAATCCCCGTTGCAGTTCAAGGGGAAGGGGCGGCGGCACAAATCGCCGGAGCTATTGAAAAAATGAACCAGCTTCCCCAGGTAGATGTGATGATTGTAGGGCGGGGTGGGGGTTCCTTGGAGGATTTATGGGCCTTTAACGAAGAAGTGGTGGCCAGAGCCATTGGAAACAGTACTCTTCCTGTAATTTCTGCTGTGGGGCATGAAACAGATGTGACCATTGCTGACTTTGTGGCAGATGTTCGGGCGGCCACCCCGTCGATGGCGGCGGAACTGGCAGTACCCATAAAGGAAGACTTGCTTTTAACCCTTGAAAGCCAAACCAAGGCCATGACCTTGGCTGCTGAGCAAAAGTGGCTTGTTTCAAACCAGCAGTATATGTTACTGGTGCAAAAATTAGAGGGCAAAAACCCTGTGGTGCAAATGGAAGGATTGCTTCACCAAGGGGAAAAAATGAAAGAAAAAATGGAATACTTGTTAAAACATTACCTCTTAAAACAAGTTGGGCAGCTGCAAACCCTAGGGGAAAAAATGCGGGCCTTAAGCCCTCTTTCGGTGCTGGCCAGGGGTTATGCCTTGATTCAAAAAGGCGGCACGACCTTAACCAGCATAGAGGATTTAAACCTTGGGGATGCTGTTTCCATTAACCTAAGAGACGGGGAAGCGACTGCCAATATTACCCAAATTAAAAAGGAGGGGTCTTATGGCCAAGAAGATTGAAAATGAAACCTTTGAACAGCAGCTGGCCCAGTTGGAGGCCTTGGTTCAAAAAATGGAACAGGGAGGCCTGTCGCTGGATGAGATGCTAACAACCTATGAGGACGGGGTAAAGCTTCAAAAGAAACTCCAGGAGGTTCTTGAAAAAACCAAGGGGCGCCTGACCATGATTCAAAACCAGGAAGAAGTGGACATTCCTTTGGAGGAATTGAAATGACCAAGGAATATGAGCAGTATTATTTAAAGGTCAATGCGGGGCTTCGTGAAGCCATTAAAAGGGAAACTTTTGATTTTTTGCCGGGACAAAGGCCCCAAAGCCTGGTAGAGGCTATGAACTACAGTCTCTTGGCTGAGGGGAAGCGCATCCGCCCGGTAATGCTTTTGGCAAGCTATCACTTAGTTAGGGAAGACTGGGAAAAGGCCCTTCCTTACGCTCTGGCCCTGGAAATGATACATACCTATTCGCTGATTCACGATGATTTGCCGGCCATGGATAATGACGATTACCGAAGGGGTAAGCTTACCAGCCATAAAGTGTTTGGTGAGGCCAATGCTATTTTGGCAGGGGATGGCTTGCTGAATACTGCTTATGAAATGTTATTTGAAGCCTGTGCTCAAAATCCAGGTTTAGCCAGTGTACAAGCAGGGCGTATAATTGCTCAGGCGGCAGGGGCCAAAGGGATGGTTGGCGGCCAGGCAGTGGATATTTTTCAGGAAGGTAAGCCTGGTGGTGAAAAAGTGTTAAATTATATTCAGCAACATAAAACATCTGCTCTTTTTATGGCGGCCATGGAGGCGGGAGTTTGCTTAGCCGGAGGCGATGGTAACCAGCAAAAATTGGCGCGTAATTTTGGTTATCACTATGGTATGGCCTTTCAAATGGTAGATGATCTTCTTGACATTCAAGGAGATGCTGCTCTTTTAGGCAAGTCTACAGGCAAGGATATGAAACAGGGAAAGCTGACCTGGCCCAGCTTAATCGGCCTTGATCATACAAAAATACGGGCAGAAGAGCATGTTCAAAAAGCCATCCAAAGCCTTAAAAGTTTTGGAAGTCAAAGTAAATTTTTGATAGAGCTTGCGCAATCAGCCTTAAAGCGGGTACAATAGTAAAGTATATTTTATTTTTTAACTAAGGACGATGGAAGGATTGCGTAACATAGCAGAAATTTTTTATAACCGCATTCTCTGGGGGGCTGTTACAAGCTGGTTTATAGCCCAAGTATTAAAGGTGCTGATCTATTGGGGTATTGAAAAACACTTTGATTGGCGCCGCTTTTTTGGTGCGGGGGGTATGCCCAGCTCCCATGCGGCCTCGGTTGTTTCCCTGGCGGTACTGGTGGGGGGCCTGGAGGGGTTTAATTCCACTTATTTTGCCATAGCCTTTATTTTTATGACGGTGGTTTTACACGATGCCCGGGGCGTAAGACGTGAAGCTGGCGCGCAGGCAAAAATCATCAATCGAATTTTGCGCAATATTATTATTGACGGCAAGCCCGCCACTGATGCAGAGCTAAAAGAACTGGTAGGGCATACTCCCCTGGAAGTGCTGGCAGGCTCTATAATTGGCATGATCGTTGGCGTTTTATATTTATTTTAACAAAGTTGGAAAGGGAGAGAAAGAGTGGATTTTTACAAAGAGGAGATTGTTGTTAAAAAAAATAAGGGATTTGATGAGGTTATGTACTACCTGTCCCTTGTGGTAATGGTTTTTTTAGGCTTGATTGCCCTGTTTACCCTGCAAATTGTTTTTTATAATTTTTCTGTATATTCGTTGGTCATGCTTCTTTTATGCGGCGGTGGAGCGGCCCTGTTATTTTTACGCAGAGACCGGTTTAGAACCGACTATGAGTACACCTTTACCAACGGAGAAATGGATTTTGCCCAGGTATTTAACAACAAAAAGCGCAAAAATTTAGGCAGCATGCGGGTTAAAAATGTAGAAGCCTTTGGCCCTGTAAACGGTAACGGCTTTAAACGTTTTGTTTCCATGCCTAACGTTAAAAAAGACAATTGGTTTTTAAACAGAGGTGCCGAACTATACTTCTTTTTCTTTTCAAAAGAAGGGCAAAAACGGATGATTATTATTGAACCCTCAGAAGAGATGGTGGGCATGATCAAGCGTTTTTTACCCCCCCATACATACCAGGAATAATCTGTTTGTAAAAGTGGCCGCACCTGTGTTTAAGGTAAAGAGCCAAGGCCTACATACCTGTAAAAAAGCAAGGGTAAGAAGGAAAACCTCATAGTGCCTTAAACTGCCGCCATGTAACTTAAATAACCATACTGTAGGATGTAGAAAGTAATATGGAAATCTATTTAGACAACAGCGCAACAACCAAACCCCATGGCCAGGTTGTTTCAGCCATGGTTTCTTTAATGAATCATGGCTATTTTAATCCTTCGGCACTGTATGCCAAGGGCTTTGAGGTTGAAAAAAGCCTAGCAGCCGTGCGGCAGGAAATTGCCCAAAGGATACAGGGAGACCCAAAGGAGGTGCTTTTTACCTCAGGGGGTACAGAGGCTAACAACCTGGCTATTTTGGGATATCTTCAAACCCTGCGGCTAAAGGGCACAATTTTATATAGCCAAATCGAACACCCGGCGGTGATTCAAAGCTGCAAAAAGGCCCAAGAATGGGGATTTACAGCTAAGGAGATTCCTGTAAATAAAAAAGGCGTTATTTCCCTTGATGCCTTAAAGGGGCTGCTGGATGACCAAGTGGTGCTAATCTGCTTAATGCAGGTGAACAACGAGGTGGGCTCGATACAGCCAATTGAAAAGGCTGCCGCCCTGCGGGATCAATATAGCCCCCAAGCAGCCCTGCATGTAGATGGGGTACAGGGGTTTTTGCGGGTGCCCCTATATTTGAAAAAGTGGAACATTCAATCCTATGCCATCAGCGGCCATAAAATACACGGGCCTAAAGGAGTAGGGGCTTTGATTAAACAAAGCAACCATCGGCTGGCACCCATGATGTACGGTGGCGGCCAGGAAAGGGAGCTTCGCTCCGGCACTGAAAACACCCCTGGTATCATAGGCCTTGGAAAGGCCATCGAAGT
Source organism: uncultured Oscillospiraceae bacterium (assembly GCA_964345215.1). GTDB lineage: Bacteria > Bacillota > Clostridia > Christensenellales > Aristaeellaceae > CAYFQH01. The sequence continues at coordinate 13,990 of CAYFQH010000014.1, read as the reverse complement.
ATTTTCAAAAGAAAACATAGAGGCCTTAAAAGAACGGAAAAATTTATTCTGGCATGAGGTTAAAAACCAAATTCCACCAGCCCTTCGCCTAGGACCACAAGCCATGGATGAGGAGGACAGTCCCCATATTTTAAACGTTGCCCTTCCGCCCCTTCGGGCAGAAACCCTGCTTCATGCTTTGGAAGGCCAGGGGGTTTACGTTTCAACCGGTTCGGCCTGCTCATCTAAAAAACAGAAGATAGCCAGCACCTTGGTTGCTATGGGCGTAGGCAGGGATGTGGGGCAAAGTGCCATTCGCATTAGCCTAAGCCCCTATAACACCTGGGAAGAGCTGGAGGAAGCCGCCCGGATGATTCAAAAACACTATAGCCTGCTGGCTCCTTATCAAAAGCGCTAAGGGCATATATAAAGGAGAATAAAATGCGAAATGTATTACTGGTTCGCTTTGGCGAAATTCATTTAAAAGGTTTAAACCGGCCCTATTTTTTACGCCTGTTGACCAACCGGGTTAAACAGGTGGTTCAGCCGTTAAATGCCACCGTGTGGCTAAACGATGGGCGTATTTTTATTAGTGATGTAGAGGATATGGAAGCTTGCATTCAAAAGGTAACCAAGGTGTTTGGTGTACACTCTGTTTGCCCTGCCATTGAAATGGAAAAAAAACCTTTTGAGGCGATTTTAAGCCAGGCAGCTCAGCTGATGAAAGAAAAAACCGGTACTTTTAAAGTAACGGCCAGGCGATCAGACAAGCACTATCCCTTGGATTCTCCGGCCATTAACCGGGAAGCAGGGGGGGCTGTGCTAAAGGCGAACCCAAACTTAAAGGTAGATGTGCACCACCCGAACCATACCTTGTTTATTGAAATAAGGGATATGGCTTATTTGTATACAGATATTATTCCTGCCGCCGGGGGTATGCCCATTGGCAGCAGCGGCAAGGCAACCTTGCTTTTATCTGGCGGCATCGATAGCCCAGTGGCCGGCTGGATGATTGCCAAACGAGGTGTTTGCCTAAACGCCGTTCATTTTCATTCCTTCCCTTATACCTCAGACCGGGCAAAGGAGAAGGTGTTGGATTTAGCCAGGATTTTATCACAAAGCTGTCTTGGCATCAGGGTTCATGTGGTTCCCTTTACGGATTTGCAGCTGGCTATTCACGAACATTGTCCCCCAGAGTACTCAACGGTCATCATGCGCAGGTATATGATGAAAATCGCCCAGGAAATAGCCCAAAAAGAGGGGAGCCTGGCTTTGATTACAGGGGAGAGCATCGGCCAGGTTGCCAGTCAAACCCTGGAGGCCCTGTATTGTACCGACAGGGCAGTAGAATTACCTGTATTCAGGCCTTTAATTGGCATGGATAAGCAAGAGATTGTTGACATTGCCGTTAAAATCGGCACCTTTGAAACTTCCTCTTTGCCTTACGAAGACTGCTGCACTGTCTTTACCCCCAAGCACCCTTCAACAAAACCCCAGTTGGAAAGAATTTTACAGGCGGAAGAAAAGCTTCTTAATGCCCAAACGTTGATAAAACAGGCCCTTGAGGGTACGGAAGTGGTCGAAATATAATGATAAAAATATAACAAAACTCTTTTTTAGGCTTGCCATATTCTGCTCCCTATTGTATACTGAACTGGGGCAAAATAAACCAAGTGGGACAAAATTTGCCCATGGGAGGAGAATATGGAAGACCGTACCCTCAATAGGCTGGGCCAATTTGCTCCGGATATCATGAATAGCATTGAAATTCGGGCTTTGCTGGTTAGCTATGTTTCCTCTTACGGCCCCATTGGAAGGCGGCAGCTGGCAGAAAAAATGAAGCTGCCTGAACGAGAGGTGCGAAGCCTTGCCAACCTTTTGCGTCAGCAGGAAATTATCTCCTTTCAAACAAACGGCATGGCTTTAACCCCAAAGGGTGAAAAACTACTGCCCTTTGCCAAAGAGCTGACGCAAAACATGCGTAAAATCGGTGATATGGAAGAAAAGCTGGCCAAACAGCTTGGTATTACCCAGGTGCATATTGCCTTGGGCAACGCCGACGAGGCCCCGGAAGTGTTGAACGCCTTAGGGGCTCTGGCTGCTAAACAGCTGGCCAAATATTTACGCAAAGGCAGCATTTTGGCCGTTACAGGGGGCAGTACCATTGCCCAGGTGGCCAAGCACCTGCCACAAAATGCCGCTACCGATATCATGGTGGTTCCGGCCAGAGGGGGCATGGGGCGCAATGTGGCCCACCAGGCCAACACCCTGGCGGCAGAGTTTGGGAAAAAACTGGGTGGGCAATACCGGCTGATGCACCTGCCTGACCAAATGGATGCCTATGCCTTACAGGAAATGCTCAGACTGCCTGAGGTAAAAGAAACTTTAGATCTGCTCCAAAAGGCCGATGTGATTTTGCACGGTGTGGGGCGGGCAGACGAAATGGCTCAAAGCCGCAATTTGCCCCAAAAGGTTCTTGAGCAATTGGTTGAAAAAAAGGCTGTAGCTGAATCCTTTGGCTATTACTTTGACCAGCAAGGGAAATTTCTCTACGCAGCTTCCAGCATTGGGGTGGATTTGTCCCGGTTAAATCCCCGCTGCGATATGATTGCTGTGGCAGCAGGCACTAAAAAAGCCAAGGCCCTATTGGCTGTTTTACGCCATTACCGCCATGAAATGCTGGTAACCGACGAGGGTGGCGCAAGGGAAATGCTGGCGCTGCTCAGTTAGTGATTGCAAGTCCCCCAAGGGATGGCAATAGATTGTAATTTGTATTTTATGCAAAACAAAAAGATAAGGAGTGTACATCATGGCTAAAAAAACCATCGAAGACATCCAGGTAAAAGGGAAGAAAGTACTGGTCAGATGCGACTTTAACGTGCCTTTAGACGAGGATCTGAATATTACGGACGAAAACCGCATTCGCGGTGCATTGCCCACCATAGAATATTTAGTTAAAAACGGCGCAAAAGTCATTCTCTGCTCCCATTTAGGCCGTCCCAAGGGGGAGTTTAACGAAAAATATTCCTTAATGCCCGTTGCCAATCGACTCACCCAGCTTTTAAAGCAGGAAGTGAAGCTGGCAAAGGATGTAGTTGGTCCTTCTGCCCATGAACTGGCGGATCAACTGCAAGAAGGTCAGGTCATGATGCTGGAAAATGTACGCTTTCATAAAGAAGAAGAGAAAAATGATCCTGAGTTCGCTAAAAAACTGGCAGAACTGGCTGATGTGTACGTAAACGATGCCTTTGGCACTGCCCACCGGGCCCATGCTTCAACGGAGGGAATTGCCCACTATCTGCCCGCTGTTGCAGGCTTTTTAATCGGTAAGGAACTTAGCATCATGGGCAAAGCCCTGGATAATCCTGAAAGGCCTTTTATTGCTATTTTGGGCGGTGCAAAAGTATCTGACAAAATCGGCGTTATTAACAACCTCCTTGACAAGGTTGATGTATTGATCATTGGCGGGGGCATGTCCTACACCTTCCAAAAAGCCTTGGGCGGGCAAATTGGCAAATCCTTGCTAGAAGAGGACAAGGTAGAACTGGCCAAAGAATTAATGGCCAAGGCCAAGGCCAAAAACGTTAAGTTGATTCTGCCTGTTGATAACGAAGCTGCTAATGATTTTTCTAACGATGCCATGCGCATTACCGTTCATTCCAAGGAAATTCCCGAAGGATTTGAAGGCATGGATATTGGCCCCAAAACCCGGGTTATTTTCGGCAACGAAATTGCCCAGGCAAAAACCATTATTTGGAATGGCCCCATGGGTGTGTTCGAGTTTGATAACTTCGCTGAAGGCACCCGCTATGTTGCAAAATGCCTGGCTCAGTCTGACGCGGTAACCATTGTAGGCGGCGGCGACAGTGCAGCAGCGGTAGAGCAAATGGGCTTTGCAGATAAAATCACTCATATTTCTACTGGCGGCGGTGCGTCCCTGGAGTTTTTAGAAGGCAAGGTGCTGCCCGGAGTAGCGGCCCTGGATGACATTGAAGAATAAGCAATATAAATGAGGGAGCAGGGCTCCCTCATTTACCGTAAAACCGGCGGCAAAAGTTGCTATAAAAATAAGCGAAATGGAGAATAACATGAGAAAGCCAATTATTGCAGGAAACTGGAAAATGAACAAAACCCCCGATGAGGCCAAACAATTGGTGCAGGCATTAATTCCCCTGGTAAAGGATGCCAGCTGTGACGTGGTGGTATGCGTACCGGCTACAAATTACGCTGTGGTAAAAGAGGCCATTCAAGGGACCAACATTGCTTTGGGCGCTCAAAATGTGCACTGGGCCCAAAACGGCGCCTTTACAGGTGAATTGTCGGCTCAAATGCTAAAAGCAGCCGGGGTTGAATATACCTTAATTGGGCATAGCGAGCGGCGCCAATATTTTGGCGAAACGGATGCCACTGTAAACCAGCGGGTTCAGGCTGCTGTAGCAGCAGGGTTAAAAGTGATTCTTTGCGTAGGTGAAAAGAAGGAAGAGCGGGAGGCTGGCTACACGAATGCTTTGGTTGAATACCAAACCTTGGTCGGCCTAACTGGCTTAACCGATGCCCAGGTAAAAGATATTGTAATAGCCTATGAGCCTGTATGGGCGATAGGCACAGGCCTTGTAGCCACCGACGAGCAGGCCAACGAAACCATTGGTGTTATCCGCAAGGCCATTACCAACAGGTATGGCAAAGCAATTGGAGAGGCCATTCGCATTCAATACGGCGGCAGCATGAACCCTAAAAATGCAAAGGGTTTAATGGCCCAGTTAGAAATTGACGGAGGGCTCATTGGTGGTGCTTCGTTAAATGCAGAAGATTTTTCCCGGGTTGTTGGTTTTGATAAGTAAGGAGCTAATGATAAACATGCAGAAAAAAATGACAGCACTGGTGATTATGGATGGCTTTGGCATAAATGAAGAAATCCAGGGTAATGCTATTATAAAGGCAGGTACCCCTAATATTGACCGGCTGAAAGAAACCTACCCTCATACCCTTATTGGGGCCAGCGGCATGAATGTGGGCCTTCCCGATGGGCAGATGGGCAACAGCGAGGTAGGGCATTTAAATATTGGGGCAGGCCGGATTGTATATCAGGAGCTAACCCGCATTACAAAAGACATTGGCGACGGCAGCTTTTTTGCCAACGAGGCCTTGGTTTGGGCTATGGATGAGGCCAAGGAAAAAGATGGCGCCCTGCATTTAATGGGCCTTGTCAGCGATGGAGGGGTTCACAGCCATAACACCCACCTGTATGCATTGCTTGAAATGGCCAAAAAGCGAGATTTACAAAAAGTATATATTCATTGCTTTTTAGACGGTCGGGATGTGCCGCCCTCCAGCGGCCTTGGCTATATTCAGCAGTTGGAAGAGAAAATTGCCGAAATTGGGATCGGGCAAATCGCTACGGTGATGGGCCGTTACTGGGCCATGGATAGGGACAATCTATGGGATCGGGTACAAAAAGCTTATGATGCCATTGTTTTAGGTAAGGGCCAGGCCGTTGCCCAGGATGCCCAGGCGGCAGTAGCCCAAAGCTATGCCAAGGGCGAAACGGATGAGTTTGTTCTGCCAACGGTGATTGAAAAAAATCATGCTCCAGTAGGTTTTGTAAAAGAAGAAGACTCAATGATCTTCTTCAACTTCCGCCCCGACAGGGCACGGCAGCTGACCCGGGCCTTTATTCAGCCGGACTTTGATGGTTTTGTACGGGAAAAGGGCTTTATTCCTGTTCAGTTTGTGTCTATGACCCAATATGACGAAACCTTTACCGGCCTTCAGGTGGCCAATGCCCCCGAAAATTTAAACAATACCCTGGGCGAATACCTTGCAAGCCTTGGTAAAACGCAGTTGCGCATTGCCGAAACGCAGAAATACGCCCATGTTACCTTCTTTTTTAATGGAGGGGTTGAAAAACCAAACCCTGGGGAAGACCGGGAGCTGATCCCTTCTTCAAAGGTGGCCACCTTTGATTTAAAGCCCGAAATGTCTGCCTATGAGGTAACAGACAAGGCCCTTGAGCTCATTAACGGCGGCCAATATGATGTGATGATTTTAAACTTTGCCAACTGCGACATGGTAGGCCATACCGGCATAGAAGAGGCAACAGTCCAGGCTGTAAAAACAGTGGATACTTGTGTTGGCAAGGTGGCTGATGCTATTTTGACAAAGGGCGGTAATGTGTTTATTACTGCCGATCACGGCAATGCCGACCAAATGATAGACTATGAAACTGGTGAGGCATTTACCGCCCATACCACCAACCCCGTGCCTTTTATTGCCGCCGGTGCGGATTTTGAAGGCAAAACCCTGCGGGAGGGGGGTATTCTGGCAGATATAGCTCCCACCATGCTTCACAGTATGAACCTCCCCATCCCCGGTGAAATGACGGGAAAAACCCTGCTTTAAAATACATAGCGGATTTAAAACGCCTTTTCTTTGTAAGAAGAAGGGCGTTTTTACTTGTATCAAAAATAAAGATTGTTTATACTATATAAGAAATGATCATTAAGGGAGAAAAAAATGCCAGTTGTTTCGTATTGTAAAAAGTGCAAAACGGAGGTACCTGTAAGCGATGTCTGTATGAGTTGCGGCAAAAAACTGCCTAAAAACAGCGAGCGCCTTTCCTGGTACAATATAAACGAGCCAGTAAAGGATTGGATGAGCTGGAATTCGGTGATGCGCATTCTATTGCCGGTGTTATTCATTATTTTTTTACTTGTTTTTCTGGTTGAGTGGTTAACAAGGGGAAGCCAGGGGGCCGTTCACTTGCTAAGTCAAGGGCTGTTACCAACTTTTTTATTGGTTACTACAGGTCTGTCCCTTATTATTGGGGCTATTTTGCTGATGCAAGGCCAAGAGAGCATTCAGTATGTTATTGACCACCAGGGGGTACACACCTATACCTTTTTAACAAAACCCACCAAGTTAAAGTGGTATTTGCGCTTTCAGCGCCCCCCGATTGTAAACGGAAAAAAAGATTTAAATGCCTGTGTAGTTGAAAAACATGTGCTATATAAACAGGTCCGGGGTATCAGTTTGTGGCCTGATAAGTGGAAGATTCTTATCTATTATCCCAAGTTTTGGCTGGCCCTGCCCCTCAGCTGCGCGCCTATGAACTACGAGGAGGTCTTGGCCTATCTGTTTGAAAAACTTAATAAGAAAGGCGGCATCAAGGTGCATCCACCGGCAGAGTCCTTTATATAAAAGTGTTTAAGAAGAAAAGGACGGCAATTATTACGAAAATATTAAGAAATCTATTGACATTATAAGGTCAATCCAATAAAATAAAAATACCGTCATCATGGGAGGAGTATTGAATGGATAGTAAAGTTTGGTTTGCCCAAAAGCGCCGAAAATTGAGTGCCTTCATTATGGTATTGCTTATTGCCTTTACCAGTTTAGCCCCAATGCCTTTTGGCTTTGTATTAGCCCAAGAGGAAGGAAGTCCCTACCCTTTTGTGGCAACAGCCAATTCCGATAAAGTGAATATGCGCAGAAGGCCTTCCAGCACCTCTGTTGTTCTAGAACGGATCCGTGCTGGCGAAACGGTGACGGTTTTGGGAGATGAAGGAAATTATTATAAAATTTCCTACAATGACCGTACCGGCTATGTTATAAAAAAGTATATCGGCAGCGGAAACCCCATTGAAAATGCCGGAACCAGTGTGTCGGACTATCCTTATAATACCACTACCAACGACAGCGTAAAGCTTCGCTCAAGGCCTTCCAGCCAAGCGGTGGTTTTGGCTTACTTAAATAAGGGAGACACCATTACTGTAAAAAGCCGGGAGGGCCGTTATGTAAAAGCAGATTATAATGGCACCCAGGGCTATATTGTAAGTGAATATGTAAACCTTTTATTTGTTGAAGAAGAAGGGGAAACCAATGCCCAGGCCCTAGAAGAAGAAGCAAAAAACATCTATCTGCCTATGGAACAGGGCAGCGAAGGGGCGGAAGTACGCACCCTTCAAAGCGCCCTGGTTGAGTTAGGTTATTTAAAGGATGAAGATATAGACGGCATTTACGGAGGTGTTACGAAAAAAGCCATTGAACAACTTCAAAAAAAGAATGATTTAAAGGCCACAGGGATTGCTGACCAGGCTTTACAAACCCTGATTTTCGAAAACAAACCTCGAAACGCCAAGGGGAAGGCCACCCAGGTTATGACCCTTCCACCCATTTCAGAGGTGATTATTCGCCTGAATAATAAGGGAGATATTGTGGCGACCCTTCAATATCGCCTGGCGGAACTCATGTACGACCCGGGTGAAATCAACGGTGTATACACAAAACAAACCATGGCTGCGGTCAAGCAATTTCAAAAAAAGAACAACTTAAAGGTAGATGGGTTGGCCGGCGCCGAAACCCAAAACGCCATTCTTGGCGGCGAAGCGATGACGGCCAATGCAAACCCGAGACCTACGCCAGCGCCCCTGCCGAAAGCTCCTAAATCCATTGTTCAAAAAGGTGACAACAGCGAAGATGCAAAATTGGTTCAGGAGCGATTAAAGGATTTAGGCTATTACCAAGGCGAAATTGACGGCGTGTTTGGTTCAGGCAGCGTAGCCGCTCTTCAGCGCTTTCAACAGATGAACGCCTTGGAGGCCGATGGTATTGCGGGAAAAACGACCTATGACAAAATGTTTGTTGTAGAGGCTATTGGTGTTGATGCCCCAGAAATAACCCCCGCCCCTATTACACGGGAAAACGTGGTTATCATCCAAAACGGCACCGCGGGGCAGCTTGTTTTGCAATTACAACAGCGTTTAACAGAACTTGGTTACTATACCGCCAGAAACGATGGAATCTACCTGGCAGATGATATTGCCGCCGTTCGCGCCTTTCAGCGGAATAATGGCCTGGGGGTTGACGGAAAAGCCGGGTACGAAACCCAGGTTCTACTCTATAGCGATAAGGCTGTAGCAGCTTTTGCCACTAATGTAATCACAGGAGATGACCCCGGGCAAAGCGGTGGTTATACTACCCTGCGCCAGGGAGATACGGGTGATGTTGTACTGGGGCTTCAAAACCGATTGATTGAGCTGGGCTATTTAGCCCAAGGTCAAGGAGACGGCCGCTACGGGCTTAAAACAGCCGAGGCCATTGTTGCCTTCCAGCGCAAACACAACCTGGTGCGCGATGGTATTGCCGGCAATGAAACCCTTCAAAAACTATACGGAAGTAATGTTCAGGCTGCTGCCCAGCCTACGGCTACCCCCTCTTCTGACAAGCTGGCTCAAGGGGATTCCAGTGAAGCTGTGCGCAGCATGCAGGAAAAACTGATTCAATTAGGTTACCTTACCGGTAAAGCAGATGGGATCTTCGGTATGCAAACGGCTCTTGCCCTCACCACCTTCCAGCTGCGCAATGGCTTAACAGCCGACGGCATTGCCGGCATAAATACCTTGGGTGCTTTATCCGGCGCAAACGCAAAACCGGCCCAAGATGTAGTAGCGCCTCAACCAACGGAAAATCCCTTAACCCAAAATATCGTCAATGTGCCCTTCACCATCCCCAAAGCGGCTCAGGTCATTTATTCCAACTGGTACAGCACCATCAGAAGCAAGGTGCGAGCAAACCCCATATTAACCGTTTATGACTTTTCAACAGGCCTCAGCTGGCAAGCAAATGCCTTTAGTAATGGCGCCCATGCCGATGCTGAGCCCCTTACCGCCCAGGATACAAATAATATGCTTAAGGCCTTTGGGGGCAAACAGACCTGGACACCAAAACCTGTATGGGTTGTGCTAACCGATGGCACGGTGTTTATGGCAAGTACCCACAGTACCGGCCATGATGTAGACCATACCTCCGGTAATAACCTGTCCGGCCATATCTGTATTCACTTCCCAAGAACCCAGTCGCAGGTTCAGGCTATCGGCTCCTATGCGACCTCTCACCAGTTAACCATCGAGCAAGGTTGGGCCGCAACTCAAAATATGATCCGGTAAAAGCTTACAACCAAATAAAAAAGAGGTGTCATCCAAAGGGTGATGCCTCTTTTTAGCTGCCTGCAAGGCTGGTAGCTAAAAATAAAAATAATGTATATTTTATTCAACTTACCAATATACCTTGATACCTTTGTAGCATTGCTGCTATCTGTTTGTTTAATAATGGGGAGGCAATGCTGCTTTTTTACCGCCTTTAAAAGGGGAAGCATTGTCTTTTTTAAGCCCCATTCCAGGTTTTAACGATGGGTTTTGAGATAATTTAAAGAGTTCTCCTTTGGATGATGGCTTTTTATTTGCTGTTACGTATTTTTTAAGGATAGGTAAAAACTCATTCGTTCTCACTTTGGGCATATTTAATGTACACAGAAGGAGAAACCCCTACAATGCTTTTAAATTGCTTTGAAAAATGATAGGGATCTGTAATCCCTACCGCCTGGCCGGCATGTTTAATAGAACCGTGGAGGCGCAGCAGTTCCTTGGCTTTTTCCATTTTACAAAAAAGCAAGTAGCTTAGGGGTGGCATGCCAATTTCAGCAGAAAAACGCTTGCGAAAGGTTTCAACAGGCATTTTGGCAATGGCGGCCATTTCATTTAAGGAGAGGTTGTCCCTATATTCACCGGCTCGCAGGGTGTCAATAACCTTTGATATTTCATAGGAGAGCATGCCGTTGAGGGCTACAGGCTGGCCTGTATGGCTAGCCAGAAGGCCCCAGAGAAGCTGCTGCAAATGGTAAGAAGCATTGCCGGTGCCTGAATGACGAACAGTAACTTGTACAATTTGATTCATTAAATAGGCTTGACTGGGCAGAGCAACTTGCTTGATGATTTTGTTTAGAAATAACCCTAAGCGGTTTAAAAACATGGGAGCTAGCGTACCGTCCAAGGCCAGGCATAAAATACGTGTATCTTTTAAAACTTTTACTTCAACTCGTTGTTGATGGGTAACAGGGGGAATAATGGTGAAATCTCCTGCTAGCAGTTCTACGGCTTCGATTTGCTGGGGCACATGAAGAGATAGTTTTCCCTGTTCCAAAACGATAATCCGCCAGCATTTTGAGGGTAGAAAAGGGTAATTTTCAGGTTCTAGCACACCGCTGCCTGCTCCTTGTACCCAAATGCCGCTTTGCACAATTAAAGAATCGGGAACATGAAGACCTTCAATCCAAATATTTTTAGAGCCTTCAAAAGGCGTAAGTAACTCTTGCGGAAAAAAAAGCGCAGCCAAAGGCACTTCTCCTTTCTATATATGAACATTTTAATTCTATTCGGTTTGTATACACTTTGTCAAATTTTAATTCCTTCGATGATTGACAGGGGAGGGAGGTTTTGCTAGTATGAAAAAGTATATTTTATTAAAGATAAGTCAATAAAAAGTGATGTAGCATACTATTTATAGATAAAGAAAGGAAAAATAAAAAGATGTATAAAGAAGAAGAATATACTAAGAGTAATCACCAGCTTAAAAGGCGGTTAATTGTTTTTTTTGCCGTGTTTTTGGTATTTTCAACAGGAACCCTGGCTTCCTTTTATTTTAGAGTGAAATGGCTTACAATCGCCCTTACCATTGTAGGCGGAAGTGTGCTTTTCATATTGTACAGTTTTTATATTTACCCTGTAAAGGCTTACCGTAAGCACCTGTGGTATGTTCTTTACGGAAGGCAACGGGATACAACAGGCCTGATCTCGTCTTTTAACCAGCAGGAAGAGACCTTAAGAGACGGAGTAAGCTACTACCCATTAACCATTAATGTAGGAAATCAGAATAACGAAGAGGATGAGCGGCTGTTTTATTATGATAAAGAAAAGATGCCTCTCCCCTGGCCGGTGGGCACTTGTGTAACCATTACAGCGCAGGAAAAGTTAATTGCCAATATCATAAAAGTATGAAAAACCCGAAAGGGGGTTTTTCAGGATGTCGATAAAGTCAATACCCTCCCACTAAAATGAATTTCATTTTAGTGGACTTGCGGACTCCTCTTGGTAGCATTGCTACATTTATTGTTTCTAGTTACAAATGCTTTTCGCTGAAAATCTTAAGAAAAACGAAGATTTCCCGGGCAAAAGAATCCGTAGCGTAGCGATTTTGGGGTATTGCCCCTTTTTTATTAAAATCGCCGAGACCTACCGGAATAAAGGGCCCAATGGGCCTCGCTGGGTCTCGGTTGTATATGAAGGGAGGCATCGCCTCTTTTTTGCCGCCTTCATGCATCCCACGCTTTACGGTTGGGGTTTTTTATTTGTAAAAAAATTTCTAAACGCGCTTATAAAGCAAAAACTATGGTAAAATAAAAACAATTACAAGAGCAAGCTTATATCCACCTACAACACATAAAATACGGAGACGCACAAATGAATAAAAAACATAGGATTCAAAAGACATTGGCACTGTTAATAGGATTATTGCTGGTGGCAAACGTTGCCCTGGCTGCAGATGGCAATGCCAACCTGTTTACCGATGAACGGTCAACAGAATATATTCAGTCGGCCGCCGCCGTGAAAGATAGCCTGTATTTTTTAGGCAACGAGGGCTTTTACCGGTGGAGCAGGGAAATGACGGAACCCCTTAAGGTAAGCGAAGATGTTAAATCCTGGGGAATGCCCCGGAAGGAACGGACGAAAGTGATCCGATAGCCTCTTTTGACGGAAGTATACAAACCCTTGTTGGCAGCAGTGCTGGGCTTTTTGGCATTAACACCAACAAAGGCCTTTGGTGCAGCATTGAAGAAAAGGAAGGAAAATGGATTACAACCCCTTTAAAAACCCTTAACTGGGAAGGGATGCTAATCGACGAAGAGGAATGGACCCATCCCAGATATATTGAACAGGCTATTATGCAAGAAGACATCTTGGCGCTATTGCTTCAAGGAGACAGCAGCGGCTTTGGGCGTAAAAACGACCTGATTTGCTTTGATATAGAAAAGGGAACCCAAAACAAAATAGAGGTAGAAAATATTCAGGAGATTGCGGATTATAAAGAAGGGAAAATATTGGCCCTTCAATTTGACGGCAATCTTTTTGGGGAAAACATTAAAGAAATGGCCAATGTAATTACAATAGACCTTAAAACCGGAAATGCTGCGCCTTTTATGCAGCTGCCTTATGCTAAAATGGCAGGCCTGGCTTATGATCAAAAGGAAGACTGTATTTACATTAGCGGTGATGGTTCTATATTTTCGGGTAAATTCGGCGAGGAACTTGTGGCTTTAAATTATATTCCTGTGTATGAAGGCAGTAACGCCGGACAAGCCGCAGTGCTGGACGGAGGATTATACGGGATAAGGCTTTATAATAAAACCTATGTACGCAGCCTTGATAGCAGTTTAAAGCCTAACAGGGTTTTGACCATTGAAGGGGCCAGTGAGTGGGAGGATGGGGTAAAGGCTTTTGAAAGGGTTCAGCCGGGCATCCCGGTAAAATTTGTTGGCACCACCTGGCGCACAGAGAACTTGCTGCAAAAAATGTTAGCCGGAGATACTGTGGCAGATATTTATGCGTTATCAATACCGGGGGATGCGCTGGATACCTTGAAAAACAAAGGATACCTGATTGATTTGTCTACCAGCAAGATTTTAATTGAGAAGGTAGAAGGAATGTATCCCCAGATAAAGGATACCATTATGCAAGATGGACAGCTCATTGCCTTCCCATCCAGTTTACGGGTGCCCGCCAAGTGGTGTGCTGACAGTGTGTTTGAAGAAATGGGCCTTGAAAAGCCCAAAACTTGGGCAGATCTTCTAGCCATTTACAGGGATTGGGGGGATTACCTGGCAGATGATTACCCGGAATATACGTTGCTTGATAGCCAATACCACGAGGAAGGTGAGGCCAGCATACAAATTTTTTATGAAATGATGTCTGCCTATGCTGAAGATAGGCTGTTGCGCGGGGCTCCCCTGCGCTTTGATACACCGGTTTTTAAAAACCTGCTAGCGCTTTTTGAAGCGTATCGGCCTTCTATCGATTTGATTAAACCAACAGAAAACACAGGTTATTACATCCATTCAGAGGAGCCCAAAAACTTATTTTATTCTTACGAAGAAATAACCCCAACCGAGTATCAAACCTAT
>CAYFQH010000013.1:0-45117 GCA_964345215.1 uncultured Oscillospiraceae bacterium | reverse complement strand
CCAATAAAATGAAATTCATTTTATTGGACTTGCAGATTCCTCTTGGCAACCCCGTCACTTTTATTATTTTTACCAACGGGAACGGTTCACCTATGAAACATTAGAAAGGCACAACGTGCCCGGGCAGAGGAATCCGTAGGGTAGCGATTTTGGGGCATTGCCCCTTTTTATAAAAATCGCCGAGACCCACCGCGCATGTCGCTGGGTCTCGATTGTATATGAAGGCGTCTTGCCGCCTTCATGCATCCCACGCTTTACGGTTGGGGTTCTTTGACCCCCTGAGGCTGCAACACGATTGCAGTCTTTTTAAATATCAATTGTGTAATAAGTTGTGCAACAAATATCCTATTCAGGTAATGAGGGAAACAATTTTTCGATTAAATAGGGCAAAACCCTTTCAAAACTTACGCCATATTTTCGGTCGTGGCCATTTTTCAGTGTTTCTTCAATGCTTCGGTAAGTAAAATTAACTGCCAGTTGGGCAGCGGCACTGAGGTTTTGGCCGTTTAACAATCCGCTAAGAAGCACGCTGGAGAATACGTCACCCGTTCCGTGAAAAGCCCCCGTATACTTTGGCCCCATTAGGTAATTGACCTGCCCGGTTTTGGATTCATACACGGCAGCGCCGATCTCATCATTTTTAAAACCAACCCCGGTTAAAACAATTTGTTCAGGACCCAGGGCGGCGAGGTTTTTTAAAACCATTTCAATTTCATCTTTTGAAAAACTTTCTTTATAAGGTAGATCGAGTAAAATTGCCGCTTCGGTGATATTGGGAACGACAATATTGGCTTGGCTACATAAAATTTTCATATCCTGGGCCATTTTCTCGGTGTAGGTAGGGTATAGCTTACCGTGGTCGGCCATGGCAGGATCAACCATACAAAGGCAGTTTTTGCCTGCAAAGTGCTTCATTAACCTGCTGACCAGATCAATTTGCTCGTAGGAGCCTAAAAAACCCGAATATATACTTGAAAAACGGATGTTTAGTTCATCCCAATGGGCGAGTATCTTTTCCATTTCCTGGGTTAAATCAAGATAGGTGTAATTTTTAAAATCCCCCGTGTGGGTTGACAAAAGGGCGGTGGGCAAAATGCCTGTATCAACCCCCCCGCAAGATAAAATAGGCAGAGCTACTGTTAAAGAACAGCGGCCGATACAGGAAATATCATGAACGGCTAAAATGCGCTTTTGTTTTTCCAAAGTAAACATCCTCCCCTAAAACTCTAGAAACTAGCATAAACAAATTTATTTAAAATAGCAAGCCAAACTTTAAAGGGGTAAATAAAAAAACAGCAGATTTGCTGTTTTTTTATTTGCTTGTAATCTTGTTTTATCTGTTAGGCGGCTTACATGTTCCACAGGGCTGCAGCTTATCATAAGGGGAGGTGTTCAGCGCCTCGTAATAAAAACCCTGAAGAGGATAGTACTTTTTATTGACTGTAGTGCAATTGTCTACTGCATGGTAGAAAGAGCCACCATCTGGGTTATAGTAAAGGGTTAATTTAGGGTCAATGGCACCCTCGGCTGTTCCCTGGTCTTGAGTTTCGTTCACTTCCTGAACCGGGGGCTGAGTGGGTGTGGGTAAATAGCTCTTAAAGGAGGTAGGGTCGATGTACCATTCGCCGTTTTCTTTTTTCATCAATGCGTTATATTGGTACTCCTTTGTCTCTTCAGTAAAGGTGCGAGAGATGGATGAGATGAGAACGGTAATGTTTCGGATGGACTCGCTGTCGTTTCCATCGGCAGACACTATTTGATATCCGGTAATTTTCCGTGTGTTTGTGATGGCCCACAGTGCAGCCTTGGTATCAGTTACGCTGTTACGCCAATCAGGGGAGGTGAGCTGAATCATTTGTTCACGTTCGTTGGCAATCCAGGCATCTAAAAAGGCCGATAAGCGCTGCTCTGCTTGAGAGGTTCCCAGGGGTTGGATGGTGTTGCCCTCGTCGTCCGGCATGGGATCTATGCCCTCTTCATCCATGGGGTTACCTTGTACAAAAGCGTTTGAATCTTCGTTGCCGCCCTGGTTTTGGCTGTTAACATCGCCTGAAGGGGGAGGTGTTGTTTGAGTTTGAGCGACCTGCCCCTGGTTACCCGACAGGCCAGAGGAATTGGGCACTGTGCTGTCGCCGGAGGTAGGTACAAGCAGGGTTACCAGGGTTACTGCGCTAAGGGCAACAAAAATAAGGGTTAAAATCATCCGAGCACTGGATAAAAAGCTTTTTTTAGCCCACATAATGCCTAAGCTGATAAAAGAAAGGGCGATAAAGGCCCACTTTATCAGTGAGAAGGGTAAAAACAAGCTTGCAACAAACAACAAGGGCAGTGCAAAAAATAGCAAAGCCTGTAAGAAGCGATCAAGCATTTGAAAACCGCTACGATCATGAGGAGTATTGATATTGGCTCTGGCTTGCCCTCTTCCGGCATTTGCTGTTTTGTCTACAGGAGGAAGAGCAGCCGTAGCATAAGAATCTGCTGATGAGGCGCTTGTTCTTTGATAAGGCTCATGAGATAGAGTATAAGGCTGGGCAGAAGAAAAATAGCCGCCTCCTTGAGCCTGGTTGGTGTATGGCTGCTGCCCGTAGGGATTAGCTCCCTGCTGAGTATGGTTTTGGGGTCCTGGCGGAGGGGGATTGTTACCTCCGCTATAAGGTTGCCCTGGCTGCCCATAAGCGTATTGTTCCTGGTATCCCCACTGGTTTTGAGACGGCTGTTGGTAAGGCTGTCCTTGCCCAATTGGCTGCTGAGAATAAGGCTGTTGGCCTTGAACCCCCTGTTGCTGGTAAGGCTGTTGGCCGTAGGGAGCTTGGTTGTATGGGGGCTGGCCATAAGAAGGCGGCATGGTGCCTTGGGCTGGGTTTGGCTGACCATAACCATGGGGTTGCTGGGTAACTGGCGGTTGTGGTTTAGGCCCCGGCCGTTGGGCTGATGATTTTTTTTGCTGGGCAGGTTTTTTTTGTGCCCCGTAAGTAGGAGCATAAGAATAATTGTTTCTGTTATTGTTCATCTATCATACGCGCCTTTCTAAAAAGGTAGTGAAATTACAAAGTTGAACTCAAATGCCATAATCAGTTGCTTACCATTTACTATCACACCCCATAGTACCACAAATGTGGCATTGTTGTAAACTGAATATGGATAAGAGTCCTTTGCTTTTATAAGACTATGTGCATATTAATAAATATAAAAAGAAGAGAAAAGCAAACCCTTTTACGATAAAATAAGGGCACCACACCCATTTAACAAAAGGAAGCGCTTTTCTCACAAACAGCATAGCTACGATATGAATTGCCCAAAAATCAAATGAATGATATTTGTTACTGGTTTTCAATAACCACCATCCGATTCCTTTCGTTCAATTTCTTTATGGCAGTTTCAAGATCGATGGCTTTATTTAAAATTAGTGTAACACAAATGCCGGGACAAGTCACCATTTCGGTGTTGAAAAGATACAAGAGGGTGTGGCCTGCCCTCGCACTATAGTAATGAATGAAGGTAATTAAATAGAAGGGAGTAAGGCAATCATCCATTTTGAGCTAAGACCTATGTTTAAAATATAGAATGCTTTAAGGTGTTCCATTGTTGACTTTAAAGAATAGCAGCCTTTGTTCACCACTAAAAAGAGGGCTGAGCACCTTGGAATCAAAATGAAAAAACGCCTTTATTTGCATGGAATTAAGAGTGTGTTATAATAAAGGGGAGATTTTATATCCCATGCAATTAAAAGGAGAAGCCTATGGATGAAAAACAGACAAAGAAAATCATATCAGATATATCTTCTCAGCAACTAGCACAAAAGGAAACGACACCTCCTTTACCAAAGCCTAAAAATTTTTTACAAGATGCAATAAAGCCTTTTGTTGGTAAAAAGAAAATAGAAGACTTGGTGGAAGAATTTACAGATGAAGTAACCCTGGTAACGGAGGGGTTATGGAATGATCAGAAAAAAATTCGAGATCAGATGAACAATGTGCAAATGGAACAAAGTTTGTGGGAAAAAAAGGAAGAAGAAGCCCGAATTGCCTTAAGAGATGAGATGGAGGCTCTTAGCAAAAAAATAGATACCTTGAGTGAGAGGATAAAAGACCTTGAAACAAAAAAGAAGAAAGGTAAAAATGAAAAGGGCTTTTTGTTTCAAGTTAGCTTAATGGTTTTTGTGGCTAGCGGCGCTTGGGTGCTGGTTACCCTAATCAATGCCCTTGTTCCCTAAAACCCTATAAAAAGGGAGGAAGATAAATGAAAACCTATAAAGAAATTGTTGCTGCCTATGAAAAAAAGAAAAAGAATAACCTCATTGATAAAATTACTACTGGACTTACCTATGCCGATGAAGTGTGTATTGAATTGGGGGCCCTGTCTGAAAGCGGTCTTTTGCGAGAACTCGCAGGAGGGGCCTTGTCGGCCCTGCCTTTTGCTATGATTGCCATAACAGAACAGATGCAAGTGGTGTTAGGGAAAAAAACCCAAAGCCGGGGCATAAAGGATGCTGGCGGCAGAATGTTAAAGACCGGGGCTGCAGTAGGCGTAAGCCTCGCAGCGGCAGGGCTGGTGGGTCCTGTTGGGGCTTTGCCTGTTAGCATTGGTGCACATATGTTAATGGAAAAATATAAATCCAGGGCCTTTTTAGGCAAAAGGGTTAATAGTCGAAAAAAAAGGCTTGAAGAGCTGCGATTTTTAATGGAAAAGGAAAATATCGCTTACCTTGGCAAAACCAATGGGCACTTAACGGGGGGCTTAAATACAGAAAGAGAAGATCCTTTTGTCTCAGCCAGAAGGCGGCTAACACCAAACCCTGAGTTTTAATGAGCAAAAATAGAATTAAGATGAATATTCTTTCTTTTTTCATTAAAGTGCGATAATATATATCGGTAACTTTTTTAAAGGAGCATCGATTTTGTATATAACAATTGATCAGGTACAGCTGTTTTATGAGCAGCATGGTCAGGGGAGAGACATTTTACTTCTGCACGGCTGGGGAATAGACAGTAGTTTTTTTAAACCCATTTTTGACGAACTTTCAAAAGATTATCGTGTTACCGTAGTGGATCTGCCTGGCCACGGCAAAAGTGAAAAGCCACCCGAGCCTTGGGGTGTAGCGGAATATGCCCTTTTGGTATGCCATTTTATGGATGAACTTGGCCTTAAAAACCCAACGGTGGTGGGCCATTCAAATGGGGGGCGTATTGCCATTTATATTGCAAGCCATTGGCCTCAATATGTTCATAAACTGGTTGTTACGGGGGGGGCAGGGCTTAAGAAGGCTCAAACGAAGGCCCAGCAAAAACGAAGCAAATCCTTCCAGCGAAAAAAGCGCTTTTATCAGTGGATGAAAAAAATAAAAATTTTTGGTTCTCTGCCTGATACCCTGGCAGAAAAATTGCGCATGAAGTATGGTTCAGCGGACTATGTGGCCCTAAGTCCGGATATGCGGCCAACCTTCATTCGGCTCATTTCTGAGGATTTAACCTCCTTATTGCCCCTAATACAGGCACCTACCCTTTTAATTTGGGGAGATAAAGATACGGAAACCCCCTTGTGGATGGGCAAAAAGATGGAAGAAAATATTCCTGACGGGGCGTTGATCGTTTTTGAGAACGGCAGCCACTATGCGTATTTAGAGCAATGGAAACGGTTTAGTATTATTGTTTCACAATTTACAAAGGAGGAAATATAATCATGATTGTAAGGTGGTTGCTTGCTTTTTCTCCTTTGATTGCCTGCATGTTTGCCATGAAAACCCTGATTCATTTTTTTCAGCTGGAAAGCTACCAGTTTCCCGGTTATTTTAAGGCTGTGGGGCGGAACTGGAAAAAGGCTTATTTTCCTGGGTTGGCCGTTGCTTTAGGGGTTACGGTGCTTTTTGCGGTTTTTGACCGTTTGGCACCGGTGGCCAACTACGAAACCGAGGTTATTTTCGCCCTGGTTGTCTTTATCCTCTCCGCCTTGCTGGGCCTTTGGATTGCAACCTTTTTTTATGATTCCAAGGCGAAAAAACCCTTAAGGTATACCCCAAGGGTTAAAAGGCTGTACGCTGTAATCGCCCTGGTTTTTTTACTTCTGGGCCTTTTGCAGGTATACCGCTCACCTGTGGCCCTTGCCATTATGCTGGTGCCTATCTTATTGCCCCTTTTTGTTGCCTTGGGGGGGGGACTAGCTTGGCCTGTTGAAAAGCTGATTAGTGAATGTTATTTCCAAGATGCTAAAAAACAGCTGAAAGAAAGGCCGGATTTAATTAAAATTGGCATTACGGGCAGCTATGGCAAAACCTCAGTTAAATTTATTTTAAACAGCCTGTTAAGTGAAAAATACCAAGTACTCGCATCTCCTGCAAGCTTTAACACCCCTATGGGGCTTACCAGGGTCATTAGAGAGCGCCTGGAACCTTCCCACCAAGTGTTTATTGCCGAAATGGGGGCAAGGCACAAGGGAGATATTAAAGAGCTTTGCAGGCTGGTTCACCCCCAGCTGGGCCTTGTGACCTCTGTTGGTCCCCAGCACTTGGAAACTTTTAAAAATGTCGAACGAATAGCCAAAACCAAGTATGAGCTAATTGAAAATTTACCTCCACAGGGCCAGGCCTTTTTTGTAAACGACCAAGGCCATGTACTGGAAATGTATAACAAAACAACCATTAGCAAAAGCCTGGTTAGCCTAAAGCCAGGGCAGGGAAATTTGTGGGCGGAAGATGTTCAGATTTCCCCCGAAGGTACCGCTTTTACAATTGTTAGCCCAAAAGGCAGGCTGTTAAAGGGAAAAACACAGCTGCTGGGAGCTCACAACATTCAAAATATTTTGTTGGCTGCCAGCGTGGCCCTCCACCTTGGTTTATCCAAAGAGGAGATTCAGCGGGGCATTAGCAAAATAAAGCCTGTTGAGCACCGACTGCAGCTGATTTATAATCCCAATGGGAATATTACCGTTATTGACGATGCCTTTAACAGCAATCCTAAAGGAACTCAAGCGGCTTTGGATGTACTGGCTCAGTTTAAAGGACGTAAAATTATAATTACACCAGGTATGGTTGAAATGGGCAAAGAAGAAGAAAAGTATAATAAAATCTTTGGTGAAGAAATGGCTTCGGTGGCGGATATTGCCATTCTTATTGGCGAAAAACATACCAAGCCCATTATGACAGGGTTAACTGAAAAAGGTTTTAACAAAAATAATATTATTACTGTACGCTCCCTTGAAGAATCTTCCCAAGCACTCCAAAAAATTATCCAGGCCGGCGACGTAATCTTGTATGAAAATGATTTACCAGATCATTACAACGAAGGGTAGGTGGTACTATGCAAAATTTTAAAAAAGTATTAGGTGTTTTTTTTGGCGGCAGAAGTTGCGAACATGATGTGTCGATTATAACGGGGCTGCAGATGCTCATGGCCGTACCTGAGGAAAAGTATCAGGCCATTCCTATCTATATCGATCCTAAAGGCAGATGGTATACAGGGAACGGCTTAAAAGACATTCGCCTGTATACAGACTTTTCGCCCGATGCGCCGGGTATTATCCCGGTGAGCCTTGATTTAACCCCTGGTTCCGGTGCCTTGCTTACCTATATAAAAGCCAAAGGGCTTTTTAAAGGAACAGAGCAGAAAATTGTTGCCCGAATTGACTGTGCCTTACTTGCCTTTCATGGGGCCCATGGGGAGGATGGCTGCATTCAAGGGGTTATGGAAATGGCCAACATTCCCTATACCAGCGGCGGTGTTTGTGCCAGCGCCCTGACCATGGATAAAATTATGTTTAAAGACTTTTTAAAAGGGGCTGGTTTGCCCGTTGTGCCGGGAATTTGGTTTTATCGCAGCCGGTGGGAAAGAGATGCCCAAGGGGTTTTAGATGAAATTGAAAAATTTTCCCTCCCTGTGGTTGTAAAGCCGGCCAGCTTGGGTTCCTCCATTGGGGTGACTTATGTAAAAACGCCTCAGAAACTTCAGGAAGCTTTAGACACGGCCTTTTCTTTTGACCGAAAAGTTTTGGTCGAAAAGGCCATTGAACAAAAAATTGAACTCAACTGTGCTGTTTTAGGCTATGAAGATAAAATTGAAGCATCTGTCATTGAAAAACCGCCGGAAGTTGATGGGCTACTGGATTATGAAATAAAGTATGGGCAAAAAAATAAAAACGGTAGTGCTGGGATGGCCGCCCTAGCTAGGGAAATTCCCGCCCCCATTAGCGATGAGCTGAAAGACCGTATTCAAATCATTTCAAAACAGATATTTAACCTTTTAGACTTAAAAGGGGTTGTTCGCATTGACTACATGGAGGATATTCAAAGCCATAGCCTGTATGTAACGGAAGTTAACACCATTCCTGGTTCTATGGCCTATTATTTGTGGGAGCACAGCGGCCTTCGCTACGGCGATTTAATTGACAGGCTGGTTCAGTATGCTTTTAAAGCCCATGAACAAAAAAATTCCAGCTCCTATGCCTACATATCTACTATATTAGAAGGGGTTCAGCTGGACGGCATCAAGGGGGTTCAACTGGACGGCATCAAGATGGAAAGCAAAGGAACCAAACTGTAGAAAGGAATATCTTTATGGACAATCATCAAAATCAAAACGACCCGTACGATGAGTACGATGCATATAGACGAAACGATAGCCAACAGGATTACCGGTATTACGAGCCCTTAGAGTATCCCTCCCAGGACAGTGAAGGCCAGGCTCAGCAGGAGCCTGTTTACGCGGCCCCCCCTGTATACGGTGTAAACCAAGGGGAAGAGGAGGGGGGAAGTTACTATTACGAACAGCCCCAACAGGAAGAGTATTACGAAGAGAACAGCGGCTATTATCAAGAGCAGCAGTACACTCACCACCAGGAAGAACCGATGTACGACGGCAACGCCTATGAAGCACAAGAGGAAGAAGGGCCTGGATATACATCAAAAAGGCGGCGCCAGGGCCAGGGGGAAATTGTTTCAACCAACCAGTCCATTAACCTTACTTGCACCTTGGGGGCTTTTATAGGGCTTTTTGGCCTATTTCTATACTTTGCTGATCAAAGAAGCAAGGCTGTACGGCGGATGAGCGTTCAGTCTTCCGCCCTGTTTATTGCAGAAATTGTTATTTCCATTGTTTTATGGGTACTAGGTATTCTCTTTAGCGTCATTCCTATTTTAGGCACCATTATGGGTATTGTATTGTGGCTTGTTTTTATAGCCATGGTGATTGTAGTCATATTTTTAAAATACCAATTGATGATCCATGCTTACCGGGGTGAGGCATACACCCTTCCCCTTGTTGGCGAGAAACTGCGCAAGTTTGAATAAAAAGGAGCATATGGGTGTATTTAGAGCATATTGTAAGCCCTGCCCAGGTAAAAGAACTAAACTACGACCAGCTGGAGGTATTGGCGGCTGAAATTCGCGAAACGATTATTCAAACTGTTTCCCAAAATGGCGGTCATCTTTCTTCAAATCTTGGAGTTGTAGAACTTACCTTGGCTCTGCACCGGATTTTAGACACCCCAAAGGATAAAATTATTTTTGATGTGGGGCATCAATCCTATGTGCATAAACTAATTACAGGGCGGTATAAGCAATTTCATACCCTCCGTATGGAAAACGGTTTAAGTGGCTTTCCCAAAAGGGAGGAGAGCGAGTACGATTGTTTTGAAACAGGCCACGCTTCCACCTCTATTTCTGCTGCCCTGGGCATGGCCAGGGCCAGGGATTTAAAGGGGAGCGATGAGCAAGTTGTGGCCTTGATTGGCGATGGGGCCCTAAGCGGTGGCTTATGTTACGAAGCCTTAAACGATGCGGGCAGCAGCCAAACCCCTATGATTGTGATTTTAAATGACAATGAGATGTCTATTTCTAAAAACGTTGGGGCTATGGCCAATTATCTAACCCACCTGCGGGTGAGCAAGGGTTGGATTGAAGCGAAAAAAGCAGTTAAGTTCGGCTTGAATAAGCTGCCCTTAATTGGTAAACCCCTCTACCGCTTTATGGATTGGGCAAAAGATCTTTTAAAGGGTATGGTTATTGATGAAGGTTTTTTTGAAGCCCTTGGCTTTGTTTATTTGGGGCCTATCAATGGGCACGATATTGAAACCTTGGAGCATGTACTGCAAAATGCCAAAACCTTGCAGAAACCTGTGCTGATTCACTGTATCACCAAAAAAGGAAATGGCTACGATATTGCCGAAAGCGCCCCGGACTTATTCCACGGCGCATCTCCTTTTTCGGTTGACAGCGGGGAAGCGCTTGAGGCGCCTAACGGGCAAACTTGCGGCGAACGGGCAGGAAAAGCCCTTGCCCGCCTTGCAAAAGAAGATGATAAGATTGTTGCCATTACTGCTGCCATGCCCATTGGCACCGGCATGACGGCCTTTAAAAACGATTTTCCCAACCGTTTGATGGATGTGGGTATTGCTGAAGCCCATGGAGTTACTTTGGCAGCCGGTCTGGCGGCGGGAGGGATGCACCCTTATGTAGCTATTTATTCAACCTTTTTACAAAGGGCTTACGACCAATTGTTTCACGATGTGGCTTTGCAAAATTTATCTGTATGTTTCTTACTAGATAGGGCTGGCATTTCAGGTGCTGACGGTCCGACCCATCATGGCCTGTACGACTTTGCTTACCTGCGTACGATGCCAAACTTTACTGTCTTGGCCCCCAAGGATTTGCGGGAGCTTGATCAAATGCTGCTCTATAGTCAGCATCATCCTGGCCCTTGTGCTATCCGCTACCCACGCAGTTTGCCAGAGCAGGTAGGTCATGAAAAGAAAGAGCCCTTTACGCCTGGCAAGTGGAATGTTGAACAAAAGGGTCAGGACTGCGTTATTTTAGCCATTGGTGCTATGGTGGATGAAGGGCTTAAAACAGCTCAAATTCTGCAGAAAAAATATAACCTGGCCCCTACAGTAATGAATGCTTCGTCTCTTAAACCCCTGGATAAAAACTGGCTGCTGGTAAATGGAGGTGTACCTTTAATAACAATGGAAGAGCATGTTTTAGAGGGGGGGTTCTCCAGCGCTGTTAATGAATTTTGCGTACAAAATCACCTAACACCTCCTGTGTTATCTTTTGCCATTACAAATATTGTACCCCATGGCCAGCGCAAAAGCTTGCTTAAAAAAGCCGGATTGGAACCAGAGGAGATGGCCGATAAAATATGGGATCAACTGCAAAAAAGGATTGCAATATGAAGGACAAAGTAAGGGCAGATATTGCCCTAACCCAACAAGGTTTGGTTAAAAGCCGGCAGGAGGCCCAAAGCCATATTATGGCCGGGGTGGTGTATTTAAAAGAGGAAAAGGTTTTAAAACCTTCTCAAATGGTTCCTGTTGATGCTGCCCTTGATATACGAAAGCCCTTGCATCCCTTTGTAAGCAGAGGGGGGCTGAAACTTGAAAAAGCCATGGAGGTTTTTAAAATCAATGCAGGGGGCAAGGTCGCCATGGATATTGGTGCTGCCACCGGAGGATTTACAGATGTGCTGCTGCGAAGCGGTGCAGCCCATGTATATGCAGTTGATGTGGGCTATGGCCAGTTAGACTGGGGACTTCGTACCAACCCTAAGGTAACGGTCATGGAGCGAACCAACGCTCGTCACCTTACAAAGGATGATTTTCCTTTGGCCCCGGTGATGACGGTGATGGATGTATCCTTTATTTCCATTCGCTTAATTCTTCCAGTAGCCGCCCAAATTATGGGGGAAGAAGGGATGTTTGTTACCCTGATTAAGCCCCAGTTTGAGGCAGGAAAAGAGTTTGTTGGTAAAAAAGGCGTTGTGCGCGATGGAAAAATTCATCAAAAAGTGATAGAGGACATTGTTTTATTTGTAAAAGAAACCCTGAATTGGCATGTAACAGGCCTTACCTTCTCGCCAATTACTGGACCAGAAGGGAACATTGAGTTTTTAGCAAAAATTGAAAAACAAGGTATAGACGTTACGAAACAAGGGATTGAGCAGGTGGTTTTAGCGGCTCACGGCCAGCTTGAATAAATTATTCTTGCACAGGCTTAAAGTTTATATTATACTAGATGAAAGAAAAGGTGGGTGAGGTTGGTGCAAATCAAGGCCGTTTACTTGGCGGCTCATCCCACAAAAGCAATCCCCCAGGAGCTCACTTCTAAAATTATTCAAAAACTTGAAGCCTATCATATCCAAATATTTGTTGAACCTTGGTTAAGCAAGTACTTTAATCACCGCTTTGAATCTTTGGATCTGGCACAGATGCACCGCTGCGATGTGTTGGTGGTATTAGGCGGAGATGGAACCCTTCTTCATTTGGTTCCTTGGGCTGTTAAGGGAGATGTGCCGATTTTGGCCATTAACGCCGGGCGCTTGGGTTTTTTAACAGAAGTAGAGCAGGATGAGCTGGAGACCTCCCTTGATGCTATGTGCAGGGGAAAGTATGAAATTGACCAGCGGATGCTTTTAGAGATTTGCCTTAAAAACCACGAAAAACAAATTGCCTTAAACGACGTGGTTGTAAGCAGGGGGGCTTATTCCAGGCTGATAGCCATTGATGCTTATATTTCAAACGACCCTATGGGCAGATACCGGGCCGACGGCATTATTGTGTCAAGCCCCACCGGGTCAACAGGCTACAGCTTATCAGCTGGAGGGCCTATTATTAGCCCCCGGTTAAACTGTATGCTGGTAACACCCATTTGCGCTCATTCCTTGCAGCAAAGGCCTGTGGTAGTTAGCAGTGACGAGGTGGTCCGCCTCGAATTTGGCTGCGATGAGGCTGCCGGATTTCAAATGGTAATTGATGGGCACAAGCCCGTCTTGCTTCATCACAGAGAATCCATTGAAATAACAAAATCAAAACAAACGGTTAAACTCATTCGGCTGCAGCCTTTGGCTTTTTTTTCCCTTGTTCGCAAAAAACTAATGGAGTGGAGCCAATAAATGTTTAGGAGGCGTTTTTATGAAGACCAGGCGTCAGGTGGCAATTCTTGAGATTATTGGTAAAAATGATATTGAGACCCAAGAAGAGTTGGCGGAAGAGCTGCGAAAAATGGGTATTGTTGTAACCCAAGCAACCGTTTCCCGGGATATAAAAGAGTTGCGCCTGGTCAAAATTCTCTCCTCCAACGGCGTATACAAATACTCAACATCTGAGCGCAGTGAGCACGGCTTGTCCGACCGGTTTATTCGTATCTTTGCCGAATCGGTTCTTCATATTGACTATGCCAACAATACCATGGTGGTTAAAACCCTCTCAGGCAGCGCAAATGCTGCTGCCGAAGCCATTGACAACTTAAAGTGGCCCGAAATTATAGGCAGCTTGGCAGGAGATAATACCATCATCATCATTTTACGGCGCAATGAAGATGCCCAGCCCGTAGCTGAAAAAATGCGGGAATTAATGCGACAATAAAAACACAGGGGATAATATATGCTGCGATCAATGACCATTAAAAACATTGCACTGATTGAAAATATCACCCTTACCTTTGGTAAGGGGCTGCACATCCTGTCTGGCGAAACAGGGGCAGGTAAATCCATTGTAGTGGATGCGGTAAACCTGCTTTTAGGCACAAGGGCC
The DNA here is from genome assembly GCA_964345215.1 of uncultured Oscillospiraceae bacterium. GTDB lineage: Bacteria > Bacillota > Clostridia > Christensenellales > Aristaeellaceae > CAYFQH01. The sequence continues at coordinate 31,602 of CAYFQH010000013.1, read as the reverse complement.
GACAGGGAACTGATTCGCTCCGGTGAAGAAAAGGCTTTTGTAGAGGCCTTTTTTGATGTAGAAAATAATATGGAAGCTAAAGATTTTCTAGCTTCCCATCAACTTGAAACAGAGCAGGGCGAAATCATGGTGTCACGAGAAATTAGCCAGACGGGTAAAAATATTTGCCGTATTGGAGGCATTGCCATGCCCTTAAGCCTGTTTAGGCAGTTTACAACAACCTTAATGGATATACACGGCCAGCATGAACATCAGTTTTTACTGGACGAAAAAAGACAGCTGGCATTTTTAGATGAATTTGGCGGGGCTTCCCATCAATTGTTGCTTACAGATATAAAAAAGGCCTATCATAATTGGCGTCAAGGGAATAAGCACTGGAAGGAACTGAAGAAGAGCGCCCGGGAAAAGGAACAGCGTATTGACACCCTACGCTTTCAATTGGAAGAATTAAAAGGGGCCAAACTGGTTAGGGGCGAGGAGGAGGAACTGATACGGCAAAAGGATATTTTGCGCAACAATCAAAAAATTAAAGATCTGTACGATCAGCTGTATGTGAGCTTGTGGGGCAAAAATGAAAAAAAAGGTGCCATACAGTTTTTAGAAAATGCCCTGGAAGCCATGGAAGGCTTAGCTGATTTTTTCCCTGAAAAAGAATTGGAGAACGAAGGTTTTAAAACTTTATTTTATGAGTTGGAAAATGAAGGGGACCGGATTGATAAAGAATACCACAAAATGAACTTTGATCCAGGCAGGTTAGATGAGATTGAGGAGCGGCTGGACCTTTTACGCCGTTTAGAGCGAAAGTACGGTACCGGTGTAGATGAGATGATTGACTATCAATTAAAGATAAGCCAAGAATACCAAATGCTCTTAAACCTTGAGGAAAACCTGGAACTTGAGAAAGAGAAGCAGTTGAAACTTTTAAAAGAATATAGAAGGCTTGCAAAAGGGCTGACCCTCCAACGCACACTGTTGGCAAAAAAACTGGAGGAAGCCATGGAAGAGCAACTAAAAGATCTTGGTATGGGCAAAACACGGTTTGTAATTGAATTTGAACAAAGGGCGGCAGAGGAACCAAAAGTTCCCCAAGAGGCGGGGGATGACCAGGTGGTCTTTTTAATTGCTCCTAACCCTGGTGAACCTTTGCACCCTCTAACAAAAACCGCTTCCGGCGGAGAACTATCGCGGCTTATGCTGGCAATTAAATCCATCACTGCCCAAAGCGGCTTTATTGGCACCATGATATTTGATGAAATTGATACGGGGATCAGCGGGAATATTGCCTGGGTTGTAGGAGAGAAAATGGCTAAAATAGCTCGTTACCAGCAGGTAATTTGCGTAACCCACCTGGCTCAAATTGCGGCGATGGCCGACCGGGCCTATTTAGTTGAAAAAACAGTTGAAGGCCAGCGAACCAAAACCCAAGTGTTGCTTTTAAATGACATACAAAAAGAAAAAGAACTGGCCAGGCTCATTGGGGGCACCGATGAAATTGCTGGTAAAACCGGCTTAGAACATGCCCTTTCGATGCTTAAGGCGGCTGAAAAGATCAAAAGCAAATTACTTGAATAAATTTTATCAAAATAGTAGATTCTATTAGCCTATAGGTGGGCTTTCGTGTTATAATATAATACGTGTCAATAATATTTAATAGAATTTATGGCTTGTCCATAGGTTTGAAGGGAGGACTTTGGTTCGTGAGTGGTTCTCGTGTGTTTCCCGGAGGCGTTCATCCAGTAGAAGGAGTGAATGGGAAAGAAGTTACAAGGTCAATGGCGTTAAAAACCTTTGTAGCATCAAGGGTTGTTATTTCAATGTCTCAGCATATTGGAGCGCCTTGTAAGCCCGTTGTAAAGGCGGGGGACCGTGTTTTAGTTGGGCAGGTGGTAGGTGAACCCACAGCCTTTGTAGCTGCACCGGTTCATGCCAGCGTTTCTGGCAAGGTGGTTTCTATTGATAAAATTTTACTGCCCGACGGTCACCAGGTTGAAGGCGTTGTAATTGATAACGACTTTAAAGACGAATGGATTGACCTAAAGCCGTCAGAAAATCCTGATAAACTAACTGCCCAAGAGCTAAAAGACATTGTTCACAACGCAGGTATTGTGGGCATGGGGGGCGCCATGTTCCCAACATCCATCAAAATGATACCGCCAAAGGGTCAGGCCTTTGATACCCTGGTAATTAACGGGGCTGAGTGCGAGCCCTATTTATCGGCTGATCACCGAATAATGCTCGAAAATGCAGATCAGGTGATTGATGGGGTTGCTCTGATGCTAAAAGCATTGGGTATTCCAAGGGCGATTATTGGCATTGAAGACAATAAGCAGGATGCCATTAACCTTTTAACAGAAAAAGCAAAAAAACATAGTAATATTTCCGTCCGCGCTCTGCCTGTGCGCTACCCCCAAGGGGGCGAAAAACAGCTGATTTACGCTTTAACTAAGCGGAAGGTGCCCATGGGCGGGCTGCCTGTTTTAGTTGGCTGTCTTGTGGTAAATGTAGGTACTGCAGCAGCGGTTTCGGAGGCAGTACGTACTGGAAAGCCTGTAGTTGAACGGATTTTAACTGTAGGAGGCCTTGTTAAAAACCCGGGGAACTTCAAGGTACGGGTGGGCACTTCTTTGGAAGACTTGTTTAATTTAACCGGCGGCATCAGCGATGAGGCCGAAAAAATTATTTTCGGTGGTCCCATGATGGGAATGGCCATAAACCGCACAGACCTTTATGTTATTAAAGGCTGTACCGGTATTTTAGCCTTGGGTAAAGAAAGCGTTAGCCCCCCCGAGCAAAACTGTATTCGCTGCGCCAGATGCTCAAAGGGCTGTCCCATGGAATTGATGCCCATGCTTATTGACCAGCATGTACGAAAGCGCAATGTTGAAGAAGTCGAAAAGCTAAAGGTCATGAACTGCATTGAATGCGGGGTTTGTGCTTTTGTATGCCCTGCCAAACGCCAGTTAACCCAAAGCATGCGCACAGGCAAGAGCTTGATAAATGAAGGCAATAAACGTGCAGCTTCACTAAAGAAGGAGGGTTAAGAATGCAAAAACAATGGATTGTTTCATCATCGCCTCACTTACGGGACGATTCCAGCACAAGCAGGATTATGCTGGATGTATGCCTTGCCCTTGCTCCTGCCGGAATTGCCGGAATATTGTTTTTCGGTATTCGTGCAGCCGTGTTAATAGCAGTGGCGGTTTTAAGCGCAGTTGCTTTTGAATGGATTTATCAGCGAGTAACCCACCAGGAAACCACCATTTCTGACCTGAGCGCCGTTGTTACAGGCTTGCTGCTTGCATACAACCTGCCGGCCAACGCCCCTGTATGGCTGGCAATTGTAGGAAGCTTTATTGCCATTATTGTAGTAAAGCAAATATTTGGAGGTTTGGGCCAGAACTTTATGAACCCTGCCTTGGCTGCAAGGGCCATTCTGTTCATCTCCTGGATTGGGATGATGACCAGATACCCTGATGCCCATTTTGGTAATTGGCTGGCCGGTTATTCTCAGCAAGCATTAGACACGGTTTCAACCGCCACCCCTTTATTAACAAAAAATGCCTCATTGCTTAATCTCTTTTTAGGTAACGTGGCAGGGGTTTTAGGCGAAACCAGCAAGCTGGCCATTTTAATTGGCGGGGGATACTTGCTCGTGCGTAAAGTAATTGATTGGAGAATTCCTTTCTTCTTTATTATTACAGTTTTTGTATGCTACTTTACCCAGGGGGCTGTACAAGCCTTTACCAATGTTTCTCAAAACGTTGCTGCTCTTGATGCTTTTAAGGCGGGGGCCAGTTCCGGCTTATACCAAATTCTCTCCGGCGGGCTGATGTTAGGAGCCTTCTTTATGGCAACAGATTATGCCACATCTCCTGTAACCAATTCGGGCAGGGTGATTATGGGTATTGGCTGCGGTGTAATCCTGTTTGTAATCAGGGCCTTTGCCACCTATCCCGAGGGCTGTTCCTTTGCTATTTTATTTATGAATGTAATGACCCCGCTGATTGATAAGCTTACAATTCCAAAAACCTTTGGGGAGGTGGCTAAACATGTTTAATCGTGAAGGGAAGAACCTTGGAAAAATCTTTTTTAACGGTATTTTAAATGAGAACCCGATCTTCCGCTTGGTCCTTGGGATGTGCCCAACCCTGGCTGTGTCGACCATGGCGATGAATGGTATTTCAATGGGGGTGGCTACTACCATTGTTTTGGTTATGTCAAACCTGTTTATTTCCCTTATTAGAAACATTATTCCAGAAAATGTGCGCATTCCAGCCTTTGTAATTGTTATTGCTTCCTTTGTTACCATGGTGCAACTGCTCATTAAAGCCTTTGTGCCCGCAGTTGACCAAACTCTCGGCATTTATATTCCTTTAATTGTGGTAAATTGCATCATCTTCGCCCGGGCAGAATCCTTTGCTTTTGTTAATCCACCGATTCCCTCTATAATGGACGGGCTGGGCATGGGCCTTGGCTTTACCGGCGCCATTACCCTTCTTGCAACGATTCGTGAAGTGCTGGGAATGGGAAGCTTTTTTGGTATTCCCCTTTTGCCTTATGCCCCCATTGGCATTATTGCTACCCCTGCTGGCGGCTTTATTACCTTGGGCTTTTTACTGGCAGGGGTAAATGCTATTGTGCTTCTAATTGAGAAAAGGAAGCAGGGAACCTTTAAGAGAGGAGAAGTTGCATGACCTACTTATTAATTTTTATCGGATCGATTTTAGTAAATAACTTTGTAATGCAGCAATTCCTTGGAATATGCCCCTTTTTAGGTGTTTCTAAAAAGGTAGAAACAGCCTTTGGCATGGGTGTTGCCGTTACCTTGGTTATGACCATCGCTTCGTTGGTAACCTATGTTTTACAGGCTTTTGTATTGGTGCCCTTGGGCTTGGAATACATGCAGACTCTCGCCTTCATTTTAGTTATTGCGGTTTTGGTACAAGTGGTTGAAATGGCCATTAAAAAAATGAGCTATTCCTTATATGAAGCCTTGGGGGTATACCTGCCGCTGATTACTACAAACTGTGCAGTGCTTGGTGTTTGTGTGCTAAACATTCAAGAAAACTATAATTTATTAGGCTCGGTTGTAAATGGCTTTGGATCAGCCGTGGGCTTTACCCTGGCCATTGTGTTGTTTGCTGCCATTCGTGAACGTTTGGCTGCTTCAAACTTGCCAAAATGGATGGATGGATTTCCCGGTGCATTAATTGCCGCTGGGTTGATGGCCGTCTCATTTATGGGCTTTACCGGCTTAATTTGATAGGGGGAGAAGGATGACTGGAATTTTAATCGCTACTGGCGTGTTAGGTGGAATGGGACTGCTCTTTGGCTGGATTTTAACCGGCGCAACAAAGATTTTCGCCGTTCCCGTAAACCCTTTGATTGCAGAAATACGGGCAGCCCTTCCCGGTGCCAACTGTGGTGCTTGCGGCTACCCTGGCTGCGATGGCCTAGCTGCAGCCTTGGCCGACAACAAGGCTCCGCTGAATGCCTGCCCTGTAGGAGGAAATGCCTTAACAGAAAATTTGAGCAAAATAATGGGTAGTGAAATACTACCTTCCACTACCCGGATGGTGGCAGAGGTGATTTGCCGTGGAGGGCTTGACCGGTGCAAAACCAAGTTTAATTATCAGGGAATTCAAGACTGTGTATCGGCTACGTTAGTAAGTGGTGGTTATAAAGCTTGTTCCTATGCCTGTTTAGGTTTAGGTACCTGTGTAAAGGCTTGCCAATTTGGGGCTATTACCATTGATGAAAAGCGGATGATTGCCGTTGTGGATCCGAAAAAATGCACTAGCTGCGGGCTGTGCGTTCAATCCTGCCCTCGAGATGTACTCCACTTACAGCCCGAAAAACAGCCTATTCGCCTGTTGTGCCGGGAGGCAGAGCGGGGCAAGAACGTTAGCAGTAAATGTAACGCTGGCTGTATTGGCTGCGGATTATGCGCAAGGTCATGTAAATATGAAGCCATTGTAATGGAAAACAACCTGCCCAAGTTTGATATGGACAAGTGTGTAGGCTGTATGGTTTGTGCAGAAGTTTGCCCCACTTGGGCTATATGGGGGGACTTTAAAAACAGGAAAATTGCTGAAATAGAGCAAAAAGACTGTATTGGTTGCGGTGCCTGCAAACGGGTATGTAAGTTTGAGGCCATTTCGGGCGAGAAAAAACATCCCCACCAAATTACGGCCGCTTGTACAGGCTGCGGCGAATGTGTTGGCAAATGCCCCACTAAGTGCATTACCCTGCAGGTAAGAAAAAATGATCGTGATCGCTTTGCTCGTGCCGGTACAACAGAAGAAAGACCGAGAGTTAAAGCTCAATAAGCAGTAAAAAACCAAAGAAAAAGGGTACTAGCTATGCAAAAGCGCTAGTACCCTTTTAAAATTTCTATTCGTTAATAAGCCCAAAGTTAGGGTAAAAAGTACCAGGTAGGTATAAGCTACCAACAAAAGTTTCCGGCTGTAGAGCGTCAACATAAAAACAGATTCCATCAATTGATGGGTTTTCGCACAGGGTATTGACCATGCTGTAAACAAAAAGGCCTTCCATTTGGGGAGAAAGGGCTTGGGGAAGCTGATCAAAAAAGTTTGAGGCAAAATGGATTAAGAGGGTTCGGTTTTCGTAAGAGACCCCGCGAATATAAGCCATAGAGAATTCAATTGGCAGGGAAAAGAAGGGCTGGGTGTCCTTTCGGCTATCATAATATTGAGGACCGGAGATAAGCTGGGTAAGCAGATATGAGGGATCCTTTGTTTCGTAATAGGGAATAGGGCGCATCACCCTTACCAAGGAAGAAGCCTCGCCTTGTTTTGCTTGTTCAGGGAAGTATAAAGTAGCGTAGCCCATTAGAAAAGAGGTGAAATCACTTCGCCGCTGGAGCCCTTCGGGAAAAGAAATTTCTGCAACTGAAATATAAGGGCTTTGGGGGGTTAATGTTAAAAGGGGCTCAGTACTTTTATCACCAATATATAATTCAAGGCCGCTAATGTTGGGAATGAAGGTAGTGAGGGTATAATTAAGCGAGGCAATGATGGAGGAAAATTGATTATTTGTATCAATAATTTCTTTATACAGGGCATCGGAAAAGCGCAGAATGATTTTTTGTCCTGAGGTGCTTTTTAAGGCTTCAATCACAGGCTCCTCCAATAAAAAATTGGCTAAATCAGGCATCTTAGGGGAGTTTTCCAAAAAATTGCTTCCTTTGGACAGCTCTTCAAGCAGAATTAAAATAAGTTGGCTGGCTTCCTGCCCTGGAAATGTGGTGTTACGCACCTCGGGAATAATACCTAGAGATTCAACCGGAAAATAAAGAGTAACCGGCAAGGAGAGGCGTTTTTTTGAAAGGGGCTCGTTCCCAGAGACTTTTCTGCTTTCAATTTGCTCCCATTGGGTTACTAAATTGAAGCCAATCTGTTCCTGTAAAGTGCCCATGGGCAGGGTGTTAACCGTATCCAGACCGATCTGTTTACCCATGACCAAAATATTTACGTAAGATATGTCAGTAAAGGCAGACAAGGTATTGGTAATGGCTTGGCTTACAATAAAAAGTTCGTTTGAACTAAGCTCAAGTGCGCTTTGAGTTAAATTGACCGTTGCCACATCTCTTGATATTTCAACGGGAAAGTAATCTGATAGGGCAAGTGCCGTATGAGGTGATAGAGGAACGGTAGTTTCGTTTCCCGGGTGTGCTAAAAGAGCGCGAAGCACTGCTTCTGCCCCGTGACGGTTTACAGGCAAGGATACCTCCTGATTAATGGCAACCAGCTTGGAGCGGTCTTTATTGGGCAAATAAAAGGCTACGGTGGTTGTTTGGTTTAAACGTACATTGCCAATAGGTGCTTCGTAGGGTAGAGAAACTTTTGGTAGGGCAACAGGCTGGCCTTTTTGATGGCCGGAATCATCAAAAAAAGCCGATTGGCAAGCCGATAGAGTAAAAGCACACAAAATAAGGATGGCTATCATGGCCAGTTTTTTCTTTTTCATGGGGCAGGATCTCCTTGAAAGTGATAGGAATAACCCATGAGGGTTTTTAAATCAGAAAAGGATATTTTCCAAATATTGTTTTCACGAATCAAACGCAAAACCGTGTTTTTTTGATTGCTAGGCAGCTCAGGATGGGTTTGAACCGTATAGTCAAGGGCAAAGGCGCAAAGTTGGCCATCTCCAGAAGGAGAGGAAGGAGAAAGAGAAAAATTTATCAAAGCAGGGGCCGAAATCAACTCGCTGCGAATTTGTTCAAAGGTGGGCTTAAAGGAAAGATCCCAGCGATCCTTCATCGAGATAAAGGGATATAGAGCCTCCCAATCTTTACTTTCCCAGGCAGATAAAATAATTTGGGCCGTTAACAAGGGTGTTAGGATATATTCAGAATCATAAAAAAGAGCAGGAGCTGTTCCGTTAACCAAAATAGGGTTTTGGTAATAGCTGTTTTGCAGGCGCATACTGCTATTTTCGCTTCCCGTAGGTTCTACCAACACTTGTACTGTATCGTAACGGAAGGTTTCCATTATGGTTGCAGCTAAACTGGTCATAGCCAATTTGCGCCGAAGAGAAATCTCTACACGCCAAAAATCATCTCCTTGCCAATCGGTCGGTTGGTCAAGGTAATTTGAAAGCAGTCCGCTGCTAAAAGTAATCAGCAGCGTATTCCCCTGAGAAATGGTATTGATTACCTGAGTTTCTTCGGGAAAAAGTGAAACCAATTCCGTTGTAGAACCGCTAGGCCCATTTAATAGAGCTTCTACCACTTTTTTTTCTAAAGACTCGTTAGAGGTTAAAGTAATCTTTTGTGTTTCGCAGGCTAGGTATTCTTGGTGATGGAAGCGAAAAAACAAAGTGGCATTCAGCTCTTTGGAGCTGTTGACTACATCATAGGCCGGCAAGGGGGAGGAAGAGGTGAACATTTGATTTTGAGCAGTAGGCTCAGGTGCTGGGTCTGCTTCGTCGGTTCCATCAGCAAAAGAAAAGAAGGGAAAAATGAAGACAAGAACTAAAAAAATGGAAACAATGTTTTTATTTTTCATCAACCATCTCTCCTAACCTGTATGTGCTGGAAGTTCTACTGTAAATTTAGAGCCTTGATCTTCTTGGCTGTCTACCGTAATATTGCCTCCATGGAGCAATACAATTTGCTTTACAATGGAGAGCCCAAGGCCCGTTCCGCCCGTTTCCCTTGAACGGGCCCGGTCAACCCGGTAAAACCGGTCAAAAATATGGGGCTGGTCTTTCAAGGGAATACCTGGGCCGTTATCGCTAATAGAAAGCACAAAGTCGGGCCCTAATTTTTTTAGGGATACATGAATATGCCCTTGATCCTGGGTATATTTGCTGGCATTATTTAAAAGATTATACATTACCTGCTGTATTTTAGGCCCATCGACATAAAGATTGCCTTCATCCTGTATCTCCAAGGTAATTTTTTGCTTTCGGGATGAAACAATGGGTTCCAGCCGGTGCAGGGTTTCTTTTAGCAGGTCAGATAGTTTTATGGTTTCACGGTTTAGTTTCATGTTTTGGGTATCCATTTGCACAAGGGTCAACAAATCGCTGATGATTAAAGTAAGCCGGTCAATTTCCTTATTAATGTCTTGCATGAATTCCACCTGTAATTCTTGCGGCATCCCCCGCTCGTAAATTAAATTTTCCAGCATAATCTTCATGGTTGTCAAAGGGGTTTTTAACTCGTGACTGGCATTTGAAATAAATTGGTTGCGGCTGTCATCAAGGGCTTCCAGCTTTTCCGACATGGTGTTAAAGGTAGTAGCTAAATTGCGCAACTCCCTAGAGCCCTTTACCGGAACCCTGGTTGAAAAATCCCCCTTGCTCATTCGTTGTATTCCCTTGGTTAAGCTGGCAATGGGCCTTGTAAGAATTTGCGAGAAAAGAAAGGAAAAAATCAGAATAGCAATGGCTACAATTAAAAAGTAACGGAGCATCTGATCTTGCAGGTCAAATAAATTTGCCAAAAGCCCTTGCAAGGGAGAATCCAAAAGCACAACCCCCAACAGCTCCCCTGTGGGGCTTTCAAGGGAGGCAGTATAGTAAATGGACCAAAGACCCCTAGTGCGCCAGGGGTTGATTTTAGCAAAAAAAGATTCGCCTAGGGGTGCAGACGAAAGCTGGTGGATGCCATAAGCTCTGGACTGCCTGTCAAGTAATATAGATGAAACTTCCGCATAGGCAGGCCGGGTGCCGTTTAACTGAGAGTAGCTATCGACTTGAACCTTTCCAAAACGGTCCAATACAAGCAGGCGACCTTGTAATTGGCCGCCTGCTTCAACGAGTTTTTCATATACACTGTTTAAATCGCTGCTTTGATGGGTTTGTATCAAGGGAGATAACTCCAAAGATAGTTGCTCCATGTAACTGTAATCTGAGGTGATTTTTTCTTCCATCAAAAAATTGCTTACCATACGGATGGACGAGGAGGCCATAAAATAGAAAGCAACGATAAAAATTGACAAAAAGACTAATAAAATTTGCCAGCGAATGCCGGGAAATGGATTATTCTTTATCCGTGAAATAGTACCCAACTCCCCATTTTGTAAAAATAAATTCAGGTTGAGCAGGATTGCGCTCTATCTTTTCACGTAACCGCCGAATGTGCACATCAACGGTTCTGGCATCGCCAGTATAGTCATACTTCCAAAGCGTTTCCAGCATCTCCTCCCGGGTAAAAACCTTGCCACGGTTAGTCATAAAAAGCTGGAGAAGATCAAATTCTTTGGCTGTTAACTTAATATCTTTATTACCCAAAGTGGCTGTGCGGTTAACAGTGTTAATCTCCAAATCATGAACCTTTAAACTTCGGCGCTCTTCCAAAGCAGGGTTTTGAACCGTGCGCCTAAAAATAGTTTTAATACGAGCCTTTACTTCTAAAATATTAAAAGGCTTGGTCATGTAATCATCGGCTCCGTATTCCAGGCCTAAAATTTTGTCCATATCTTCGCCTTTGGCTGTAAGCATAATAATCGGTATGCTGCTATATTCTCGAATACGCTGGCAAACGGCAATGCCGTCCAGCTTAGGCAGCATAACATCGAGCAAAATTAAGTCGTAAGGGTTGCTCGAAAACTTTTCTAAAGCTTCCTCGCCATCGGCAGCAGAATCAATCATATACCCTTCTTGCTCAAGAGAATACTTTAATCCTTTCAAAATCATCGGCTCATCATCTACAAGTAAAATATGCTTTGCCACGGATATCCTCCATATCTTTTGTAATAAAATAATTAATAACACTTTCATTTTACGTTGTTATTGCTTAAAAATCAAGCCTATATGTTAATAATGGTTTAAGTAATAGAAATTTTATTTTATAATAACGTAAAATTTGAATATGGTATAATGAAATGGTAAATTGATTAAAAAGGGGTACATGCCATGAAAGAAATATATTTTGCCGGAGGTTGCTTTTGGGGTGTCGAAAAGTTTTTTCAATCCCTTACAATCGGTCGTGTTACAACCCAGGTAGGCTATGCAAACGGAATCACTCCAAACCCTACTTATGAGGAAGTTTGCAGCCAGGAAACAAACCATGTAGAAACTGTAAAAGTAGTGTATGATGATAGAGAAATATCCCTGTCCTTTTTGCTGTACTTGTTTTATGAAATCATTGATCCCTTTGCTGTAAATCGCCAGGGAAACGACAGGGGCACCCAATACCGCAGTGGCGTTTACTACACCCAGTCTGAAGATGAGGCCGTGATCAAAAAATCTTTAGCAGCGTTTGAAAAAAGACTTGGAAAAAAAACAGCGATTGAATGTATGCCTCTAGATCGTTTTTACAAGGCAGAGGAATACCATCAAAACTATTTATTAAAAAACCCTATGGGTTATTGCCATATTCAACCCAGTCTGTATAAAAAAGCCAGGGAAGTGTTAGTCGATCCAACATTGTACCAAAAAAAGGAGAGAGAAGCCTTAAAGAATATTTTGACACCCTTGGCTTATGAAGTAACACAAAACAGTGCAACTGAGCAGCCTTTTCAAAACCCCTATTGGAACCATGAGCAAAAAGGTATTTATGTAGATATTACAACAGGGGAACCTTTGTTTTTATCTGCCGATAAGTACGATGCAGGCTGTGGCTGGCCTAGCTTTACCAAACCCATTGACCCTTTGGTTGTCAATGAATTTATGGATGCCTCCCTGCCACGAATTCGCACCGAAGTAAAAAGCCGGATAGGGGAAGCGCACTTAGGCCATGTGTTTGAAGATGGACCTAAAGACCAGGGAGGCCTTCGCTACTGCATTAACAGTGCTGCCCTTCGCTTTATTCCGGCAGAAAAAATGGAAGAGGAAGGATATGGGGCATATATAAAGTTACTTGCCCAAGAATAGCAAGAATAACACAAAAAGCGCCTGATTTTTAGCAGAGCGCTTTTTGTATGGCAAAATATGAATCTTGCTTAAGTAAAAGAAAGAGAAATTACACAAAATATTTAAACTCAACGTAAAGGGCGGGCTTATCCTCTGGCTGGCCTTTGAGTTTGCCCTTCGGCTGCTAGTTGCGGGTTTGGATTTAGCCAAAGCTCTTTTACCCCTTGAATAGAGGAAAAATAACGCAAAAAGTTTTTTCCGGCTATATTTTCAATGGATTCAGGGGAATAACCCCTTTGGGCCATCTGGTCTATAAGAAGGGGGAAGCCCTGGGGAGAATACAGATTAGCAGGGTATTCATCAATGCCGTCAAAGTCTGAGCCAAAGCCCACGTGCTTTTCGCCGCCCAGCTGGCAAATATGGTCTATATGGTCAATCACCGTGTTGATGGTGGCACCTTTGTCTGTTAAAAAAGGCGGATAAAAGTTTACGCCAATATACCCTCCCTGGGTAATAAGCAGGCGAATCTGCTCGTCGGTTAAATTTCTAAAATGGGGTTGAAGGGCCCTACAACAGCTATGAGATGCTAAGGGAGGCGCATTGGTTTTTGAAAAAATATCAAAAAATCCCTGATCGCTTAAATGAGAAGTATCAACAGCCATTCCCAGGCGCTGCATCTCTTTAACCACATTAATCCCGTGGGTGCTAAGGCCTTTTGTCTGGTCTAATTTGGCAGGGGTACCTAACTTATTTTCAAAGTTCCAGGTAATGCCGCTCATCCGCACTCCTTTTAAGTACCATTGCTCAACAGGGGCAAGGGAATTATTAAAGATTTCCGCTCCTTCAATAGAGAGCATAAAAGAAGGTTTTCCTTCTACGAATTCAGCAGGGCTCGTTATAAAGGTCCAGCCCTGGTCTATTAAAACCTGGGTGGCTTCGTATTGCCTGTGCATCCGCTCTTGTACATTATCCTGATCTGCCTTAGGGCCGCTCCAACAAGCTAAAAACTGCAGGCCCAAGCCACCTTTTTGGGCATGGTCAAAGGTAATATCAAGGTTTGCATCAGGGTTAAAAGCTATTTTTGTTAAGGTATCACCGTGGCAATCGCAAATAAACAATGGACAACCTTCTTTTCATTTATTTTTTAATGCTTGGTATTGTGCATATACGGGATTGTGGATATAAGCAAAACTTCCATTTCTAAAATTATAAAAATGGAAGCTCTGCTTTTTTATTACCTTAACCAAACTTTGAGTAGTTAGGCGCTTCTTTTGTAATGGAGATATCATGTGGGTGGCTTTCAATCAAACCTGCATTGGTAATTTTTATAAATTCGCTGTTCTCGCGCAAATCATCAATGGTGGCTGTACCACAATAGCCCATGCCGGCCCGCAGGCCGCCTATTAGCTGATAAACGGCTTCAGAGAGAAGGCCTTTATAGGGAACGCGACCTTCAACCCCTTCAGGAACCAGCTTTTTAGCGTTTTCTTGGAAGTAACGGTCTTTACTGCCATGTTCCATAGCAGCTAAAGAGCCCATCCCACGGTAAACTTTATAGGAGCGGCCCTGGTAAATTTCAACTGCACCGGGGCTTTCTTCCACGCCGGCAAAAAGGCTGCCCAGCATAACAGCATTGGCACCGGCGGCAATGGCTTTTACAATATCTCCTGAATATTTGATGCCTCCGTCGGCAATAATTCTGGCACCGTGTTTAGCCGCTTCATTAGCACAGTCGCTAATGGCCGTAACCTGAGGTACGCCAATGCCTGCAACCACCCGCGTGGTACAAATGGAGCCTGGGCCAATACCCACTTTAATACAATCAGCACCGGCTAAAATCAAATCCCGGGCAGCAGGGCCGGTGGCTACGTTACCTGCAATGAGCGGCATGTTGGGGAAACGGTTTTTTAGTTCTTCTACTGCCTTTAAAATATTAATGTGGTGCCCGTGGGCTGTGTCAATGGAAAGAATATCAACTTTGGCTTCAATTAATGCAGCGGCCCGCTCAATAAAATCTTTGGTAACACCGATGGCGGCACCGCAAAGAAGGCGACCGTTTTGGTCTTTGGCACTATGGGGGTATTTTGTAGATTTTTCAATATCTTTAATGGTGATTAAACCTTTTAAATTATAATTTTCATCAACAATGGGAAGTTTTTCAATACGATGGTTTGCCAATAATTTTTTTGCATCCTCTAAAGTGGTGCCAACAGGGGCAGTAACAAGGTTTTTACTTGTCATTACATCGCCAATAGGACGAGAATAGTCGGTTTCAAAGCGTAAATCCCGGTTGGTTAAAATGCCAACCAGCTTTCCGTCGGTTACAATGGGTACGCCGCTAATGCGGTACCTGGCCATTAAGGCCTCGGCATCCTCAATTAAGTGCTGTGGAGAAAGGAAGAAAGGATCGGTAATGACACCGTGTTCGCTCCGTTTTACTTTATCAACATGGGAGGCTTGCTCTTCAATGGTCATGTTTTTATGAATAATGCCCAAACCACCTTCACGGGCAATGGCAATGGCCATTTTACCATCGGTTACAGTATCCATGGCGGCAGATAATATAGGAATATTGAGGGATATGGTATCAGTTAACGTTGTGCCTAAAGTAACGTGGTTTGGTAAAATTTCACTTTTTTGGGGTACGAGCAACACATCATCAAAGGTAAGACCTTCTCTAATATTTGGTGACAGCATCCTATCTATCCATCCTTTCCAATCAACAAATATAAATAGTTATAAGCTACATTGTAATTTGTTTTATTTATAATGTCAACAAAAGGAAAGATATGATTTGAACGATAAAAGGAGTATGGTTTGTATTTTGTTATTAGCCATTCACCACAAAAAAGTTTATGGAAGGTTTGTAATTTTTATCTATTCACGCTATAATAATAAAGGGAAGAAATGAGGTGGAGGGCATACATGTATAGATTACTTGTGGTAACTGATCACCAGGACATTAAACAGACCATTGAGCAAATTGCCGATTGGGAAAAAATGGGCTTTAGGGCCCCCCGAATTGTTGAAGACACCCAAGGAGCATTGGAGCGGCTGGAAAATCATCGGGTGGATGCAATTGGTATGCGGGTGAACGATCAGGAAAAAGAAAAAATGCTCCATATTTTAAAAAACGATTATCCTAATTTGCCGATCATTCATCTATCTACCAAAAAAGAAAAGCAAATTGCTATTATTCAGCAACTAAAGCTGTTTTTAAATCGCATTAATGCCGACTATTCAAACGATAACTACACAAAAGATGAAATGATTGAGATTGAAAGAAATCATCTTATTCACGATCTTTTGGCTGGCAGCATTCATTCGGTAGAGGAGCTTAAGGATCAGGCAAATATGATGCGCTTTCCTATTTCGATGACAGAGCCTTGTATGGTTGTAGAAATGGATACGCCTACCGGGGACGAATACTTGGCAGGCCGCTGGCATTACGGCAGCGAACGGCTTGAAGTGGCCCTGCGGAATGTGTTTAGCAACTATGTAAACAATTACTACTTTGGTATTGCAGTTGTTTCTTCAACAACCATTAGAATGATTATAGCAGCCTTTAAGCAAGAGGATAAGGAGTACCCCATAGACCAAAGCATTATGGATGCCTTAGCAGATGCCCTTGAAAGTATTAAGCAGTATCTGGATCTTCACATTAACATTAAAAGCGTAGGGGTTGTAGACGGACCCAGAGCACTGGTTCAGGCCTTATAATTAGTGAATAAATCATAATAAAAAAAAGCAGGATTTAATCCTGCTTTTTTTATACCATGTTTTACCTTTAGCGGGTACCTTTATCGTAAGGAATGCCCGAAGCCCTAGGGGCTTGAGATTTTTTGCTGGAAAAAATCAGCACAACCAGGGTTGCAATAAAAGGAACCATTTTATAAATATCGCTGGGAATGCCTAGGTTGCTTAAAAAGGGGATGGTAGCATAGCCGGTGGCAATGGTTTTCATAAAACCAAAGAAGAAGGCTGCAAAAAGAATTCGAAAGGGTTTCCACTGGCCAAAGATCAGCACAGCCAAAGCCAAGAAGCCATAGCCGCCTACATCACCGGCAAATTCAGTGGTTGTAGGGATAATGAATACCAGTCCCCCCAGCCCAGCTAAAGCGCCGGAAATGAGCACCCCAGCATAACGTATTTTATAAACGCTGATGCCTACACTGTCTGCTGCTTGGGGGTGTTCACCACAGGCCCGCAGCCGCAGCCCAAAGCGGGTTTTATATAGTACAAAGGCCGAGATAAGCAAAATGGCGATGCCAAGGTAGGTTGTAATATACGACCGCTGGAACAGCATGGGGCCTATGAGGGGAATATCCCCTAATAGGGGAACCTTGTTAATAAAAAACTGGTTAATAAAGGGTACCTGCTGAACGCCGTTTTCCTGCACCATGCGGGCAATGTAGATAACAAGGGCGGGGGCGGCCATATTAAGGGCTGTACCCGATATGGTTTGATTGGCTTTTAAGTTAATGGCCGCATAGGCATGGAGCAGAGAATAGAGCATCCCTGCTACCATGGAAACACAGCCGGCCAATAAAAATAACCATTGACCGCTAAGAGCCCAGCTGGATTTTTGAACAAGGTTGACAAAAAAGATGCCGCAAAAACCACCAACAACCATAATGCCTTCAAGGGCGATGTTAACTACACCGCTGCGCTCGGAAAACATACCGCCAAGGGCAACAATCAGCAGGGGAATGGCAAAGTACATCATTTGCTGAGAGAGGAAATAGACAATATCCATTATATTTTCAAAAGCGGTCATAGCTGTTCATCTCCTTTCGCGGTGGATGGGGTCGGTGAAGGCGGTTCCTCTTTCCCTTGATCCGCGGCGGCGCTCTTGGCGCTTTTGCGCAGGAAGCGCCGGCCTAAAAAGCCTTTAATTAAAAGGGAGAAGGCACTAAAGTAAATGATAACACCTACAATGATATCAATGATTTCTTTTAAGTAGCCTAATTGCTGCAGGTTGATGCCTCCAACGGTAATATGGGCGATAAACAGGCCTGAAAAAATTACGCCAATAGGGTGAGAGAGGGCAAGCAGGGCTACGGGGATACCATTGAATCCCTGGGGGGCCAGGACCTCCATAATATGAATATGCATACCTGTGGAAGGGGCCAGGTACACAGCGGCACCCCCTGCCCCTGCTAAAGCACCTGCAATAACCATGGATGAAATAATGGTGCGATTTTCGTTAATACCGGCATATTTACTAGCATGCTTATTAAAGCCTGATGCTTTTAGCTCGTAGCCAAAGGTTGTTTTATTCAGTAGAACATAGATGATAATGGCAATCAAAAGGGCAATAAAAATACCGGAGTTAACGCTGGAAACATCCTTCATCTTACCTACGGTGTTGTAAAAAACATTATCCAGCCCCGCTTTTGGTAAAACGGCGGTAGAGGCCACGTCAACTGTTTGGTTTTTCATCCGGTCATAAATAAGCAAGGCATTTTTCTGGGTTTCGGGGTTAAATACCTTTAGGTTTAAGACCATGTAATTGGTAAAATATAGGCCTATATAGTTCATCATAATAGAGGTAATAACCTCATTTACATTAAATAATGCTTTTAAAAGGCCGGGAACCAGCCCCCATAAAGCGCCGCCGGCTATGCCGATAATAAAGGCCGCTACCCAGTGAAAGGGGCCTAAAAAATCCATGGTAACCCCTGCAATAATAGAACAGAGGCCGCCAACCATAAACTGGCCTGAGGCCCCAATGTTAAACAGGCCGGTTTTAAAGGCAAAAGCTACTGATAAACCGGTAAAAATAATGGGGGTGGCGTTATAAAGCACCTGGCCAAGGCCCTTGGCTCCGGTGGTAAAGCCCCCTTTCAGGATAATACCAAGGCCTGCCAGGGCATTATTGGTGTTGCTTGCCAATAAAACAATAAAGCCGAACAAAAGGCCCACTAGAATAGCCGCTAGGGAAGAAAGAAGGCTTGAAACAGCATTAACGCGGAAAACGGAATTCTTTTTCATGCTTTTATTTCCTCCCTTCTGGAACCGGCCATGTAAAGGCCAAGCTCTTCTTCAGTTGCATTTTTTGCATCAATATTGGCTACAATCTGGCCTTCAAAAATAACTAAAATACGGTCGGCTACATTGAGAACTTCATCCAGTTCCAAGGAGACCATGAAAACAGCCTTCCCCTCATCCCGCTGGCGGATAAGCTGTTTATGAATATACTCAATGGCACCAACATCCAATCCCCGGGTAGGCTGCACGGCAATTAGCAAGTCGGGATTTAAAGAAATTTCCCTGGCAACAATGGCTTTTTGCTGGTTTCCGCCGGACATACTGCGTACAATGCTGTAGGAGCCTTGGCCGGATCTGATGTCAAATTGATCAATAAGCTCATCGGAATAGCCATAAATATCTTTAAACTTTAAGAAACCCTTGGTGTTAAACTGGGGAGTATGGTAGCTTTTCAAAACCAGGTTTTCGGCTAGGTTGTAATCCAGTACCAGGCCGTCTTTATGGCGGTCTTCAGGAATATGGGCAATTCCCATATCGTTGCGTTTACGCACGGTTAATTGGCTTATATCGTCATTGCCTAAAAAGATTTTACCTTCTTTAATAGGGGTTAAGCCGGCTAGGGCGTAAACTAATTCACTTTGCCCGTTGCCATCAATGCCGGCTAGGGCTACTATTTCGCCTTGGCGAACGGTAAAGGAAATATCGTTAACCGGATTTTTATGACCCTGCTTTCCTGAAATGGTTACATTTTGTACCACAAGAGCAGCCTCTTTAGGGATTGCAGGGCTTTTTTCAACAGCAAAGCTTACTTTACGGCCTACCATCATCCGGGCCATTTCATCAACAGAGGTTGCGGGCACTTCAACAGTGCCGATATAGCGCCCTTTACGCAAAACCGTACAGCGGTCAGCCGCTTCTTTAATTTCGTTTAATTTATGGGTGATAAATAAAATCGATTTACCCTCCTTGGTTAAGCCGCGCATAATATCCATGAGCTCCCCAATTTCCTGGGGGGTGAGTACCGCAGTAGGCTCGTCGAAAATGAGCACGTCATTATCCCGATAGAGCATTTTTAAAATTTCCACCCGTTGCTGCATGCCAACGGTAATATCTTGAACAACCGCATCAGGGTCTACCTGCAAACCATATTTTTTTGAAAGGGCAATAACCTTTTCCTTTGCCTGGGCTTTTTGTAAAACACCGCGCTTTGTGGTTTCAACCCCTAGAATAATATTTTCCAGCACCGTAAAATTATGCACCAGTTTAAAATGTTGGTGTACCATGCCGATACCGTAAGCATTCGCATCGTTAGGGTCTTTTATTTTAGCTTCTTTTCCGTTGATACGAATGCTTCCGCCATCGGGGTTATATAGGCCAAATAATATACTCATCAGGGTAGATTTACCTGCACCGTTTTCGCCCAGCAGCGCATGAATTTCTCCTCGTTTTAATTGAAGAGTAATGTCATCGTTTGCACGTATGCCCGGAAAATCTTTGGTAATATGGAGCATTTCTACTACATAGTCCACGTTGGCATACACTCCTTTAATCTGTGTTTTATGATGAAGGGTTATTTAAAAAGAAAAGGGCAGACAGTTTGCTGCCTGCCCTTTAAGCATAAGCGATTATTGCTCTTCAGTTACTTTAATGACTTCTACAGCAATTTCGGAGGCGGTTACTTCAGTGCTGCTATCCACTTTAATATTACCGGAAGCCAGCTCTTCGTAAACGGCATCGTAATCAGCCTGAGCAAAGGTTTTAAAGCGGGAAGTTTCCATGGGCAGGCCTACACCTTTCATAGAGGCGTCAAAAATTAAGGTTTGAGCTCCTGGGAATTCCCCAGCGTAGTATTTTTCTAAAGTTTGGTATACGGACTCGGACAGGCCTTTAACAGCGGAGGTGATAACGGTTTCGGATTCGTCGGCCTGGTCAATGTCAACGCCGATGACTTTGCCGTCGCTTACTTTTGCAGCAGCCATAACAGAGTTACCGGCACCGCCGGCACAGGCGAAAATAACTTCAACACCGGCTTTATACCAAGAAGCGGCACGGTTTTGAATTTCGGGAAGAGGCTTGAAGACGCCGGTGTAGTAATATTTGATTTCTACATCTTCTAGTCCCAGTTCTTTGGCAGCATGGTCAGCACCCTGGATAAAGCCATGCCCAAAACGGATAACGGCAGGAACAGCCATACCCCCCATAAAACCTAATTGGGTATAGCCATCTTTAACAGCGGCATAGCCGGCTAGGTAACCGGATTGCTCTTCGGCATAAACAACGCCTACGGCATTTTCGTTAATTTCGGTTTCTTTGGTTTCGGGGTTTTGGGGGCTGCCGTCTACTAAAATAAAGTGAACGTCTTCATATTTGTTTTGGGCCATAAATACAGATGGCTGAAAAAGGTAACCGGGGGTTACAACCACTTTAGCACCGGCGTTTACAGCCTGATCGATCATTTCTAAATATAGTTCGTCGGTCTGGTCCAAAGGTTGGTAGTATTTGTGGGAGATGTTGTGCTCCTTAGCATAGGCTTCCAGCCCTTCCCAAGTACCTTGGTTAAAGGATTTGTCGTCAATGGTGCCAACGTCAGTAATCAGGGCTAGTTCAAAGGTTTCGCTTGAAGCCAGAGCAACACTTGCTACACCTAAAGACATTGTGAGCACCAAAAGAAGTGATAGAATCTTTTTCATTAAGATTGCCTCCTACATTTTATTTTACGTCACCGGACGTTTTGAATAACTTAATTATAGCAGATTATTTATATTAAAAAAAGGGGAAAGTTTGTTTTAGTCTGTCATCTTTTAAACATTTGCCGTAAAGTCTTTAAAGCCTTCGCCAAGGGCTTCTCTGGCATCATTAATAAACATAAAGGCTCTTTCATCCTCCTGGCTTACAATGTTCTTAATTTTGGGCACTTCCTCTATGGAGGCTACACACAGTACAATGGGCCTGTTCTCCCCTGTATAGGCACCCGTAGCCTGTATATAGGTAACCCCTCTATCCAGTTCGTTCATAATGCGTGTGGCTATTGATTCCCATTTTTCGGTAATAATATAGCAGGATTTTGCGGACTGCAGTCCTTCCAGCACCATATCAATGGCTTTTGAAGTAATAAAAATACAGATGAGCGCATAAAGGGCCATTTTTCCGTCAACAAAAATACCGGCTGCAACAACAACCAAAAGGTCCACAATAAATAAAAAGCCACCAACGCTGATGATGGGAAGCTTGCTGTGCACCATCCGGGCAATCATATCTGTGCCGCCGGTGGTTGCACCTCCTTTTAAAATAAGACCCAGGCCAATGCCCAATAGCCCCCCTCCAAATACTGAGCCCAAGAGTAAATCGTCAGCCAAGGGCGGCAAAAAAGCACCTAAAAAGTCGATTAAGAGGGAAAAAATAACCGTTGCCACTAAGGAACGGAAGGCGAAAACTCGGCCCATAGACTTATATCCAATTAAAAATAAAGGAATGTTCAATATTAAGCTTACCATACCAACAGGCCAGTCAAACAAAGCTTTAAAAATGGTTGCAACACCTGTTAAACCCCCTGGAGGAATGTTATTTGGCAGTAAAAAGAAAGGATAGGCAAGGCTTGCCACAATAGAGCCTAAAACAATATAAAAATATGATAATACAGTTTGCTTTTTTCCCGTCAGGGCAGAAAGCTTTAGCTTCATTTAAACATCCTCCCAATACATAGCATGATGACCTTTATTATAACATAACTTTCAGTCATTTATTTTGCCACAAACAGCAAAATAAAGTCAATAAGCAAAAATTTGTGGGCACATTTTGTAAAATGGTGGTTTACACAATATAAGATGTGTACATAATATAAGTAAGCTGATAAAAGGCATAATCTGTTTTTACGTTGCCTTTGCCCAGCGGTGAAAAAGCAGGCGGTTTTAAAAACACCAAGGTAAAACACCCTGAACCTTGCTTTTTAGCCAATAAATTTTTATAATTAATATAATATAAATCGAATTAGGAGGTGATGGGTTTGAAACTGGTATTACTCCGCCACGGCGAGAGTGAATGGAACCGCTTAAACCTTTTTACAGGTTGGACGGATGTGCCCTTGTCTGAAAAAGGGGAGAAAGAAGCCGTGACGGCAGGTCAGGTATTAAAGCAAGAAGATTTTGATTTTGACCTTTGCTATACTTCGCTGCTGAAACGGGCGATACACACACTCAATTACACATTAAAAGAACTGGATAGAGACTGGCTGCCGGTATACAAAACCTGGATTTTAAACGAGCGCCATTATGGTGCCCTTCAGGGCCTTAATAAAAGTGAAACGGCCGAAAAATACGGAGAGGCTCAGGTAGAAATCTGGCGCAGGTCCTATGATGTACCACCACCTATACTGGAAGAAAGTGACGAGCGAAACCCCCGATTACAAGCCCAATACCGGGATGTGCAAGCACAACAGCTGCCCTTGTCCGAAAGTTTGAAGGACACCATTGACCGAGTTATTCCCTACTTTACCAATGAAATCATGCCTAAAATGAAAGAGGGCAAAAGGGTATTAATTGCTGCTCATGGCAATTCCTTAAGGGCCTTGATTATGTTTTTAGAGAAATTGACTCCCCAGCAGATCAGCAAGGTAAATCTTCCTACAGGGGTTCCCCTGGTATATGAGCTTAACAACACCCTAGAGGTGACGAACAAGTACTACTTAGGAGACCAGGAGGCTATAAATGCTAAAATTCAGGCGGTAGCCGCCCAAGGAAAGAAAAAATAAGCCGGCGAGGCTTCCTGGAATGTATAAATATTATAAGGAGAATAGGATTATGTTTACAAGAATTATGGATATTAAAGGACGAGAAATTATTGATTCAAGGGGAAACCCTACCGTTGAAGCAACTGTATGGCTGGAGTGCGGCGCAGAAGGAACAGCTGCTGTACCCAGCGGCGCTTCCACAGGCGCTTTTGAAGCCCTAGAGCTGCGGGATAAAGACCCTAAGCGCTTTGGAGGCAAAGGGGTTTTAAAAGCTGTGGACCATGTAAATACCATCATTAAAGAAGCGCTGATTGGTATGGATGCAGCGGACATTGCCGCCATTGATAAAGCCATGTTTGCCCTTGATGGTACAGAGGATAAAAGCAATTTGGGGGCCAATGCTATTTTAGCCGTATCCCTGGCCACTGCCCACGCTGCAGCCAGCGCCCTTGAAGTTCCTTTGCATCGGTTTATTGGCGGCATTAACGGGCATATTTTACCCGTGCCCATGATGAACGTACTAAACGGTGGGGAACATGCTTCCAACAACATTGACATTCAAGAATTTATGATTATGCCCGTAGGTGCAAAAAACTTCAGCGAAGGCCTTCGCTGGTGCACCGAGGTGTTTCATACCCTGGCGTCTATTTTAAAAAAGGATAAGTTATCTACCGCCGTAGGGGATGAAGGGGGCTATGCACCCAATCTGCCCTCGGACGAAGAGGCCATTATATACCTGCTAAAAGCCATTGAGGCCGCAGGTTTTGCCCCTGGCAAAGACTTTGTGCTGGCCATTGATGCTGCTGCCAGCGAGTGGAAAAACCCAGAAGGAGGCTACCTCTTTCCTAAAAAGCAAACCAAGTTTACTACCGATGAGTTGATTGACTTCTGGGAAAATTTAGTAAACAAATATCCCATTGCCTCTATTGAAGACGGCCTGGATGAAGAAGATTGGGAAGGTTGGAAAAAATTGACCCAGCGCCTGGGCAATAAAGTGCAGTTGGTAGGGGATGATTTGTTTGTAACCAACAGTCAGCGCTTGGCTAAAGGAATTGAAGAGGGTAGCGGCAATTCTATTTTAATTAAGCTCAACCAAATCGGCAGCTTAAGCGAAACCCTTCAAACCATTCAAATGGCTCACAAGGCTGGCTATACCTGTGTCATTTCTCATCGTTCAGGCGAAACGGAAGACACCACCATTGCCGATTTGGCCGTAGCTTTAAATGCAGGCCAAATTAAAACCGGGGCACCCAGCCGCAGCGAGCGGGTAGCTAAATACAATCAACTGCTCAGAATTGAAGAATACCTAAATGATGATGCAGGCTACTTGGGGAAGAATTGTTTTCCCAAGGCCTAAAAAGAGGTATTAAAACGATACACGATATACTAAAAGAGGCAGAGATGATTCTGCCTCTTTTAGTATGCTGTTTTGCCTTAGTCAAAAACCAAGTAGGGCCTAATTTTATCCAAGGTCTTTTCGCCAATTCCCTTTACAGCCAGCAAGTCTTCCGGATAATGAAAAGGCCCCTGGCTTTCTCTTGATAAAATGATTTCTTGGGCCGTTGTAGGGCCGATGGCGGGAAGAAGCTGCAGCTCTTTTAAAGTTGCCTTATTCACATTGATTCTTGGTTCCATTACTGGTTCCGCAGGCAAAGTATTATTTTGAGCAGCCGCTGAAGGGCTGCCCTTCTTATATACAAAAAAAGGACGGTAAAAGGCGGTAAACAACCCATATATTAAAATAGTACAGGCAGCAAAAATCAAAACATAATATGCAATCAAAAGAGGTTTGTTTTTTGCTGTTTTAAAAAAGTGCGATTCTTTTTTCATAGAATTAGTACATCATAAGCTAAGAGATAGCTTTGCGGACTTTTTGCCCCTGGGGGGTATCCTCTAAGATATAGCCCGCGGCTTGAATATCGATGCGCAGCTGATCGCTTAAAGCCCAATTCTTATCGGCCCGGGCCTGAGCCCTGTCATCTATCATTTTTTGGATGGCTAAGGGAAGGCCTTCCTCTTTTTTAGATACGATGTTTAACACGTCTGTTAAGGTATTAAAAACTTCTAACGCCTTGTTCACAACGGCTAAAGGGCTTTGTTCATTCAACTCACCGTTGGTTTTGCGCACCATTTCAAACAAGGCACCAAGGGCATCGGCTGTGTTTAAATCATCGTCCATGGCCAGTTCAAAGTCCAGTTTACTTTGGTCTAAAAAGGTCATAAAAGCCTGATCCTCTTCCCGTAAAGGCATCTCTTTTGCGTGGTTTTGCAAAAACAGCAGTTGATTTTTGGCGGTGTATAATCGGTTTAAGGCGGTTTGAGCCTGATCCATTAATTCTTTGCTAAAGTTAATGGGATTGCGGTAGTGGGCAGAAATCAAAAACATCCGAACTACTTCTAAATCATAATCCTTGCTAATGTCGTGGATGGTGAAAAAATCCCCTTTGGATTTTGACATTTTTTCGTTGTTGATGTTTATAAAGCCGTTGTGCATCCAATATTTTACATAAGGATGCCCCGTAACCCCTTCAGATTGGGCAATTTCATTTTCGTGGTGGGGGAAGATTAGGTCAACACCGCCGCAGTGGATATCGATGGTTTCGCCTAAATGGGTCATAGACATGGCGGAGCATTCAATATGCCAGCCAGGGCGCCCTTTACCCCAAGGGCTGTTCCAATAGGGCTCCCCTTCTTTGGAAGATTTCCATAAGGCAAAATCCAAGGGATCTTTTTTATCCATTTCATCGGGGCTTTGAACCCGCTGAGAGGCCCCCGTCTCTAAATCTTCAATGTTTTGGCCTGAAAGCCGGCCATAAGAGGGGAAGGAACGGACATGGTAATATACATTGCCTTGGGTTACGTATGCTTTTTCTTTTTTGATTAAATCTTCAATCAAGGCAATAATTTGAGGGATATGCTCGGTAGCCCTGGGGTGAATATCTGCCGGGGTAATGCCAAGGGCGGCGGAATCATCTTGATAGGCTTTAATATAGCGCTCTGCTACTTTCTTTACGGTGGTGCCTTCCTGGTTGGCCCGTTTAATCAGCTTGTCATCAATGTCGGTAAAGTTTTGTACATAGGTTACCTCGTACCCTCGATAGGTTAAATAGCGGCGCAGTAAATCAAAGGTTAAAAAGGCTCTGGCATTGCCTACATGGAAGTAATCGTATACCGTAGGGCCGCATACATAAATATTTACTTTACCCGGTACCAGCGGCACTAACTCTTCTTTTTTTCTTGTTTGGGTATTATATATTTTCATTGTCAGGATCCTCCGTTTTAATGTGTAGTTCCAACGCTTGGGTTACAACAGGTATAGGGGATTGATCTAAGATAGCTGATAGCTTTTCGCATTGTCGCATGCAGCTGGTTAAAGCTGCCAGCTGGGCGTTTAGTTGTAAATACCCCTCCATAGCCGGGTCGGGGAGGTTCACCTGGTCCAGATCAATTTCTTGATCATACACAGGGGTTTTCTTTTTTACAATTCGCCCAGGGTTGCCCACAACTGTAGAATGGTCGGGGACATCTTTTAGCACAATAGAACCTGCGCCTATTTTGCTGCTGGTGCCAACGGTAATAGAGCCTAATACCTTGGCCCCGGCGCCAATGGTAACCCGGTTGCCAATCGTGGGGTGGCGCTTGCCAGTTTCCTTGCCGGTGCCACCCAAGGTAACATCCTGGTAAATGGTTACATCATCGCCAATGATGGTGGTTTCACCAATTACAATGCCTGTGCCGTGATCAATAAAAAGCCGGCGGCCAATTTGCGCACCGGGGTGTATTTCAATGCCTGTTTTTTTGCGCATGCGGCTGGTAATCCAATTGGCACGGAAAAAATGCCCCTTTTGATAGTGCTTGTGCGCTTGCCTGTGCATGCGTAGAGCTTTTAGGCCGGGATAAAAGAAAAAAGCCTGTATTGGGGATTTTGCTGCTGGATCCCGCTGCATAATGGTATGAATATCTTCTTTTAAACGTTCAAACATTTTTATTTGCTCAGCTTTTGCTGAAACTCCTTTTCAACTAAATCGTTATCGCTAATGGGTTTAAGTAAATTCAGAGCAAGAAAGGGAATTTGCAGGATGCTTGTGTGCATCTAAATGGAATCTGCGTTTAAATGGGAGATGATACGAAGGCCTTTTAGGGTTAAAAAACCATCCAGCTTATCAATGGCATTAGCCTCTCCTGCTACCAGCAGGGCCAAACCTCCTGTCGCTACAACAAATACGTCCTTTCGGCCAAGCTCTTGCTTCATTTTTTTAACAATATAATTTACTTGCCCAACATAACCGTAAATCAGCCCGGCTTGCAAGTTGGTTACAGTGTTTTTGCCAATAATACTAGGGGGTTTTACCAGCTCAAAGCGCGGTAATTTAGATGCCCCGGATACAATGGCTTCACTGGCTAACTTGATCCCCGGGCATATACAGCCGCCTAAAAAAGAGCCCTTTTCGTCCACCACTCCAAAGGTGGTGGCAGTGCCAAAATCAATAAAAATACATGGACCGCCATATTGATGGAAGGCGCCTACGGCGTTGGCAATTCGATCACTGCCAAGTTCCCTTGGGTTTTCATATTTTATATTAATGCCGGTTTTAATGCCGGGTACAACAAACATAGGGTCTTTTTTAAAATAGTCCTGGCACATGTGCTCTAAAGTAAAATTAACCGTTGGCACAACACTTGAAATAATTACCCGGTCTACCAGGTTCATGGAAAGGCCTTCGTGGGTGAACAAATTGTGTAAAACAATGCCGTATTCATCGCTTGTATAAGTATGGTTAGTTGAAATACGCCAATACTTTAACATCTCATCTCCGTCAAAAAGGGCTGTTTTAATATTGGTGTTTCCTACATCCATGGCAAAAATTTTCATCACATAGCTCCTTTGCTATTATTTCCTTTTAAACTTTTGAATACTAAGAACAAGGGGCGGCATAACCAAGGCGGTAATTACCGCTTCCGGTACGCCGTTTGGCAGGGCAATAGCGGCAAGAATAAAGGGCAAAAGCCCACTGTTAGCAAATTGGGGAATGCTTTGGTGTACAGCGGCCAGTATTTGCTGGCCGTGTAAAAGCATGAGCATACCCAGCACACAAACGGTGTGAAAAACACTGGCCCCCAGGCCCGATAGGGCATAGAGAACTTTGGGGTTTTTAACCTTCTTTTTCAAAAGGGTTAAAACAAGCCAGCCGAATAGGGGAAACAAAACCCTAGGCAAAACCGATACAAGGGGGTTTTGAAAAAAAGGTGATAACAGAGTAGCTGGGGCAACAAAGGCCCTAAAACAGCTTAGCAAACCAAAAAAAAGGCCCAATAACACCCCAACGGCCGGCCCTTCAATAAATAAACCTAATAATACAGGAATATGGACAAGGGTAATGGAGATAGGGCCAAGGGGAATCATGCCCAAGGGGGTAAAAACCATAATGACTAAAAGGGCGCTGAGTAACCCTAAAATGGTAATACGATAGGTTTTTTCTTTGCCGGTACGTTTGGATGATGCTGTTTTCATTTTTTGTTCCTCCGTTCAAGTTCAAAAGATACCTGACGCTTTGTAAAAAAAGATGCCCTCATTCCCCAAAGGTTTGATTCAAAATGATATCAACAAGGAATGATAGTATTATATTATACGCTACACCCCCGAAAGTAAAGGAAATCTAACGAAAAAACAAAAAAATCAAAGAAATTGAAACAATGCTGCAAAAGGGAAGGGGAAACCGTACAGGCCTCTCAGTTGACAAGAAAAGGCGGAAAAAGTAAAATGAAGTGATTTAAGAAGTAAAAAGTAAAGAACGAAGAATGAAAAAAGATATAACATAAAAAGGAGAAAGGAATTTATGCGGAAAAATAAAATTGTAGCGGGAATTTGCATCGGCGTCATGCTCTTCACCCTGGTTTTACCGGGTTTTACCCTGGCTAGTGATACAACAAAAGAGGCCCCCGTTCAAAGCCAAAACGCTGCCCCAACTACCTCTAATGATGATTTTACAAATATGATTTACGCCAGGGTGGCAACCCCCCAAGGCAGCTTAAACATGCGGGAAGAACCAAAGGCGAAGGGAAAAAAGCTTGCTACCATCCCCAAGGGTGCGGCAGTACAGGTTCTTGGCAAAGTGGATGATGAGTGGACTGAAATATTGTATAAAAAAGAAAAAGGCTATGTTATGAGTAAGTTTTTGGAAGCGGTGCCTGAGCTAAACACTAGCTTTACGCCCATTAAGAAAGGGGACCGAAGCAAAGACATTATGGCTATTAAAGAAAAACTGCAAAAGCTTGGCTATATTAAAGCCGAAAATGTGAACCAAAGCTTTGACAATCACTTGCAAATTGCTTTAACAAAGCTGCAGTTGGTTAATGAACTGCCTCTTAGCCCCCAAGTGATTACGCCCCAGGTTCAGGCCCTTTTAGAGCAAAACTTAGTTGAAAAGGGAAAGTCCGGCTACTCGGATATTGTTGTGGATGAAGAATCTGGCTTAACCGCCGCCATTTTCTGCTGGGATATGGGGGGCAGGCGCTATGAGGCTGACCAGGCGGTAAAAGTCAAAATCCACTATGCTGCAGCTGCTTCAGGTGGCCAGGAGCCTTATACTATAACGGTTAAAAAATCCCTTACACCACCGGAACGGGGGGGCGTAAAGTACAGTGATGATGTAAAAAACCCCTTTTACCAGATTTGGAGTAAGGATACACAGCGGTTATATGTTTACGCTGTTGTAGAAGATACAGCAGGAAATACTGTAACCGCTTGCGCTCCCTTTAATTTTACCTTGCCCGATTATTACCTAGGTGAGGGTTAAAGAAAAAACCAAGTTAAAAAGCCATATAAAAAAACCGCTTTTAGCGGTTTTTTTATATGGGGGTACTAGAAGCTTTTAAAGGCTGTCCCCATTATTTTGAATCTGCTCATTAAGCATGTTAATATTGCCGCAACTCATGGTAATCACCAGGTCCCCTGGCTGCCAGTTGGCGCGCAGATACGCTTCCGTATCGTTGAAGGTAGGGGTTAAATGGGCATTGACCCCTTTAGCCTTCATCCCTTCGACTAGCATAGCAGCATGGATGTCTCCCGGATCCTTTTCCCTGGCGGCATAGATATCGGTAACAAGCGTAAAGTCTGCAGCACTTGTACAGGTTAAGTAATCATTAAAAAGCCTTTTTACCCGGCTGTAGGTATGGGGCTGCATGACAGCCCAAAGCCGGTTATGCGGCTGCATTTTAGCAACGGAAAGGACATTTCTCATCTCGGTTGGGTTATGGGCATAGTCGTGGTACAAAACAACCCCATCTACTTCGCCTGTTCTTTCAAAACGCCGGTGAACCCCTAAAAAATGAGAAAGGGCCTTTGTTGCCAAAGCCATTTCAGCTCCCAGGTGGTAGGCAGCGCTTAGGGCGGCCAAGGCGTTGAGCACGTTGAAGGCCCCAGGTACGCTAAGGTGAACTTCGCCTAAGGATTGATTTTGGTGCATAAGGGTAAACGAACCCATACCCAGAGTATTGTATTGAAGGTTAGCCGGGTAAAAATCATTGGTGGCTTCCAGCCCAAAACGGGAACTTTTCCGGTTTGCTTTTGTCAAAAGCGCCGTCACCTTCTGGTCGTCGCCATTACCAATCACAAGGCCGCTTTGGGGCAGAAGGGATATAAAATCAAAGAAGGCTTCTTCTATGGCTTTTAAGTCTTTATAATAGTCTAAATGGTCCTCTTCAATGTTCAAAACAAGGGCTGTGGTAGGGTGCATGTGTAAAAAACTGCCGTTAAACTCGCAAGCTTCGGCAATAAATAGCTCGTTGTTACCAATATGGGTACTGCCGCCAATAAAATCCAGCTTGCCCCCAATATGAACTGTAGGATCAAGGTTTGACTCAATCAGAGCCTGGGCCAACATGCCTGTAACGGAGGTTTTGCCGTGAGTACCTGAAATGGCAACAGACTGAGGGTAGTTTTTCATCAGCTGGCCCAGTAACTCAGCCCGCTCTATCATAGGCAGATGAAGGGCTTTGGCTTCGATGATTTCGGGGTTTTCGTTGGAAATGGCGGCGGAATAAACAACAAAATCAGCACCGGAAATGTTGTTTTTTATATGGCCGATAGATACGGGAATGGCAAGGGTCTTAAGCTCATCTGTTGTGTGGCTTTGGGCATTGTCAGAGCCTTGTACTTTGTAGCCAAGCTCCAGCAGCATTTTTGCCAAACCAGACATGCTTGAACCGCCAATGCCAATCATATGTATGGTTTTGCCTTTGTAATCTTCAATTTGAGGGGCAATCATGGGTTCACCTTCTTTTTAATCATTATCCTATATATTATACCATCGGCTAATTCAAATGCAAATTCCGAATTTGATGCAAACTTGACAAAACTGCAGCGGTACAATTGATGTGAGACCATAATTAAGTTAAGGAGTTGATTCCCATGTCAGAATGTCATTGAACTTAAATCTTCTGGGGTAATTCCATTTGGATATCTTTTTGGTTTTTTAAGCAGCTTGTTCTTCCTCATGATTCGATACACGTTGGTATAACTAACGTTTTCTCCTTTTTGCTGTAAGGCAAGATAGATTCGG
>CAYFQH010000012.1:34376-45267 GCA_964345215.1 uncultured Oscillospiraceae bacterium | reverse complement strand
CAATAAAATGAATTTCATTTTATTGGGAGGGTGTCGACTTGTTAGGCACCCTGAGACTGCAATCGTGCTGCAGTCTTAATGGTAATGCTATCCTTCATAACCTGTTGGGTTCTTTTTTTGCCAGTTCCAAGAGTCTCGGCACATTTCTTCAATATGATGTTCAGCCTGCCAGCCTAAAAGATTTTTTGCCTTGGTGCAGTCCGCATAGCATATTCCAATATCTCCTGCTCGCCTTGGCCCAATTATATAAGGCACTGCCACTTCGTTGGCCTTAATAAAGGCATGGATAACATCCAGCACGCTATACCCAATCCCCGTACCCAAGTTAAACACTTCTATGCCCGAATTTTTCGCCATAAATTCGCAAGCCCTTACATGGCCCTTAGCAAGATCCATTACGTGGATGTAATCCCTTATGGCTGTGCCGTCTTTTGTTGGGTAATCATCGCCAAACACTTCAATCTTATCCAGGGTGCCTACGGCAACCTGGGTAATAAAGGGCATTAAGTTGTTGGGTATTCCCTTTGGATCTTCCCCTATGGTACCGCTTGGGTGAGCCCCAACCGGGTTAAAATAGCGCAGAAGGACAATAGACCACCGGGGATCGGAAAAGGCCAAATCGTTTAATATTTGCTCGCCAAAAACCTTTGTGCGCCCGTAAGGATTGGTTACATCTCCAATAGGCATTTCTTCTGTTAAAGGCATGGGATTGTTACCCCCATATACCGTAGCGGAAGAGCTATATACCAAGCGCTTCACATTATGATCCCGCATAACTTTACAAAGTGTTGTAAGGGAGCCGATGTTATTTTCGTAATATTCCAAAGGCATGTGAACAGACTGGGCAACAGCCTTTAATGCAGCAAAATGTATCACCGCATCAATTTGATTTTTGCTAAACACATGATTTAAAGCTTCTTCATTTGAAACATCAACATCATACCAGGTAATTTTTTCGCCAATAATTTTTTCAACCCTGCTTAAGGCCTCCGGTTGGCTGTTTACAAAGTTGTCAACAGCAATTACCCTATGCCCTGCCTCATGTAAGGCGATAATGGTGTGGGTGGCAATATAGCCTGCACCCCCGGTTACTAAAATAATCATCTTAACCCCTCCCCAATCCATTTTATTCGCTTTTAGCGCAAAAACCCTTCCAGTCCATTGGGTAGTCACCTTTTTTGTGAAGCTTTAATAAATCAGCCATCACAACCGGCTTATCTTCTTTATACGTAACCCCAAACCAAACTGCATCGGTGGTTAAAACATGCACCTTGACTTCGCCATCTTTCATCAATTTGTCAATTAGCTCCGGCAGGGGGTACTCCTTTTTCATTTCTTCTTTTGGAAGGCCCTGTAAAAAGGCTTTGAAGTAAGCCTGCCCAATATCGAAAATCCAAGGGGTAAAGCCCCAAAAATTCATAGATACCAAAGCCTCAGGGTTCTGCTGTGTATTGGTTTCCAAATCCCAAATACTGCCATCTTCTTTTAATGCAATTTTATAAGTTTCAACAACGGCTTCCAGTTGATTTTGACCGTTTACCTTACAAACCCCCCGGGTAACATGGCCATTGGGAGAAATGGTGTTTTTAAGCCTGTAGCCAACCATAGAAGCTTCCCCTGTTGCCTGTAGTTGTTTTAAATTTTGAGCCATATGGGCAAAAGCGGGTTTGCCATAATAATCATCAGCATTAATTACAGCAAAGGGTTCGTTGATTACATTTTGGGCGCATAAAACTGCATGCACTGTGCCGTAGGGCTTTTCCCTACCCTGGGGAACGGTAAAACCTTCCGGCAGGCTATCATACTCCTGAAAGGCATAGGCCACTTCCATCTTTCCATCCAAACCATTGCCAATTAATTGTTTAAAAGTATCTTCCATGTTGCGTTTAATCACAAAGACAACCTTGTTAAAACCTGCTTCAATAGCATCATACAGGGAATATTCCATCAGCATCTGCCCGCTGGGGCCCATACTGTCAATTTGCTTGTTTCCCCCATAGCGAGATCCCATCCCTGCGGCCATTACCATAAGCGTTGTTTTCATTTTTACCGTCCTCCTTTAATCAATTGCTCTATCCTAATATTATTATCTACTCTTGCCAAAGCCAGTTTTGTCTAGGCGGCATGGCCAATTCCTTTGGGTATATCCCTTCTTCCACTAATATAAAGCCCAGGTCGCAATTAAAGTTTTTATCGCCACTTATAAGGGTAAAGACTTCGCTGTAAGCCACCTCATCATCATAGCCTGTTAAAATACTTGCTAAAAGGGGCAAATCAGTATTGATTGAAGTAGGTATAACTTCTTTTGGCCTTTGAACCCTTATTTGGCTCACAGTTGGGTAAACCTGGTCAAATAAGTAATAGCCGTATTCATCGGTAACCGTCGTGGCAACCAGCTGATCATTTTGATATAAGTATACCTCAAGGCCTTGTAGTGCAGGTTCTCCGTCATCTTGCAAGCCATTTTGATTTTCATCAAGCCAAGCCGTATCCCCGATTTTTCCAGGTAAAATGGCACCAACATCGGCTCCGGTCACATCCTGGCCCATTATAATTGCAATGGGTAAACTAACCCCTTGTTGAGTATTCTCTACCACGCTTTGATATCCTTCTTGCAAAAGAAGAGGATCTGATTTTTTAACAAATATGTAATCTCCTGGCAATATCATCTCAATTTGATATTCACCGGGACGAAGGCCCGCAAACATGTAATTTCCCGTTACCGGAGTCATACTCTGGGCAACCACTTCATCCTGGCCGATGTTGTGCAGCTGGAGCATAACCCCCTCAAGTCCCGTTTTCTCACCATTTGTGTGAGTCCATACCGTGCCTTGAAGG
Organism: uncultured Oscillospiraceae bacterium; assembly: GCA_964345215.1. GTDB lineage: Bacteria > Bacillota > Clostridia > Christensenellales > Aristaeellaceae > CAYFQH01. Next base: position 42,429 of record CAYFQH010000012.1, on the reverse strand, counting down.
GTGGTATAGCGAACCATCAAGGCTGTCTGGCCTCGGTTAACCTCGTCATTTATCACCTGAACCTGGCCTTTTGCCAGGTAGCCCTCTTGGTTAAATCTAAACTCGTTAACGCCTTGCCCCCATTTCCCTTCGCCAAAACCTTGGGGAACTTCAATTTTAATGGTATAGCTGCCGGGCAAGAGCTGGGCTAGTTCATACTCGCCCTTAGGGTTGGTAAAAGCTGTAGCAGCTACTTCACCTGTTTGCTCATCGGCGGCAAACACCTTGATATTCTCCAAAGGTAAATCAGTATTTTCTTTTATGCCATTATCGTTTTGGTCAAGCCATATATCCCCTGTCATACTTCCATATTTTACAGCACCAATAGTAAGGCCTGTTTCTTCCTGGCCAGCTAGAAGGTCAATAATCCGTGTACCTTGTTTTTGGCCAGTAGCTCCTGTTAACAGGGCCTCATCCCCTTCGCGAGAGAGGACCTGCCTTTCGTCAGTAAGGGAAACATTAATCTGGTACTGGCCCGGCCGCAGATAATCAAAAGAAAAGTTTCCATCTGCATCAGGTTTAAGGGTTGCTTTTTCATCTGGACTATCCAGCGGAAAATATTCCAAGTTCACATCGGTCAGAGGTTTTTCGTCTTCATCTAAATAGCCGTTTCCGTTGGCATCGTAAAAGGCGTTGCCTTGAATGAAACCAAGGTCTACAACTCCAAGTGCAGGTATTTCTTCTTCTTGGCCCATTTCCATCGTAAACAAGCTTCGTACAAGGTGTTCATCCGCTACTTCAAAAACTCCCTGGGCTAATAAATCCTTACTGGCGGCTTGCCTATCCCCCATGGTATAGGCTATATAATAACTGCCAGGCAAAACACCTTCAAAGGAGTAGTAACCCTTATCGCTTGTAACAGCCCTTTCCAGCAGCTGTCCATCCTCGCTGTATAGGTTGGCGTCAATGGCATTTTGACCAACTTCATCCTCATCCCAAAGGCCATTATCGTTTTGGTCGGTATAGAGGTTACCAGAAATTTTTCCGGCCTGGAGAAAGCCAAAGAGCATGCTTTCTTTTTCCTCTCCCATTTTTAAGTGTAAAGGTTCCGTTCTTCCGTATGTGTCTTCACTTAAAGTCAGAATATTGGCCCCGTGCCCACTGCTCTGCTTGGTAATGGTATACCCGTCTAAAATTTCTCCGGTAAGGTAGTATTCACCGGGCATCAGTCCAAGAAAAGCAAATTTGCCCTCTCCATTGGTTTTGCTTTGTTCCACCAGTTCGCCTAATTGATTATATAAACTTATCTTTACATTTTGAAGTCCTGGTTCCTGATTGTCCATTGTACCGCTATAGTTTGCATCTAAAAAAGCTTGCCCTCTAAAGGATGCCGGATACAGGGCGCCTAGCCCAATGACTTTTTCCGCTGCGTCCGCAACTTCAATCACTGCTTCACCTGTTTTGCTTGTGCCCAGTCCATCAAAAGCATTGGCCATTTCGCCGCCCTCCTGGCCTTTGATGGTATATACAAGGTTTTCATCGGGCAGGGTGGCCTGCACCCGGTAGGTATCCCCTCTCAATGTGCTAAAAGAAAAGGTGCCTTTTTCGTCTGTTACCGTTTTTTCTATAAGTTCATTAGAAGGGTAGCGTGAAAGTGTCACCTCAACACCTGACAGCGCTTTTTCATCCTGGTTTTTTAAACCGTTATAATTGTCATCAATAAAGGCTTGGCCTGTTAAAAGGCTTTCTTTTATCCAGCCAACATTTTGGTCGGTAATAGCATCGGTTTCTTTAAAAACAAATTGCTTTTCGGCCTGGCTTTCCCGGGAAGCGGTAAATAAGGAACGGTTTTTGCCCCCCTGGCTGCTATAGCGGGTAAAGATATACCCTTCTTGGGCAGAATAAACCGCCACATAAGTATCAGGCCGTAAGCTTTGCTTGTAGTTACCCTGGCTATCAGCAGTAATGGTATAAGTTGCGCCAGTTTTTTTACCTTGAAGCACAACCCGGGCATCTGCCATAGCCGGTTCCTCCGGTTCCATAACACCATTGCCGTTTATATCTTCCCAAAAACTTCCTGAAAGACTGGCAGTTTTTTCGCCCCCCACTGCAACAGAGGTAATCTGCCCTTGTTCTACCGTAAACAGGGAACTTGTTCCCTCTTGGCCATCCTCTTGCACAGGGCTGCTGTGAAGAATTTTTCCTTCTTCCCCCTGGGGTCCCAGCCAGTATCCTTCAGGCAGGATAAACTGAGCCCGGTACTTGCCCGGCATCATTTCTTTAAAGGCAGCTCTTCCTTCTTGATCCGTACTGGCAGAGGCAATCATTTGCCCTTTTTCATCTAAAATATTTACTTGTGTACCGGGAATCGGTCTTTCGTAAACACCCTTTTTTCCGTCGTTGTTAGAGTCCCAAAAAGCGAAAGCCTCAATGCCCGAGGGGAGGGTAATGCCGATGGGGGCGAACGTAACGCTTTCGCCGTTATCAAGCTGAATATCCAAAAAGCTAAACTGCTGTTTTTTGCTCTCGCCCTGGTGACTGGTCACCCGGCCTTCCTCAGGCAGCATCACCACAAGGCGATAGGTGCCTGGCACCAGCTGGGTAAAGGCGTATTCTCCCTTTTTATCTGTTAGCTCATCTTTTACGGGGGTATATCTTTCCTTCTCTTTTTCCTTCATTTGAAGCTGTATCGTTATGCCCGAAAGAAGCAATTCTTCTTCTCCCTGTTTCCCATCTTCATTAAGGTCGTCCCATAGGCTTCCGGTTATATCCCCATAGGCCTGTAAGCTAAGGGGTGGCAAGGTGGTAGTTTTTCCTGCTTCTATAGTTATTACAGTAGAAACAGCGCCTTTTTGTAGCTGCCAGTTATTATTTTCAAAATCTTCTTGAATAATATAATCCGGTAAAATCAGCGAAAGAATATACTCCCCTGGAATGAGATTGTTAAACTTTTGATCGTTTGCTCCTTTAATTGTAAAGTCCAGGGTTTCTTCCCCGGTTAATTTTCCTTTCAAAAGGCTGTCCTCTTTTATGGCTGATATCCCTTTTAATATAGCGTTGCCTGATGGTGCCAGTTGAAGGGTAATCGCTTCATGTTTATTTGCCAATAGCAGGCTAAAGGCATGGCTATTTTTAACTTGGACTTTTTGCCCATTTACACTTTGAAGCACCACACCCTCGGGTATGGTGATAACCACATCATATTCTCCCGGATACAGTCCTTCAAGCTTTATTATTTTGTCCTTCAGCAAAGCCTTTTGAATCAGGTTGCCTTTTTGATAAATTTCAATTTCAATCGGGCTTTCTGCTACCAAGGCTCCTTCAACTTCAAGGGTGGTAAAGGCCGTAAAAGGAACTTCAACAACTGCTTTTTCTCCCTGACGAATTGTGATTTCTTCTTCAAAAATCCCCGTTTCACTTAAGAAACCCTTGGTTTCATCCCCATCCAAAAGCGCTGCTTGTACAACATAATTTCCTTCTTCAAGCCCTTCAAACAAGGCAACTCCCTTATCGTTAGTGGTCTGCTCCCCAAGGAATCGACCTTTTTGAATCAGACTTACCTTCACACCCGCCAAGGCTAAAGAAGTATCCTTTTCATTCATTTGTACCTGAACACTGGCCTTGCTAAAAACGGGTACCTCAACTTTTAGCGGATCACCAGTCACATTCAGTATAAAAAGCCCGGAAGATATTTGTTGTAGGAAAGGGCTTTCAGCGTGTAACGGAAGTTCAATAATCATCTCTTCTACTGTTTTTTCTCCATGTTGATAAAAAGCAAAGCTTCCATCAAGGTTTGTTTTGCTTGTGTACCAATAAGGGTCATTTTTATATTTTATAAAAAGAGCCTTGTTTTCAATCCCCGTTTCTCCTTCATCCTGCTTGCCATTTTGGTTTTGGTCGTTAAAAACATGCCCTTTTGCTGTAAGGCTTGCGGATTTTTCTATTAATAATATCTCTTGGCTGTTTCCCCCTGCATTGGTAACAGTTATACTTTGGTCTGTTTCAATTGTTTCCATTAGGGTAAAAGCTACTTCTACATCGGTTCCCGTTATCCCCAGGCTGCGAATAGTGGCCCAATCCGTTACATCATCTATCCTGCGCCAGGGGCCTTTGCTTGTGGCATTTTCCTCTTTACTTGCATACACGTTACCTTTAGTGGCTATAGGGGCCTCTATCAAATCCATTCCCTCTGGCAGGGCTAAAAAGCGAGGGCCTTTCTGTACCGTTTCGGACAGGTAAGATTGCCAAACTACATCCTTAGGATCAGTTTGAATGTTTCTGTTTTCCCCAGCTACATAAACAATATTTTCTTCTTTATCTTCCTGGGCAAATGAAAGAGGGGTTATCAGATAGTTTCCTCTTCCATTTTCCAGCGCTGCGGCCATAAACAAAGACCCTAAAGACCCTTGGAAAGAAACTTCTCCTCCTTCTTGGTCTATACCTTCATGTTTGGTATATAAATGAATTTCTCCATAATGGTAATCTTCTTCAAGGGCGAGGGAAAGGCTTATTTCTCCAGTAATGCTGTTTTCAGGCAGTTCCAGCACAATGAAATCATACCTGGGGCTACGAAAAATTTTTAATATTTTTATCGATTTTTCGTCCAGTAACTTTCGGGTTTTCATTTCGTCCAGCCTATTTGCATTAGGCAGCTGGATGCCAAAAGCTTCGTCTTTTATTAAATCCCTGTTTTTTATGGTTATCTCAATGTTTTTCTCATTTTTTATGGCCAAGGCCTGTCCTTCATCATTTTTCAGCGTAATTTGATCGTCTTTATTTATAATTAATTGTTGGTCAAAGGTTATTTGGGTTACAGTTTTTTGATTTATATAAGGCTCGACTGCAAAGGAAACTTCTTCAGTCTCTTTAACACCCATTGGTGCTTTCAATTGCTTAAGGCGGTAATGACCAGTGGGAATAGGGGCACCTTCATTGTTATATAAGCCATTCTCAGTTTTAAACTCTAGTATGTTTTCGTTTTTTTCATTTATAACAGCAAAAACAGCTTCCTCTTCAAAGGCGAGCCCATCAATTGTGTTTTCAATAGAAAAAAGGCCTTCCGCGGCGTAGGCCCATAAGTTAATATTTAATTCTTTTTCACCGTTATAGGTATAGGTAACAGTATCATCAAAGGCATAAAATTTATTTTCCAGTCCTTGAGGAACGAAATGCAGGGTTCCCGAAGTTTGACCGGAAAGGAGATGAAGGGTCTCCCAGGCTCCTCCTTGTACAAGGCCTAAGGCTTCTTCATCTAGAAAGACTTGGAAGCTTTGTTGTAAGGGAATGATTTCCCATTTTTTTTCTTCATTAAACTTTAGTCCATAATAGTTGACTTTTAACTCAATACTTTCTTCTTCAGCTGCCACTTGACCAATCAAAACAATTATTGTCAGGGCAAACAACAAAAAGATATTGCTTATTTTATATGATAGACCGAGTTTTGTTTTTTCCATTCTGCTTCTTCCCCCTATTTTCTATCTATCGAACCTATTTATTTGTTTTATTCTCTATCCTTCTTGTTTCATGGTTAATCGTAAAACATGGGCTTATTTTTGTCAACCGTTTTCATTTATGTAAAATTGTGCCTTCTTTGTATGGTAAATTGCAATTTCGTGATATAATCAAAGAAGGTTATAAGTAAAAAGCAAGTGAGGATAATCACAGCGATGAGTAATGCAGGATCTACATGGTTTAAACTAGATAACGCAGGCAAACTTTATCCTGCCATACGTTCCTCTGCATGGTCCAGCGTGTACCGGATGAGCGTATATTTAAAAGCCCCTGTTGATCCCGCCCTTTTGCAAAAGGCCGTTGAAATAACCCTGCCCAGGTTTCCTTCCTTTTCTGTACGCCTGCGCCAAGGATTTTTTTGGTATTATTTAGAAAAAAATCCTCTTCCCTTTATTGTACAGCCCGATAACCGAGGTATTTGCAGCCCCACTTCTTTTAAAGAAAATAACGACTACTTGTTTCGCATTTTTTATTTTAACAACGTTATTTCCGTTGAATATTTTCATGCTTTAACCGATGGCTCCGGTGCCATTGTTTTTATTAAAACCTTAACTGCCCAATATTTAAATTTGCTAGGTTACCCAATACCCAGCGAGAAGGGCATTTTAAATATTTCAGCTCCTCCCTTGGCGGAAGAAACTGATGATTCCTACGCTCGGCTTCCCTTTCCTAAAATTCGCAAATCCCGCAAAGAAGCCAAGGCATTCCGCTTCCCCTTTGCTAAAGAAATGCCCCGCAGCCTCCATATTATCAGCGGTTCCATTCCCCTGAGCCCTTTAAAACATATAGCCAAAAAACATAATGTAACCATTACAGAATACATTGTATCGGCCATGATTTACACCATCTACCAAGCCCAGCAAAAGGGCAGCTACCAAAAAAACAAGCCTGTAAAAGTTTCGGTGCCTGTTAATATGAGGCAATTTTTTCCTTCAAAGACCCTGCGTAACTTCGCTTACTTTGTCAACCCAGGCATCGACCCAAAATACGGCCAGTACACCTTTGAGGAAGTTTTACAGGAAATACATCACTTTATGCGTTATCATATAAACCCTAAATTTTTATTTTCAAGTATAGGCACCAATGTGGCCTCTGAGCGTAATTTGTTTATCAGGCTATGTCCTTTGCCCATCAAAAATTTAATCATGCGCTTTATTTTTATTCAAACCGGCGAAAAAACCGTTACCTCTACCTTTACTAATGTGGGCTCCTTTACCCTGCCGGAGGAAATGGCCCTCCATGTGGATGGTTTTGAAGTTTTATTAGGCCCTGCCTATACAGCTAAAAGCAATGCTTCCGGCTCCAGCTATCAGGATAAAATGAAAATATCTTTTACCCGCAACACCTACGAAGCAGAGCTTGAAAAAAACTTTTTTCAATTTTTAGTTAAACAAGGTTTACATGTTACCATTGAAAGCAACTGGAGGTAGACGTATGTCTTATTGTGTTCAATGCGGTGTGGAATTGTCCCCAGCACTTAGCCGCTGCCCCTTATGTGAAACCGTGGTATATAACCCAAATCAAACGAATCAGCCCTTGGCCCCTTCTCCCTATCCCGCAGAAAGCCCCGTAGTTTTGGAGGCCGCCACAAAAAAGAGTTTTATTTTTCTGATCAGTGCCGCCTTTGCCTTGCCGGCCAGCATTTGTATTTTAGTCGACCTTCTTTTAAACCAGCAGTTCACTTGGTCGCTATTTGCTTTGGGGGCTCTGTTTGTGGTGTGGGTTGTTTTTATGGTTTCTGTTTTATCAAAAAAACACAAAACCTATGCTACCATCGGTACTTCGGCTGCAACCTTGTGCGGCTATTTATGGGTTGTTGAACGGCTTACAGGAGGGTACGAATGGTTTGGACACATTGCCCTGCCTGTGGTATTGGTTCTATCCTTAGGTATTTTGCTCTTTACCGCCAGTATTCGCCACAGGCTTTTAAAAGAACTTGAAATCCCGGCAGTTATTCTGCTTTTTTTCGCTATTTTTAGCCTTATCCTTGAACTTCTCCTCTCCAGCTATCTGTACCATAATCTGCGCATTTTCTGGTCGCCCCTGGTAGCGGCCCCTTGTATTTTAATTGCTCTGATTTTATATTATTTGCAGCGTACCCCTACTTTAAAAAATGCTCTGCAAAAAAAGTTCCATTTTTAAGTATTTTTTGTCAATTTGTATTATAATTAAAATAGCTTAATGTTTGATAATCAAGGAGGAACTCCATGGATTTTTTTAAAATTCTACTTACATATATGACCATGGTTTTTTCGTTAAATGTTACCGATGCCACCATTCCCGATTTAGCCGCCTATCAGGTTTCAAATGAAGAGGCTTTAATGGCCGACCAAACAGATCTTTTGGCTACGCAGGAAGCTTTAGAAACCCTTATGCCTGAGGAAACGGTACAAACCCCTACCCCCACGCCAGCACCTATCGGCACATCTGAACCGATTATAACACCTACTCCCGCTCCAACACCTGCTCCCACACCTACTCCTACTCCCACGCCTGTTCCCACGCCTGTTCCCACACCTACTCCCACGCCCACACCCACGCCTACTCCCACGCCTACTCCCAC
>CAYFQH010000012.1:18893-34276 GCA_964345215.1 uncultured Oscillospiraceae bacterium | reverse complement strand
CCCACGCCTACTCCCACGCCTACTCCCACACCTACTCCCACACCTACTCCCACACCTACACCCACGCCTACTCCCACGCCTACTCCCACACCTACTCCGGTGCCCGAGCCCAGCATTACTCCCAATATGGCTTATAAAACCCTAAAACGCCGGGATCGGGGCGAAAATGTGCTGGCTATGCAAACCCGTCTGCAAGAATTAGGTTACTATACGGGTACCTTGGATGGGCGTTTTGGCCAAGGCACATATAATGCGGTGCTTCGTTTTCAAAAACGCAACCGTCTTTCAGGGGACGGCATTGCCGGCCACCGCACCTTAACCATTTTATTTGAAAGCCCGACGGTTGTATGGGCTGAAGGAGCTGTAACCCCCACGCCCAAGCTAGCGGGTGATATTGTTATTCCCGTACCTGCAAAATAGTATTCTTGGGTTCACATACCCTTTGATATAAACAAATAGAAAAGGAGAGTCATGATATGAAAGCGCTAGTAAAAGAATCCCGCGGCCCCGGGCTAACCCTTAAAGAGGTTCCAAGGCCGGCAGTAAGCCCAAACGACGTTCTCATCCGCATTAAAAAAACAGCCATCTGCGGTACTGACCTGCACATTTACAATTGGGATGCCTGGTCCCAAGACCACATCAATCCCCCGTTGATTGCCGGCCATGAATATGTAGGCGAAATCGCCGAAATCGGCTCCAATGTAAAAGGGTTTAAAATTGGCGAGCGGGTTTCAGGTGAAGGGCATATTGTTTGCGGCCATTGCCGAAACTGTTTGGCTGGACGGCTTCATAACTGCCCACACACTTTAGGGGTAGGAGTAAACCGCGATGGAGCCTTTGCCGAATACCTGGCTATTCCCTATACTAATGTATGGCGGGTTAGCCCCCATATTGATGATAATACCGCCGCCTGTTTTGACCCCTTAGGCAATGCAGTGCACACCGCCTTAAGCTTTGACCTGGTTGGGGAGGATGTTTTAATTACCGGTGCCGGGCCCATTGGCATTATGGCAGCAGCCATTTGTCGCCACGCAGGAGCCAGAAACATCGTTATTAGCGATATAAACCCTTACCGGCTGGAAATGGCAAAGCCCATGGGCGTTACCCGCACCTATAACCCCACCATTGAAGATTTGCCCACCGTTATGAAGGAATTGGGCATGAAGGAAGGCTTTGACGTGGGCCTTGAAATGTCCGGCGCTGCCTCAGCCTTTAACGAAATGCTTGAAAACATGGTTAACCATGGAAAAATTGCCATGCTTGGCTTTATTGCCCCCAACACGGTAATTGACTGGAACAATGTTATTTTAAAAGGCCTTATTTTAAAAGGCATTTACGGCCGCGAAATGTTTGAAACCTGGTATAAAATGAGCGCCATGTTAGAAAGCGGCCTGGATATTCACGGCATTATTACCCATCACATGGATATTACCGACTATGAAAAAGCCTTTACCATTATGAACGAAGGAAAGGCTGGTAAAGTAGTTTTAGACTGGCAACGTTTTTGGAAGTAAGAAAACACACCCTACATCATCAAGGAGGTATGATTATGAAACCGGCACTTAACATTTTTCAGCAACGTATTGAGGATATTAAAGCCCAGTCCCTTTATAAAGAAGAACGGGTGATTACCACCATGCAGTCTTCTTTAATTGATACCACCGAAAAAAAACATGTTTTTAACCTGTGCGCCAACAACTACTTGGGCCTTTGTGATAATCCCGAAATTATTAAAGCCGCTAAAGACGGGCTGGATCGCTGGGGTTTTGGTCTTTCCTCCGTACGCTTTATCTGTGGCACCCAGCAGGTTCATAAAGACCTGGAAGATGCCCTGAGCAAGTTTTTGGGCATGGAAGATACGATTTTGTACTCTTCCTGTTTTGATGCCAATGGCGGCTTATTTGAAACCCTTTTAACAAAAGACGATGCCGTTATTAGTGATGAGTTAAACCATGCCAGCATCATTGACGGGGTACGCCTAAGCAAGGCCGGCCGCTACCGCTATAAAAATAGTGACATGGCCGATTTGGAAGAAAAATTAAAAGAAACCCAAGGGGCGCGAATTCGCCTGATTGCCACCGACGGTATTTTTTCTATGGATGGCTATACAGCCAACCTCCAGGCCATTTGTGACCTGGCCGACAAGTACGATGCCTTGGTTATGGTTGATGACAGCCACGCCGTAGGCTTTATGGGTGATACGGGCCGGGGCACGCATGAATACTGCCAGGTAATGGACAGGGTGGATATTATTACCGGTACCCTGGGCAAAGCCATGGGCGGGGCCAGCGGCGGCTATACAAGCGGCCGTAAGGAAATTATTGCCCTGCTTCGTCAACAATCTCGCCCTTATTTATTTTCAAATACCCTTACTCCTGCCTTGGCAACGGCATCCCTGAAAGTATTGGATATTTTAACCAGCGATTTATCCTACAGGCAGCGCCTATTTGAAAACACCAAATATTTCAGAACAAAAATGGAGGCTCTTGGTTTTGATCTGTTACCCGGAGATCATCCCATTGTACCTGTAATGTTTTATGATGCCAAAATTGCCGGAGAGTTTGCCGAGAAAATGCTTGAAAAAGGCGTTTATGTGGTTGGTTTTTATTACCCTGTTGTGCCCCAAGGCAAGGCTCGCATCCGCACCCAAATGTCCTCCAGCTACACCAAAGAACAAATCGATGAAGTGGTTGAAGCCTTCCGCCAGGTAAAAGAAGAAATGGGCGTGTAAAAAGACTGCCAGTAAAGGAGTTCTCTATGAAAGATATAAACCAAGCCCTGCAAAGCTTAAGCATTACTCTGCCCCCTACCCCTCCAAAGGCGGGTTTATACGTAAGTTGTAAAACCTTTGGCGACCGGTTCGTTTATGCCTCCGGCCACCTTCCTCATATTGGTGAAGATACGTATTACGGGCAGGTAGGCAAAGACTTGACCTTAGAAGAAGGCCAAAAAGCCGCCGAAAATTGCGTCCTTAATCTTTTGGCCAGCCTAAAGGCCCATTTAGGCGATTTAAACCGGATTACAAGTATTATAAAACTAACTGCCTTTGTTGCTTCCCCTGAAGGATACTATGATCAGCCCAAGGTAGCCAATGGTGCCTCAGCCCTGCTGATTTCAATTTTTGGAGAAGAAGCTGGCACTGCCAGCCGTTCGGCAGTTGGGGTTCCTGCCCTGCCTGGAAACGCTGCCGTAGAAATAGAAATGCTAGTAGCGTTTAAATAAGATAATACCTTAACCGCTAAACGCCATGATTTTGTGTTGTAATAAAATCATGGCGTTTTTACTTTTGTTGATACTGTTTTTTTCTTCTATATTCTTAAGCGTTTTTTCGCTTTGGGCCGCATTATCTTTCGTTTTTTACTTTAGCAAAGGTTTAAAACACAATTTCTTATTATCATTTTCTAGTTTCGAACTTTTTCAACATGCCCTTTAGTGTGTTTTGCTTTTATTGGGCGGCATACTGCTGGTTCACTTGGGCAATCACTTCAGGGCGCATGGGCGGGTTGCAGTATTCACAGGGAGTTAGGTCAGCATATTTTTCATTGTCTAAATCCCCATATTGTAAAGCGGTTAAAGGTAAATACTCATCCCGTACCCCATGGCATTCACTTTGGCTATGGTAATTTTCTCCGCCATTAGGATTATAATACAAGGTTAAATTCTCGTCGGGGCTGTCAATCTGCCTGCCCTGGTAGTCTTCCCAAATCCAAACCCGGGTACCCATTTTTCGGTTTTTCCATAACCAGTCCTGATTTACCCCTTCCGGGGTTCGTTTGCGCTGTACGCGAATACAGCCATGGCTGGCCCGGTCTCCCAGCAGTTTTTCCCCTTCAGTAAAGTTTTTTGTTTCTCCCCGCAGAATATAGGGCGTTTTATGAATTAAATCACCTGCGTTGTAACGCAAGGCCAGTTCATAGGTTTCTCTTTGGTCATCAGACTTAAAGGCCCCTACAGCGCTAACAATTAGATACTCACCGGAGCGGGTTTCCTGGTAAGGGCGTTGTGTTGTAGCCAGACCTGTAGATATAATCATGGTTGTAAAAAGTTCACCTTCTTTAATGATGTACATCCGTTGGGTCATTTTATCAATAATAATGCCATAATCACCCACAGGAGGCTTTTCTTTAAGAAGTTTTGTTTCAACATAACCATGTACAAACTTTCCCCAGGCCTTTACTTCGCTATAGTGGAAGGAGGAAGAATAGCTTTCAACCAATGTCCATCCATTATCCAGGGTTTCAATCACCCGTACGCTTTGGCTTTCGTAGGTCACATCTCCAACAATGTCAGCATCTTTAGAGGGCTGAGCCCGAAGCTGATATTGTTTTTTTTCATCCCCTTTAAGCACGGTAATAGGCTGCTGCATAGCCTTCCACAGTAATTCGGGTTGGGAAATATCCATCGGGGTATTCCAGTACGAAATCTCCCCTTCTTTAAAGGGATAAGGGCTGTCCTTCGCTGGTATGGGATGAGTTTCTTCATAACTTTGCCCACTGACAGATAAAGCAGCCTGGGCTTGGTTCGCATTTTGTCCTTCATCAAAGTCAACGTGGTTATCCTCTGCCTGGTTCTCTTTAACAGGCGCCATTGTTTCTATGGGCCCTTCGCCAGGGAGTATGTCCAGCTGTTCTTCATCTATAATAAACTCTATTTCACCGGCAAATGCCGACGTAACAACAAGGCTTAATAAAATCATAAGAGCAAGCAGTGTGTTTTTTCTTTTTTTCATGGTTCACCTCGGTAATTGTATTCTCCTCTATTATAGCACCTGCTGTTTATTTTGGCTATTGATAACCATTATCTTTAATAAAAAAGTGCCCAATATAGGTGAAGGTACTTTTTTAGTGATATTTTATTGTGGGTCAAAATGACCAGCTTTTATTTCTTTGAGCCGTTTCATCACCTGGTTTTCGCCCCGGCCGAAGTAGTCGTGCAGGCGAACAAACGCCCGGTATAAGGGCTCATATTTTTGCTGATTTTTAACAATGGGCGCGTATTTTATATTTAGCAAGCCCCCCATTTTTTCTGCTGCTGTTACAATTGAATCGTAATAACTGCCGGCAACGGCACCAAACATAGCAGCCCCTAAAGCTGGTGCCTCGTTAGAACGAACAACGGAAATCTCCTTCCCTAAAACATCGGCATAAATTTGCATAACAAAAGGGTTTTTATGGGATATGCCACCGCATGCAAAAAGCCGCTTAATTTCAACTCCATTCTCCTCAAAGGCCTGGTGAATCACCCGAGCTCCAAAAGCAGTGGCTTCTACCAGGGCACGATAGATTTCTTCCGGTTTTGTTTGCAAGGTTAAGCCGATTAACAAACCTGACAGCTGACCATCAACTAAAATAGACCGGTTTCCATTCCACCAATCTAAGGCCAGCAGACCGCTTTCACCAATTTCAAGCTTATCCCCCAACTCGCTTAAGAGGGTATGAAGGTTCTTTCCTTCCTGTTGAGCCTGTTGACTGTAGCTTTGAGGCACACAGTTATGTACAAACCAGTTAAAATGATCTCCCATTACCTGGTTTGACTCATAACCCATTAAGCCGGGTATAATGCCATCTTCAACCATTCCGCTCATACCAGGTACAATACAGGCCTTGTCATACACTACCGTATGGCAGGTGGAGGTTCCCATGATCATAATCATGTCCCCCGACTGGGCTTTACCTGATGAAGGAAGGGATACATGGGCATCTACATTGGCTACAGCCACCGGGGTTCCTTCTAACAGCCCTGTAAGGGCAGCGGCCTGGGCGGTTATGCCCCCTGCCTTTGTACCAGAGGGGTAAACCTGCCTTGACAACTTCTCGTCCACAATGTGTTCAAGCCTTGAATCCAATGCCTTAAAGAAGCGATTATCAGGGTATCCATCTTTTTTATGCCATAAGGCTTTGTAGCCGGCAGCACAGCTGCCCCGTTTTTCAACCCCCGTTAGTTTTAATACAACCCAATCTCCTGCCTCAATAAAACGGTGGCTATTTATGTAAATTTCTTCATCCTCTTCTAAAATTTGCCATATTTTAGGAAACATCCACTCAGAGGAGGTTTTGCCTCCGTAATAAGGTAAAAAAGCTTCTCCCCGCTCTTTGGCTATTTCATTGAGTTTATCGGCATAAGGTTGAGCTGCATGGTGTTTCCAAAGCTTTACATAGCTGTGGGGCCGGTTTTTATACGGGGGTAAAAAGCACAAGGGGGTTCCATTTTTATCAATAGGCAGCATGGTGCAGGCCGTAAAGTCAACCCCTATCCCTACAATGTCTTTTGCATCCACCTTCCCTTGTTCCATGGCCTTTGGTATGGTATAAGCCAAGCAGTCCAAGTAATCCTGTGGGTGTTGAAGAGCCCAGTCTGGGGGCAATTTTGTACCATCAGGCAGGGATTCATCCATTACAGCATGCTTATAGTTAAGGGTGGCGGTACCTACCTCATTTCCCGTTTCAACCTCTACAATCAAAGCCCGTGCAGACAGGCTTCCAAAATCAACTCCAATGGCGTATTTACCCATTCCAATTCCTCCTGCTTATAATAATTTATTACAACAAACAACTTAACCCAACTTAAACCAAGTTTTGCCGGCTATATTTGATTATTCTATGCCAGCTTTTTACAGCACTTTATTATACCATTTTCTCTCCATTTTTCCTTCTTTTAAGTCATAAAGATAGTTGTGCATGATCAATCGAAAATCAGGAAAGGATTAATATAAAAATACGCCCTGATAAAGAGCGCATTTTACAGGCTACGGCTATATAAAGCAATCCCTTTTTCCCATCGAACATGGGCCAAAAAACACTTCTCAAACCCTTTGTCCTTTTTAATCTTCAATTAGTTTTTCTTTAGAGAATATTTTTTGACCAATATTAATCACCCAGGGAATCAGGGCAACAACCAAGGCCAAGGCTGGCTGGGTCTCTTTATCCATAATATAATAGCCTGCAAAGTACAAATAGGTTCCACCTAAGGGCAGTCCTATCAGTTTACCAATCCATTTGCTAAACCATTTATCAGGCAAAAAACGGGTAACCAAGGCGCTTATCATGTTGTATATAAAAAAGGCCCCTACCACAGCTGCTGCTAATATAACAATTGATGTACTCATCCTTTTTCCTCCTTTTATCCAACAAACACACTGATCAACAGCCATGCGCTGGCCGCCCAAAAATAACCAAGGGCCACTACAATACTGCGTTTTAAGCTGGTATCTTCCCTATAATATAAAATAACACCGGCATACACGCTATACAGCAGTTGTAAACCAAAAATACATATCTGCTCTATAACCAAGTATATACCCTGCCCTAAAACACAACGGAGCAGAAACAGCGTGAGGGTATATCCTGCTTCTAAAAGAACATACAAACTGTTTAAGGGTATCAATTCCCTGGCCGCTTCCAAAAGGCCCATTCTTTTTTTACCAGCCCACAAAATCAAAAAACTTTTAGCTAAGCCCAAGGCCATGCTGAAGCCGCAAATAAGCAGGCTGCCTGCCAAATAAAAGAGGAAACCCCGTATATTTGCCTCTTGGCCTGGGGCCGGATCGATCAGCCCGGTTATGAGTAAAATAATAACCATAGGAATTTGGGCTAAAAACCAAAGGAAAAAAGACTGATTGCCAAAATCTTTTTCCTGGGCTGTTTTAGTAGGATGAATCAGCAATCTACCCACTATCTTAAAGCTTTTGATCATGCTTTTGAGCGAATGCGCTGACCGGTGTTAACATCAAATAAGTGGGTACGTTCAGCATTGAATTTAAGCTTAACTTCGTCTCCCCGCTCGTAGTAAATTGGGTCGGGGGTGGTCAAAGTAAGCAGGTTATCGCCTACACGTACGCTGACCCGCCGCTCATCTCCCAGGTTTTCATATATGGCCACCTGAATGGGGGTTCCCCCTTCTTCTTCTTTGTGGTCAATAATAACATCCACCGGGCGAACGCCCAGGGTTACCAGCATACCTTTGTGCACAACCGATTCATACCGGGTAGGCACCTGAATGCGCAGGCTGCTGCCCTCAAAGGTAAATACATAACCCTGGGGGCTTTTGTCAATGATGCTGCGCATTAAATTCATTGGCGGCTCTCCAATAAAGCCTGCAACAAACACGTTTACCGGGTCATCGTATACCTCAAGGGGGGTGCCCATTTGCTGCAGCTCTCCCTGATCCATAATAATAATTCGATCGGCCAGGCTCATGGCCTCCATTTGGTCGTGGGTAACAATGATAGTGGTGCACTTTATTTCGTGGTGCATACGTTTAATTTCATAGCGCAGCTGCTGACGCATTTTTCCGTCTAAATGAGACAAGGGTTCATCTAGCAGCAGTAGGCCTGGTCTGCGCACCAAGGCCCTGGCAATGTTTACCCGCTGTTTTTGCCCGCCGGACAGGGCCAGGGGCTTCATATTGAGCAGGTCATCTACTTTTAAAAGGGGAGCTACTTGGTCAATGGCCTGTTTTACCTCCCCCTCGGGCACTTTTTTAGCCCGCAGGTTAAAAGCCAGATTCTCATACACTGTTAATGGAGGATATAGGGCATAATCCTCAAAGGCTAGGCCGATATTTCTATCCTTCGGCAATAGGTCGTTAATTCTAATATCACCAATGTATATATCTCCTTGGGTAATTTTTTCAAGGCCTGCAATCATGCGAAGGGTTGTAGATTTACCGCAGCCTGAAGGACCCAAAATTCCGATAAATTCCCCGTCTTCACACTCAAAGGACAGGTTGTTTACAGCATAGTCGTTTAAAGTTTTTTTCCTTTTTTCGGTGTTGTCATAACGTTTGTACACATTTTTTAAGGTTAGTTGTGCCATTATGCCTGTCCTCCTTTCTTTTTACCCGCGTAATGGGTAACCCCTTCAATATTGTGGCGGGTAATAAATTTTTCGCTCTCTTTATCAAAATATAGACCATTTTGGGTATTCCATTTAATGTAAACCTTTTGGTCAAGCATGGCGTAGGTATCGTTAGGTGCCACCAGCCGGAGCATCTGTCCCTGGAGCTCTACAGTCATAATTACCTTGTTGCCAATAGGTTCATTGGCATAAACACTGCCTTGTAAATAGCCTGGCGCCTGTACAAAGGAAAAGGAGATGTCATTGCCCCTAATACCAATGTCAAGCTGAGAACTGGGCCATTGATCCAAGACTTTTTTTACGTCCTCTTCCACTTTGTATTCAAAGCCGAGGGTCGTGCTAATGATGCCCTCACCATTTTCCACCCGGTAGGTAGCAGGAAGAATATTAATCTCCGGCTCACCAAATAGTTTTGCTACAAACTCGTTACCGGGGGTGTAGTACATTTGTAATGCCGTTCCCAGTTGTACCACCCGGCCTTGGTCTAATACGGCGATCCTGTCGGCCAGACTCATGGCTTCCATATAGTCGTGGGTTACGTAAATGGTCGTGGTATTAAACTCTTCCTGCATTTCTTTAAGTTCTGCCCGCATGGTGTGCTTTAGCTTTGCGTCTAAATGGGCTAAGGGCTCATCCATCAAAAACACATTGGGCTCCCGCACCAAGCAGCGGCCAATGGCAACCCTTTGGCGCTGCCCGTTTGAAAGCTGGCTTGGTTTGCGGTTATACAAGTGGTCAATTTTCATCAGTTTTGCCACCTTGTCAATGGATTTACGGATGGTCGCTTCATCCTTACGGTACAGTTTAGAGCGCATGGGTGATGCCATATTATCATACACCGACAGATGAGGATATAGAGCATAGTTTTCAAAAACCATGGAAACGTTCCGGTTGGCAGGCTCAATCAAGTTTACAATTTCGCCGCCGATTTTTACCAGCCCTTCTTGGGGAAACTCAATACCTGCAATGCATTTTAATGTGGTAGTTTTTCCTGCTCCGGCAGGGCCGAAAAGGATGAAAAACTCATTGTCTTTTACATCCAGCGATAATTGATTAATGGCCGCCAGCCGGTCATATCTTTTGGTTACATTTTGCATTTCTATTCTTGCCATCTTCTTACCCCTTTACAGCGCCAAAGCTTAGTCCGCGCACCAAGTGCTTTTGAATAAACAATGCAGCAATAATCTCTGGTGTAATCGCCACCAGTGCCGCTACCGCCACCTGCCCATAGTGTACAGAGTCTGATGCAATATACCGAAGAGAAGTGATGGTAATGGTTTGAATATTAAACCCGGTTAAAATCAGCGGAAAGGTAAAACTGTTCCAGGCAAAGATAAAGGCCAGAAGACCCGAGGCCACCAGACCGGGCTTGATTAAAGGCAGTAATATTTTTAAAAATATTTCCCACCAACGGTACCCATCCAGTTGGGCAGCCTGTTCAATTTCAACAGAAATATCTTCAAAATAGCCTCTAACCACCCAAATTAAAAGGGGCATGGTGATCAACTGATATACCCAAATAAGCCCAAAATACGTGTCATACAAGCCAATTTTTTGGAAAATAAGGAATACTGGTAAAATAACCAAGATTTCAGGAGCAAATTTAAAGGATAAAATTTGAAAGGCAATGTCTTCTTTGTTTTTAAAGTTATAGCGGGCTAGGCCGTAAGCCGCCGGTACCCCGGCTACAACCGTTAATAGCACAGCCCCGCCGGCCACAATAAAGTTTTGCCAAAAAGCCTTAAAATAATCTGTGCCAATTAAAACTGCTTTGTAGTTGTCCAGCGTAGGGGTAAAACGAAAAACGGTAGTATACATTTCAGCATCGGATTTAAAGGTGCAAATTACCATCCAAATCAGCGGAAACAGGGCAAACATGGCAAAAACCAATAGGGCCAGGTTGCGTCCCAGGGCGCCGATGCGCTCGTTTAACTTTTGATGCTTCGCTGCACTTTGGGATCTTTCCATCATAAGTTGTTGATGATCCATTCTCAATTTCCTCCTAATCCCGGCCGGCTGCTTGCAGGGTTAGCTGGCGCTGCCGTTTTACAATAAAACGGGCACTAATATTAACAATAACCCAAAGCACCAATAAATAAGGCATGGCCTTGCCAAGCTGTTGGTAAGTAAAGCCTGTTAAGTACCCTGTTAGGGATAGATTCATTAAAGTATTTCCTGGCCCTCCTTTGGTAAGGGCAAAAATGATACCAAACTCTTGCAGGGAAGCCATGAGCCTGAATAGCAAAGCAATGTACATAAAGGGCTTTAGCATGGGCAATGTAAGGGTTTTAAAGGTAAACCAGCCACTGGCTCCATCTACCTGGGCCGCTTCAAAAGGCGATTTAGGCAAGGATTGAATACCTGCCAGGACCAATAAAATAACAAAGGGTACATTTACCCAGGTATCAATTAAAACAGCTGTAAACATAGCTGTTTTGTTTGACGCAGCCCAGGGAAAATCATATATGTTAAGCAAGTTTAAAAACTTTTCTAAAACACCTACGGAGTTACTCGTCATCAATTGCCAAATTAAAACCGCAATAGCGGGGGCAACCATTAAAGGAAAGGTAAATAGTACTTTTAGCGCTCGGCTCAGCCTTGTATCCTTCCTTAAAAGCAGGGCAATACCCGTACCTAAAAGCATTTGGGTACCCGTAGCAAAAAACGCATAGCGAAGGGTTACCCAAAGAGCATGGTAAAATTCTTTTTCAGTTAGAATGTTGATCCAGTTTTTTAAAAAAACAAATTTAGTAACCGGTGCTTTAAAAGAAAAGCTGGTAAAAGAAAGAGTGATGGCCATTACAAAAGGAATCATAATTCCAATTAAAATAATTAGCCCCGGCAAAACAACGTAATAAGGCCTGCGCCGGATGCTGGCGGGAACCTCATTGTAGTTTACCTCTTGCACCGGCTTTCCCTTTTTTTTGCTACCCATGCGGCGTCGCCTCCTAAAAAATACTGCCCGCCCCGCTTTTACATGGGGCGGGCAAGTTTATGAACGATTTGTTAATCTCAGTTTATACAAATTTCATTCTATTCGTAATCGCTTAGGTCAATATAGTCTACAGCTGCATTGATCTTTGTAGCCAAGGCATTCATGGCCTCTTCCACACTCTTATATTGGCCCATTACAATATCTTGTAGGGTGGCCGCCCATTCTGTTGTGGTGATAAAAAATTCCGGTTGAGGGGTAAACAGGATGGTAGCATGGTCAATGGTTTTGTCATAAGTTTCAATATAGCCTTCGTGTTGTTTCATTTTTTCAACAAAGGCAGGGTCTTTCCATACGGAGGTACGGATGGGGTCCATGTTATATTCTTCAATGGATGCATAGCTGGCAAATTCTTTGCTGGTGAAGTATTGCAGGAAGTACCAGGCAGCGCCCTTTGCGTCGGAAGCAGCGTTCATAGCCATTGACCAAATCCAGTAGTTGGAGTTAGGGGTATTACCTTCTTTTTCTAAAGGCATCACGGTCCAGGCAATGTTTCCAGCTTCGGCAGAGGAGGGAACCCCATCTTTAATCCAGTTTTGTGTAATACTGTTGTTGTCGGCGTCAAATAGCATGGCTGCTTTCCCGGCCCCCAGGTCTGCACCAGCTTCGTACCAGGTATATTTAGACCAGCTGGGGGCGCCGCCCACTTCAATTAATTTTACCCAAAACTCCGTCATAGCAATGGCTTCTGGGCTATTCACCTTGGAAACCAGCTTGTTTTCTTCTACTTCAAAGTCTTTTGCACCATAGTTAGCAAAGGTGGACATGTAGCCGGGATGGATGGTTCCCCAGTCCCTGGCGCCCCGAAGGCCGATGGCGTAAGAGCCAGGTCCATTCCATTCTTTTAGCTGTTCACACACAGCCAGCAGTTCTTCATAGGTTTGAGGAACTTCCAGGTTGTTTTCTTCAAAGGCGCGCTTGTTGTACGCCAGGCTGTAAATTTCAAAGCACAGGGGCAGCGCCAACTGGGGGCCTTCGCCTACTGGATGGCCGGGGATCCCGTCCCATTTAAGGGCATTCACTGCGCTTTCTACCAGGTCTGCTGCATCATAAGCCGGGTCAACATCTTCCAAATAGGGGGTTAAGTCTTCAACATAGCCTGCTGCAGAATAATCCCATAGTTGATAGGCACCGGACATGAACAGATCAATGGAGCCTGAGCGGGAGGATAGGGCCGCCGTTACTTTATCAAAGTAGTTGGCTTCCGGGGTAACGGAGGTTTCTACCTTGATGCCTGTGAGTGCTTCAAATTCAGGAATCTTGGTAATCATGGCGTTGGATGTGGTATGTTCAACAAAAGCCACCTGAATGGTTTCGCCCTCATACTTTTTCCAGTCGTACTCGCTGCCTTGAGCAAATGCACCAAAAGCGGGCAAAAGCAGGCACAGCATCAATAAAACAGACAGGGTTTTCCTCATAGGGATTCCTCCTTTATAAATATTTTCATCTCCTTCTTTTTTTGGCTGGTTGCCTTTAAAAAAGAGAAAATGATTTTCTTGGCACCTGATAGTGCCTTACATTATGATTAGCATACACAAAGGAATAAAAGAGGTCAATATAATATTTTATGATTTTTAAATTTATTTATTTTTTTTATCATAAAAAATATCTATTTTTATAATATTTTATGATTCTTTATAATATTTTATGGTTTTTTTCGTTTTTTACTCTAAAAAGATTCCCCTATTCCAGGCAGCCTGGGAATAACAATTTTGGCAATGGTCCCCTTCCCCTTTTCACTTTCGTACGTCAAACTGCCTGTATTGCCAAAATACAGGCGCAGCCTTTCTTGAATGTTAACAATGCCAATGTTGCTAAAACGGTTTTTTTCCTCTTTTGGCCAAAGGGCTTCCTGGATATTCATCCCCTTACCATTGTCAATTACGTACACATGCAGCCGGTCAACCTCATCCACTTTAGCCGTAATTTTAATGTTCCAGGTTCGCTCTACGCCGTCAAAGGCATGTACCACACAGTTTTCTACCAGCGGTTGCAGTAAAAAACGGGGCATTGGAAAATCCCAGGCTTCCTGGTTTATTTCTTGAGAGAGAACAATGCCGTCTCCATAGCGGTATTTTTGTACAAGCAAATAATCCTCCACACTCTTCATTTCTTCCTTTAACGTTACGCTAAAACCATCTTTAGACAGGTTGTAGCGTAGCAGGCTAATAAGTGCTGTGGTCATTTCGCCAATGTTTTCAATGCCTTGGAGCATGGCCAGCCACTTAATAGAATCCAAAGCGTTGTATAAAAAGTGAGGATTTATTTGAGCCTGCAAAACCTCAAGTTCCATGTCCGCCTTTTTCTTTTGGGTATCAAGCTGTATTTGAAAGCCCTCGTCCAGTTTTTCAATCATTGTATTAAAGCCGTCGCCAAGTTGGCTTAGTTCATCATTTGTATCAATGTGCATCCTTATTGACAGGTTCCCCTCTTCCGCCTTTTGAAAGGCCATCAACAGTTTGGTTATGGGTGCTGTTAATACCCGGGCCAGCAGGCTTGAAAAAAGAATGCTGCCCACTGTGCATAAAAGGGTAATCCAAATCATGATTCTTTGCAGTTCTCTTGTGTCTTTTGTTATTCGGTTCATCGACATCATACGCACAATATGCCAATCGGTATTTCTAATGGTTTCTGAAACAATCAGCATGGGTGATGAAAAAACTTCCCCTTTAAATTGGCTGTTTTTAGTTGTAGCCAGCTGAGGGTAATCATCGATCACCGAATCAAAATTAATGTTATAGGGGTAGCGAAACACAATTTCCCCGTTCCCTTTTACAATAAAAGCCTTGTCCTCATTTTCTTTTGAAGAGGCTAAAAACATTTCCTCCAGCATGCCATAGCTTAGGTCAATCACAATAACCCCTAACAGCTCCCCTTGAGACACATTATACATAGGCGTTAAAAACTGCACCACCTCTTGTTCAACCCCTGGGTAGTAGGAAATATGTTCTTGCCCGGTGAAGGTATTGGGCAGGCGGTTTCCTTGAGGTTCATCAAAATACACTTGGCAGGCTTGGCGAATTTGCCTGCCGTTTGCTGAGGGAATGCTGGAAAAAAACTGCCAGTTTTGCCTGCCCACCACATGTATGCCTGTAATATTTGACAAGGTGTATACGTATGAGTTGAGCAGGGTAGACATCTGATTTTTTCTAGCAGAAGTCATCCTTGGGTTTTCGTTTAATACTTTTAAGTATTTTTGAAGATCGCTATTTTCTTTAATGCTTTGGCCAGTTTTATACACCAAATTTAAAGCATACTCCAGCCTGTCCCGGGTCCTGTCCGTTGCTTCCACGTTGTAGCGCATCTCGTTATCCCGCAAGGTTGTATAGGCTTTTTGGTACACGGTAAGCATAATGGTTATAATGGCAAAAAAGGTAACCAGAATAAGGCCTAAAAATATTTTTAATCGAACGGAGCCTCTTTTCATATTTCTTGCCTCCTAAAAGGGCCTATGCTATACTTTATAGTATTAGCAAGTGTTTTTTATATGCTTTGGCCCTGTGTTTTTGATTATGATTATGCTTTATAGTATCATT
>CAYFQH010000012.1:0-18793 GCA_964345215.1 uncultured Oscillospiraceae bacterium | reverse complement strand
TTTTATATGCTTTGGCCCTGTGTTTTTGATTATGATTATGCTTTATAGTATCATTATAGTATTAGCAAGTGTTTTTTATATGCTTTGGCCCTGTGTTTTTGATTATGATTATGCTTTATAGTATCATTTTCATCTGCTGGATGTAAAGGCATAGATATAAAGCATTAAGGAGGGATTGAATGAGGCGTGTACTGATTGTAGATGATGAGTACCTGGTTCGGGTTGGCCTAAAAACCACCATCGACTGGCAGGAGCACGGCTTTGAAATTGTTGGTGAGGCCGCCAACGGCAAAGAAGCCATTGCCCTTTTTGAAAAAACAGATCCTGATATTTTGCTTACGGATATTAAAATGCCGGCCATGGATGGCATTGAACTGATCGAAATACTAAAAGCTAGAAAACCCTCCTTGCATATTGTTATCCTCAGCAACCACAGCGACTTTGCCTATGCCCAAAAAGCCATGAAGCTTGGTGTAAAGGATTATTTACTAAAAAGTGATTTAAACCAACGTAACATTCTTCAAACCCTCCAGCGGGTGGTGCTGTCTATGGCCCAAGCCCAAGAAATCCCCCAACGGAAAGAAGAGAGTCCCCTTAGGGATTATCTCCGTGAATACTTGCTAGCCGCCAAAGAAGGTCAAACTTCTCTAGCTCCTGCCTATGCTTTACCCCATCAACAAATGGCTGCTATTCTCTGCCGCTGCGACACGAAAGATTTACCCATCCAAAGCCAACCTATGTTCTATCGTTTTAGTCAATCCATGCTTGGTGCCCTATGGCACGGAAATATTTTGGCAAGCGCTCAAAAAGGCTCCGTGCTGCTGGCCGCTTTGCTTGTTCCCCTAGCCCCCGAGGATGACTTTACCCGTCTGATCCATAAAGCAAAGCTGGCAACCAACAACATCCGCCAGTATTATAATATTAATTTTCAAACGGGTATCAGCCAGCCAGGTGCCAGCCAGCAATTGGCTCTCCTGTTGGGCCAGGCCAGCCAAGCCTGCCAAACATGTTTTTACACCCAGGAAGCCTTTTGCTTGTACCAAAACTCTCCTCATAAAATCAAAAGGGTACAGGTCGATCAAAAATCAATTATGGAATTCATTACAGACGATAGCTTTAAGCCTCTTGAAGCATATATTTCATCTATTTTTACCACCCTCGCAACGATCCAAAGCCATACCGTTACCGAGGCTGCCTTTATAGACTTATTAAGCTGTGCAAGGCAGCTGGTTGTCCGCTACCCTTTTTTAGAAGAGCACTTTCATAGCAACGGAAAGCTGTCATATACAAAAATTGACGGTTTTGAGAGTATATCAGCCTGCCGCTGCTTTGTGATAGAGCTTTTTTCAACCATCTTCTTGCTTTTAAGCGGTCAAAAGAATTCTTATCCCCCCGCCATTGGCCAGGTTCTTGATTACATACATAACCATTACCAAAAAAACATTGCCTTGTCCGACGCAGCTGAGCGGGTATGTTTATCCAACAGCCATTTAAGTCAGCTTTTTAAGCAGGAAACAGGTATTAACTTTACCAGGTACTTAACGGACTACCGGATTGAGAAGGCCAAGGAACTGTTTAAAACCACTCACCTTCATATCTATCAAGTAGCCGAGCAGGTGGGGATTCCAAACCCTTATTATTTTTCAAAGGTGTTTAAAGACAGTACGGGCCTTTCTTGCAAGGCTTACCGAAACAAAATTCAAAGTGAAAAGTAACATTAATAATTTTATAACCTAGTGCTTCTATTTGAACGCCTCTTGCCGCCTACACGCACCCCAGGCTTTATGTGTGGGGTTTTTAGCAATCTGGGGTGCCTGGCAATCTGATACCTTTTTTCAGCTATGGGAATATTTGTTTGCTTTTATTCCTGTTTTTCATAGACAAGGCCCCTCCTTTAGCCTATAATAAAAACTATACTGTTCCTAAAGGAGGAATTGCTTTGAACGTTGACCAGCTTGCCCAATCGTGGAAAAACGATTCGCATTTTATGAGTAACGTATCGCACTGGCATACCATTGAGCCTACCCAGGCCCGGTATGCCCCCTATCCCCAGTGGTTTTCACCCCTTTTAGTAAACACCCTTCAAAAGCGGGGTATCCACCAGCTGTACACTCACCAGGTTCAAAGCCTTCAGACTGCCCGCGAGGAGAAGGATTATGTGGTTGTAACACCCACCGCCTCGGGTAAAACCCTTTGCTACAACCTGCCTGTTTTATCCTCTATTATCAATAACCCTGAAAGCCGTGCCCTGTATCTTTTTCCTACAAAGGCCCTGTCTGCCGATCAGGTCAGCGAATTATACGAGTTAATTCAGCTGGCCGATATTGACGTTAAAACTTATACCTACGATGGAGATACCCCGGCCAGTACCAGAAAGGCCCTGCGCCAGGCCGGGCACATTGTGGTAACCAACCCGGATATGCTTCACAGCGGTATTTTACCCCAGCATACCAAGTGGGTAAAACTATTTGAAAATTTAAAATACATTGTTATTGACGAAATACACACCTATCGTGGTATTTTTGGCAGCAACCTAGCCAATGTGCTTAGAAGGCTAATGCGCATTTGTGCTTTTTATGGCAGCAACCCTACCTTTATTTTATGCAGCGCCACCATTGCAAACCCGGTTGAACTGGCATCTGCTTTAATTGGCAGATCTGTGACCCCCATTGATCAAAATGGCGCCCCTACAGGCAAGCGCCACTTTATTTTTTATAATCCTCCGGTGGTTAATCAGCAGCTGGGCATTCGCAAGGGAAGTATTTCTGAAACAAGGAACATTGCCACAAACCTTATCAAAAACCAAATACAAACCATTGTATTTGCCAAAAGCCGCTTGACTGTGGAAGTGTTAACCCGTTATTTAAAAGACCTTTTACGAGACCCTTTAGGCAATGCCGGCAAGGTGCGCGGTTATAGAGGAGGTTACTTGCCTAAGGAACGGCGCGACATTGAAGCCGGCCTGCGGGCAGGGGCCATTCAGGCCGTGGTGTCAACCAATGCCCTGGAGCTGGGTATTGACATTGGTGCCTTGGATGCCTGTGTTATCTGCGGCTATCCCGGCACCATTGCCAGCACCTGGCAGCAAGCTGGCCGGGCCGGCCGGCGTAAGGATACATCCATTACCGTATTTGTGGCCTCTTCCGCTCCGATTGACCAGTACATTGTCAGCCATCCTGATTATTTTTTCAAGCAACCGCCGGAAAACGCCTTAATTCAGCCTGATAACCTGTATATTTTGCTCAGTCACTTTAAGTGTGCCGCCTATGAGTTGCCCTTTGACGAAGGCGAGCTTTTCGCAAACGTATCCACAACGGAGGAATTACTGGAATACCTAACGGAATCCCATATTCTCCGCCATGTAGACGGCCGCTACCACTGGATGGCGGAAGACTTCCCCGCCTCTGAAATTAGCCTGCGTTCAGCCACCACGGAAAATTTTATTATTATTGACATTACAAACCCGGCTCACCACCAGGTGGTAGGTGAAATGGACCGCTTTACCGCCCCCATGCTGCTGCACGAAAATGCCATCTACATGCACGAGGGCAAACAATTTCAGGTTGAAATCCTGGACTTTGATGCCCATAAGGCCTTCATTCGCCATGTGGATGTAGACTATTACACCGATGCTGACCTAAATGTAAGCATTAGCTTGTTGGATGTGCTTTTGCAAGAACAACCCAGCCAGGAAGTAGGCCGCTACTGGGGCGAAATTAAAGTAACTGCCCTGGTTAAAATGTTTAAAAAAATGAAGCTGGATACCCGGGAAAATTTAGGCTATGGCCCGGTGATGCTGCCGGAAACAGACATGCACACCTGCGGCATGTGGTGGTCTATGGATGAAGGCTTTTTAATGAAAAACTTTTCAAAAAACACCCTGCAAAACGGAATGCTGGGCATTGCCAACTTGCTGCGTATTGTCGCCCCTCTATACCTCATGTGCTCCCCAAGGGATCTTTCCATTTCCTACCAGGTAAAAAGCACCTTTACCGATCAGCCTACCCTACTTTTGTACGACAATAGCCCTGGAGGTATTGGCCTTAGTGAAAAGGCCTTTCACATGCATCAGGTTCTCCTTAGTCAAGCCAAATCCCTTGTGCAAAATTGCGGCTGCGATAAGGGCTGCCCTTCCTGTGTTGGCCCGGTACTTGAAATTGGAGAGGACGGAAAGGAAACAGCCCTTATTTTACTGGAGGAATTGCTTAAGTGGCCCTGAGTTTACGGAAAAAACTATATGCCATTGAAAAAAAGGAGCTGCCCGACCAAATCGTTGCGCCGGCCCCTGTTCGTGTTGCCTGTACTACCATTCAAAAAAACAATCCTCTAACAATTGCCCTGCCTAGGCAAATATCTGCAGGGTTCTTTTCTTACCTTGGTGTAAGCGAAATGGGTGATGTTGACCTTGAAAAAATTCTCTTTATTGATACGGAAACAACCGGCCTTTCCCGGGGGGTAGGTACCCTTGCCTTTTTAATCGGTGCCGGCCATGTTCGTCAAGGACAGTTTGTTGTAAAACAGTATTTAATGGAAGATTACCTTCAGGAAAAAAACATGTTGGAAACGTTTTTAAATGATTTTTCTGCATTTGATATGATTATTTCTTTTAACGGAAAAAGCTATGATCTGCCCCTGCTTCAATCCCGCTTGATTATTAATAAACTGTCTCCCCTTGACCTTACCCTGCCCCATGGCGATATTTTGTACCCTTCCAGGCGCACTTGGCGGCTACGGCTTAAACAGTGTTCCCTTAAACACTTGGAAGAAAATATTTTAGCCATCCGCCGCCAGGGGGATTTGCCCGGGGCCTTAATTCCGCAACAGTATTTCAACTTTATTAAAAGCAAAAATTTTTATCTTCTAGAGGATATTCTTGACCATAACCACCAGGATATTGCTTCCCTTTTTCTTCTTTTTCAAACCCTCTACGGCATTTATACCCAACCCCAGCAGCAAAATTTCATTGAAGATCTTTTTTCAACCGCCAAGCAGCTTGAAAAACAAGGGGAGCTCCATCGGGCCCGCCAATGCTATCATCTCAGCGCCAGCGGCAAATTTAAAGGACCGGCCAACATCCATTTAGGTCAAAGTTTTCAAAGAGAAAAAGAGTTTGACCAGGCCATTTTTCATTATGAAAAAATGATAGCCGAAAACCAGGGCGGCCTTAGCCCTTTTATTCAACTATCAAAAATATATGAGCATCAAAAAAAAGATATGCACTTGGCCCTTCACTATGCTGAAAAGGGCCTTTTAAAGGCATCTGATTTGCTATATTTTTCTCCAACCGCTGTACAGGATGAAAAAAATGATTTACAATACCGTTATATGCGTTTATTAAGGAAAAAAGAAAAGCTTCTTTTTTTGCAAAGCAAACCTTAAAATTTTCAACTAAAGGAGTCGTATTAAAATGAGTTTTATAGCCGGTTTAAAAGGCAGGCAAGCCCTTTCAAAGCACCAAAAAGGCGAATATGAACAGGCGAGGGTTTTATATGAAGAAGCCATTCAAAAGGGCTGCAACCAGCCAAATGTTTTTCTGTCTTATTCGATATTGCTTTTAAAATCCGACGAATATGAAAAGGCGAAGAATTTGCTTGTAAAAGCCGAAAAACTGCCCGGAGTTACACCTGAGCAAAAACAGCAAATTCACATGCACTATGCTGTTGCCGCTTATAAGCTGGGTGATATAAAAAAAGCCCTTTCGTTGCTGGAGCGCCAGCATAACCGAGCCCCCAGCGGCAATATTTATGGAGCCCTGGGTTGTGTTTATATTGAGGCAGGCGAAAAGGAAAAAGCCCTTAGCTATAACCAGGAGGCCCTTGATTATGATGAGGAAGACCCGGTGTTTTTAGATAATATGGGGCAAACCTATTATCGCCTTTATCATGATAAGCAAAAGGCCAAACCTTATTTTGAGCGGGCTCTTAAAATAAAAGAAAATCAGATTGACAGCCTTTATTTTTTGGCCCAGTACGATATTGATGACCAAAATTACGAAGCTGCCAGGGAAAAGCTAAGCCTTATCCCCGGTAGCAACTTCTCCCCCTTAAACTACACCACTAAGGAAAAAGTACAGGCCTCCCTAGATCAAATTAAAAGCCTTGAAAACAAGCACTAAATGTCTATATTAAGTCTCATCAGTGCTTCATTTTATGTAAAACAGCATCCACCAAGGTGCTGTTTTTTTATCAACTCCTTATTCCATATTTTTTGTTTTTATTACGAGCAATAAAATTCACGTGTTTTTAAAGTATTTTTAGTCTTTTGTTCTCCTTTTTTTTGAAAGGGTAAGACTTATTTTTTAATAGAAATATCGTATAATCAAGCCATCAAAACAGATGGAGGTTTCCTATGAAAAAAATACTTTCGTTTATTCTAGTTTTTATGTTGGCTTTAGGAGCTATTACCCTCATTTTTGCCCAGGAAGAAGATGCTCTTTTACTTAGAAAGGAGGCGCCCTTTTATTAGACAACCTTTTTGCCCTGGCAGATGTTCGTCCTGCCCTTATTCCTGAATTTGAAACCACACCTAAAAATTTGGGCTATAGTGCAACGAACGGAGCCATTACCAGCGAAAATGTGATTGCTGCTGCAAAGGATGCCGTAAATATAGAACAGAGTCACCAAATTGAAGCCGTTATCAATGCGGGGCTGATGGATTTAGAAGGCGATCAGCTTTCTTTTAATCCCAGCGAGGGTTTAAGTGTTAAAGCTTTTTTAACTGCCATAGCCAAAGGCCTTTATGGGGCAGATTTAGAAATAGACCACTTGCAAAAAGCCCTAGATGACGGCATTTGGACTGAAGAATTGGTTGCAGAGGACCCCATTTCCCATAGCATTGCCACCCAGGTGGTATCTGACATCAGCGATAAGCTTAAAATCACCGCAGTTTTTGCTACTTCCGATATTCATGGCAACTATGTGCCTTATACCTCCAGTGACGGTCATTTTCAAATTGGTTCCGTTGCCAGAATACAAAGCCTTTTACAAGAAATAAAGGCCCAGCTAGGCGATGAGAACGTGATTTATGTTGACGGGGGCGACTCCCCTTACAACACAACCCTGGCCAATGTAACAAACGGAGATGTTTCCATCGCCGCTTTAAATGCTCTGGGCCTTGATGCCACCGTTCTTGGAAATCACGATTTTGACTATGCTTTTGATAACCTCCTGCGCCTTGCGGGGGATGCAGAGTACAAAATGCTCTCTGCCAATACTAAATATAAAGAAAAGAGCCAGCCTGATGACGAAGATGACCTTTATCCCGATGCCTTTGATGATTATATCGTAATTGAATCGCAGGGGCTTAAGTATGGAGTTTTTGGCATCACCGATGATCAGAGCAGCACCACCACCCTCTACTCAAACACTGTTGACATTGAATGGGACGTGGACCTGGAAAAGGCTTCTCAAGTGGTAAAACAACTAAAAGAAGAGGAAAACTGCGATGTAATCATTGCCCTGTCCCACCTCCATTCAAAAAACGATGACTTAATAGAGCAGGAAAAGGATATTCTGATTTCCATTGGCGGGGGCAACGATATTGCCGGAAGACCCACGATTTTAGGCGAAAACCAATATTTGGTCAACCCAGGTAAACACGGCGAAGCCTTAACCCAAATCAATATTAACATATATGATGGAAAAGTTTTGGGCCTTTGCTATAATCAAATTTTTCTAACGGAAGCTTATGAAGAAGACCAAGCAGTAAAAACCTTAATGGAAGAATATAATGCCCAAGTTGATGCAGCCCTTGATGTAACCATTGGTTATTTAAACGATAATTTAGAATGGTCTTCAGAGCTTGTTCGAGCCCAGAGTTCTCCCATTGCCAACCTTGTTGCAGATTCTCTTTTAGACTTTTTTAAAGATGATGGCGCTACTCTTTGCATCATTAATGGCGGCGGTATCCGTGCCAAGCTAGATGAAGGCGAAGTGTCTATTCGCGAAGTAACCTCCGTTTTGCCTTTTGATAATAATATGATGCTGGTTGAAACAACCGGGCAAACGATTTGGAAAGCCCTCGAAAACGGTATTTCTGCCTATGCTAGCACCAACGGCAAGTTCCCTCAAGTTGCAGGCATGACCTATGATTTCATCCATGAGGGGGAAGGGAAGAATACCTTAACCGCCGCTACCCTAGCCGATGGAAGTCCCCTTGACCTTGAAGCAAAATACAAAGTGGTTATTAATAGCTTTTTGGCTGGCGGCGGCGATGGATATACGATGCTGAATGTACTGGACAGCACCCAAGAGATGGCCAGTGATGTTGAACAACTGGTGTATGTTAATAAAACATACCTGCGCGACGCCTTGCAGGCTTACTTTGAAAAGCATAGCACTCAAGAGAATCCCCTGGCTTTAAATCTTGAAGAAGTGCGCATTAACATCAAATAAAAAATATAAAAAGTTACCAAAAACATTTGCTTTTATTGAAATAACGTGATACAATCAACGTTGCTTGTTTAAACTATTTTGGAGGTGAAAGAATGCCTAACATTAAATCTTCTATTAAACGCGTAAAAGTTAACGAGAAAAAGAATTTGGAAAACCGTATGGTTAAAAGCGGAGTTAGAAGCGCCGTAAAAAAATTTGAAGCTGAGCTGGCTGCTAATCCTTCTGCTGCTGCAGAACTTTTAAGTGCAACCACCTCCAAGATCGATAAGGCCGTTTCTAAAGGCGTTATGCACAAAAATGCTGCCAACCGCAAAAAGGCACATTTGGCAAAAAGCCTTGCCTAATGAAGTATATTTAAAAAGCAGCTACTTTCGTAGCTGCTTTTTTACGTCTCAAAAAAACCTTTGCTTTTACGCAGGCCCTTTGGATAATGGTTTTTAATCATACCCTGGGAGGCCTTCCCCCAGCCTACATCAATATGTTTATAGGTCAGCAAAACCCAACCGCTGATCTCCTCTGGGCAAGGCAAAACCTCTCCCAACAAATACCGGATAAGCTGATTGAGGGTAAGTTCAAACCTTAAAAAGCCTTTGGGCACCCTTTGGGAAACGGCAAAGCTGTGGTTGGGTATAAAGCGCCCCTGGCGCACCTCCCCTAGCACCAAACCCATACGCAGCACTTTTACTCCTTTTAACTTGCCTATTAGTCCATCCGGTAGATGAACCAGCTGGTTTTTAAACAGGTTGTTCGGTTTAATTTGATTTTCAAGGCCGAAAAAATCTTCATACAGCTTACCCGCCTCTTTAGTAGTAAGACCTCTTTCCTTTTCCTTTTCCTTTGCCTTTCTCTTTCTGTCTACCCTCCCTTCCAGACTTTGGAAGGATTGAAGTTTATTTTTATTCTCTTCTCTCTTTTTAATCAAAGCCACAAAATGTCCTTCCCCCTGTAATTGGTGAGGAAAGGCTCTAAAGGTGCCTTCACATTCTTTTGTTTCCTGATCGAGGGCAAGGGTAAAGGGTTCAAGGGAACAATTCGGATATTCTTGTAAAAACCATTCAATAACTTCTTCATTTTCTTTTCTATTAAAAGTACAGGTAGAGTAGCACAAAAGGCCCCCTGCTTTTAGCATTTTATATGCCTCTTTCAATATTTCTCGCTGGCGCCGGCTGCATAGCAATACTTGCTCTTCGCTCCATTCTAGCATGGCCTCAGGATTTTTGCGAAACATACCTTCGCCGGAGCAAGGGGCATCTACCAGTATTTTGTCAAAGAACATAGGAAACGTTTCTGCTAGCCTCTGGGGATACTCGTTTGTAACAACGGTGTTTATACAGCTCATTCGCTCAATGTTTCGGCCTAGAACTTTAACTCTGTCTAAAACAGGTTCATTGGCAACCAAACACCCACTATCGCCAATTTTTTTGGAAATTTGCGTACTCTTACCTCCCGGGGCTCCGCAAAGATCCAGCACTCGCTCTCCCTGAAGCGGGTTTAAAACCGATATAGGAATCATGGCGCTAGGTTCTTGCAGATAATAAACACCCATTTCATGTAAAGGGCTTTTGCCCGCCTGGAAATCCTCATGGATAAGATAAGCATCCTTTTGCCAGGGAATGGGTTTAAACTCCTCCTGTTGCCTGTAAAGGGCCTGAGCCACTTTTTCTAAGGGCAGCTTATCATTCTCAAGGCGCAGGCCCTTTACCGGTTCTTTTTCATAACTTTGTAAAAATGAAAGAACTTCTTTTTCGGGAAGAAGCTCTTTCATTTGCTGTATAAACCCTTCTGGCAGCATTATTTTTTTATGCATTGATCCTGTTCCTTCTCCTTTATTCCATCCAATCCGGCTTCATTCTGCGCTCAATCACCCAAGTTCCGCCCTTCAATTCTGGAGGCAAAAAGGGATAAATTCCCTTTGTTACAACGGTAGCAGCAAGAGGAATTTTCGTAAGGGTGCTTACTTTATAGGCGATTTTATGCCCCGCAGTAATCTGCTCTATCTGGGTCTGGTCGGCAAGGTTGGTGTTATGAATAATACCATTAACCCTTAGCCGTGCCCTTGCTTCAATACGCGCCAAAAGATCAAGAATATCTTCTACATTGCTTGATAAGGGCCGTAGGGTATTTAAAACAAAAAACACCTGTACCTGATCCATTTCCTTTGTAAAGTAAGGGTAATACCTGCCCAGGGCTGCTGCGCCGGTGTCGTCGCCGCCTACATCAAATATAACCCGGTCAGAATATTCTCTTTGATCAAAAACTTTTTGAATGGCTGCCGGCACAGAGGGAACATCCACTGCTGTATTGGCAAAGTTAGGCATCAAAACTTCAATACCGCTGGCCCTTAGCTCATTTGCCTTTTCGCCGCTGCGAAAATAGGGGTTAACAATATCTAAATCAACCAGAGTCGTCGGGTGATTTTGAGCTGCTTTAAAGGCAAAGTCGAGGGATATTTCTGTTTTTCCGCTCCCATAGTTTCCTACAAAAACAGTAATTCTTTTATCGTTTATCATCTATTCTCTTTAACTTTCTGTTTATATTATTGCTGTTCGTCGGGGCTTGGCGGAGCCTTCCGCCTTTGAGGATAAACCGGCTGGTGGAAGGCCCTTTCCTTATCTACCGGCGGTGGCAGCCCATCTAAAAGCTGCTGGTTCACGTCATCCTTATTCAAGGCATGGCCAGCCCGCCGGGCAATGCTAGTAAGGCTTTTCTCCCACTGGGAAAAAGGAAAGTGTTGCTGGTGCCGCCTTCGCCGCCGGCTAGGAACAGGAACGGGTTGGGTAGGCTGCTTGTTTATATCATCCATATCCTCAAGTACCTGTTCACTTATAAAATCAATCGTTTCTTGTGCCTGTTGGACCTTAAAAGGATTTGTTGCTTCCTCTTGCTGCTTTAAAGGTTCTACCTGGAAAGGAATTTCCTGGGTTCTATGCCTTTCCACTTCTAAATAAGAGGCGACCGCAACTGTTTCATTCCAATCCCCTGTCTCTTCCACTTGTTCGCCAATTTTCTGAGGCTTTGCAGGAGAGGGAGTCATTTGGGCTTCCTCACTATTTTCATAGAAATCCTGGGGCTTTGCATACTGCTGGATGTAGTCGGGGCTGTACTGCATTTGATCCGGCCTTTTGGTGTAAGGGGGCACCGAATTGTTTAAAAAAACCTGTCTGGTCTCCTCCATTTCATCCATCTCATTGCCATTATTCGCATAAAAAGGCAAGTTGACTCCTGGGTCTTCTATCCTTTGATTGGGCCACTGGGCCATAACCCGGGTTTCATCTATTTGCCGAGGTTGCTGGTTGTTTAGGGCTCTGGGGAAATTTTGTCTATAGGAAGTGTTTTGATTTTTTTTGCTTTCTTCGGCCGTTTTTTCTGAACTGCTAAACAAGCCTTTGAATTTTCTCCAAACGCTGCCCCAAACATAATAGGGCCGCCAGCGGAAGAACCAAACAATTAGGTCCACTACAAAACCGGCCACGCACAATATAATAACAAGAGCAACCCAGTTTTCAAGAACCCAGTTGAACCATGTGCTGGTTTCCGCTTTGGAGAAAAAATTCCAAAGGTTTTCAAAAAAACTTTTAACCCATCCTAAAAGAAAACTAAAAATTGTTTCTGTAAAACCGTTCACGCTTTATCCTCTTTACCTGCTTTCTTATTTTGTATTAATCACAATATGAACCGTATCAATACCCGGAGTACAAACAGCATCTACTTGCGTGGCTGTTTCCCGTCCATCTTTTTCTGCCACACGCACCTGCACCGGAACACGCTCATGGCTTCCAATGCCAAGGCCTGTTACATCAACAAATAACTCTACCTCAGAATCTTTTACCATATCCAGCCACAGCCCGGCTGCATTGATATTTACATAACTAGCTTCGATGTTTCTTGTAATGGTGGCTACCAAACCTTCACCCAAGCCTTCCACCAAAATTTTTCGTTCTTCAATGGTTCTGCTTTTCATTGCCGGCACAATCTTATAAGAAACCGTTAATTCATCTGGCACTAATTTAAGGTCACTTTGGCTGTTGTTTAATATTTTAACCTTTGCCGCTTTGGCATTTTGGTTAGGAGACAAGCTTTCGCTGACCATCCCTGTTACGTCAATTAAGGTTTCTGAATCTAAAAAGACTTCATCAAACTGTTCAACAGCGGCTTCCGTTCCGTAAATCCGAATAGTCTCGGGGTTGATTATTACATCAGCCACTTCATAACCTTCCTCTGGGGCCCCTGTAATCACTTGTAAATTTGGGTCAACTTCAATTAACTTTTGGGCATTTAACATCATTTTAACGTAAATAGCATTGATTTTTGTATCGTCCGAGGTAATTTCAACCAGTCTTGCCATTTCTGCAGGCATGCTCACATACCTACCCTCTTCATCTTTTATTTCCATGGTTAAGGGTACATTGTCGCCGAATTCTCCGTATCTTAGGGGAACGTTGCTCAGGTCAATTTCGGCGTTTACTTTTCTAATTTGCTTTATAATTTCATCCGGGCCTGAAATCACAACGCTCTTCGGGTCTCCTTCCAAGTTGGATTGAATAAATTCATCACTTTTTAAACTTCCCTTTTTGGTAAGGGTAATTTGGAAGGAGCGTTGTTGGTAACGCTCAACATTAATATCAATGGTGCTTGGGTTGATTTGCGTAATTTTTGCTGAGGGCATGGTGGTTGAAGGGGTAATTTTTATACTTTGTGTTCCCGGGGCGGTAATGGCAGCCACCGTAGTGGACAAAATGCGTAGATCAATATTATCAATGGTTAGATTGCTGTATTCAGAAACAGGCACCTCGGCACTAACCGTAACAGTGGGCTGGTTTTCACTAAAATCCGTTGTTACAACCAAACCGTTGCGCTTGTTCAACGTATCATTTCTTTGAAAGGTGTTAAGGTTTGAGATAGGCACATTTTCAAAAATCTTAATCCTGGTTACAGTTTTATCTTGAGAGATAACGCCACCCCAAAGAACAAGGGCCAGCAAAACGGCTGTAAGCTTCCAAGGCCAGTTGTTTTTGAAGTTTTTAAAAATTGACTGGAAGGTATCAACAAAAAAACGGAGAAAACTTTTACCGTTTTCTTTTAAAAGCGGTTTTTTTCTATTTTTTTTCTCATCCATTTACTTGCTACTTCCTTTTTGATTTTTCTTTTCTTTGTTAAGCAGGTTTTTAACCCCTTGAGCTAGAGCGGTTAAAGGGCTTTTATCCTCCTGCAGGTACATTTTTCCCAAAATTTCTTTAATGGCTTTCGTGTCAAGGTGCCGTTGTATTTTGCCTTCCTTTGTAGCAGAAATAATACCGGTTTCTTCTGATACAATCAGGGTAACTGCATCGGTGCTCTCGCTAATGCCAATACCTGCCCGGTGGCGCGTACCCAGGTCCCTTGAAATACCTTTCGCTTCACTTAAAGTTAAAATACAGCCTGCAGCCATGATGTGATCTTTTCGTATCACCACAGCCCCATCGTGAAGGGGAGTGTTGGGCTCAAAAATATTTTCAAGCAAGGGTGCAGTAACCATCGCATCCAAGTAGGTGCCCGTTTCGATAATATCATTCAAACCGGTGTTTTGTTCAAATACAATCAAAGCCCCTACCTTACGTCTTGATAAGTTTAACAAGGCATAGGTTATTTCTTCTACAATTCTTTGCCCACCTATGGCTTTCAATTGAGAAGTACTCTCCATTTTAGCCTTATTTCCAAGCTGCTCCAAGGCCTTTCTAAGTTCCGGCTGAAACAAAATGACCAAAACAACAGCTCCATAATCCAATAGTTTTTTAAGCAGCCAGTTCAAGGCCTTTAAATCTAACGAATACGCTAACCCACTACCCAGTATTAAAAGAAAAATACCTTTTAATACAGCACTTGCTTTTGTTTGTTTTGTTAACATCATTAACTGGTACAATAAAAAAGCCACGATGGCAATATCAACAAAATCAGCAAAGGTGGGGCGATTAAAAACGGTCCATAGAATATCTTTGATCTGATTTATCAGTTTTTCCATGTTCCTCCCCCTAATCATACTCTATATATATTATACTACAGGTCATGATTATGTAAAAGGACTAAATGGTATTTGGAGACTTAAAAGTTCTTAAAGATACAATTTGTTCATAATTATATGATATCATTTAAATGACCAGTATCCCATCAAATGGGAAAGAAAGGAAGTCTGCTGTGGCTCAAATTGAATTTATTGATGTTAATAAAACCTATCAAACAGGGGATGTTACAATTGAAGCGGCAAAAAATGTTAACTTTTTTGTAAACGATGGTGAATTTGCGGCTATTTTAGGCCCCAGCGGTGCCGGTAAAACCACTGTGCTTAATTTGCTGGGGGGCATGGATCGGGCTACCAACGGAAAAATATTGATTAACAACAAAGATATTATTGCCTTTAATGACCGGCAGCTCAATACCTACAGGCGGTTGCAAGTTGGTTTTGTTTTTCAATTTTATAATTTAATGCCCAATTTAACTGCCCTTGAGAATGTTGAACTGGCCCAACAAATCAGCCAGTCCCCTTTTTCAGCCGCCGATATTCTAAAGCAGGTAGGTCTTGAAAACAGAATGGAGAACTTTCCTTCTCAGCTATCCGGCGGGGAACAGCAGCGCGTTGCCATTGCAAGGGCCTTATGCAAAAACCCGGATTTGCTTTTATGCGATGAGCCTACCGGCGCCTTGGATTCGGATACGGGACGTAAAATTCTATCCCTTCTAAAAGACATTTCTTCTTCCATGGGCATGACGGTGTTGGTAATTACCCATAATGCTGCTATTGTTCCCGCAGCGCAGCGGGTCATCCGCATGAAAAACGGCTCGATCCTATCAAATAATGTAAACACCACCCCTTCTAAAATGGAGG
Organism: uncultured Oscillospiraceae bacterium; assembly: GCA_964345215.1. Taxonomy (GTDB): domain Bacteria; phylum Bacillota; class Clostridia; order Christensenellales; family Aristaeellaceae; genus CAYFQH01. The sequence goes on along the minus strand of CAYFQH010000012.1, from coordinate 3,541 downwards.
ATATTGTATGGTGAGTAAGTCCAAAAGGAGGAGTATTCTTTATTTGAAACTCATCCGGGATTTAAAGGAAAATTGGAAATCTTTTTTATCGATTTTTGTCATTTGTTTTTTATCTGTGACCCTTTATATAGGCATTGATTCTGCTTGGCGGGGAATGGACAAAAACTTAAGCGAACAGTTTACCCAGTCTAATTTGGCCGATTTTTGGATAGACGGAGAGGTAAGCGCCCATACCACCCAGCAAATAAAAGCCCTTGAGGAGGTAAGAGATGCCCAACGGCGTATTAAGACCCGAGGCACTATCACCTCTATTGGAAATGAACCAAATATCGATTTATATTCAAATGAATTTTCATACACCATTAACAAACCCATCAACTTTACTGGCTCAACCTTTCCCCAGGGGCAAAAAAACCTTTGCATTATCAGCCAGGCCTTTGCAGATGCCTATGGTTTTCAAGAGGGAGACCGCCTATCAGTAAAAATTGGCACCTTCCCCTTGGAGCTGACCATCTGGGGCATCGGCCACAGCAGTGAATACACCCTTTATAACGATGGCATCAACTACAGTGCCGACCCTGAAACCTTTGCCTATGCCTATGTCTCCCCCGGTACCTTAAACTTTTTGCCCTATAATCAAGTTGTTGTCACAACCAAGGTGGGCACCGATGATTTGCTTGTGAAGAAAGCCATCTCTCAGCTGGTTGACGATGTGACCAAAAAAATCTCCCTTCAAAAGGATTTTTTAAACTTAAAGCTAGCCATTGAAGAAGTAGAGCAAATCAGGGCCTTGGGCAGTGTTTTTCCCATTGTTTTCTTTTTAGTGGCCGCATTGATTACCTGGAGCACCATGAAACGCCTGGTAGACAAGCAGCGACCTCAAATTGGTACACTCATGTCCTTAGGTTATACAAAAAGAGCGCTGATGCTCCATTACATCAGTTTTGGCTTTTTTATTGCCTTAATTGCATCTATCTTAGGCATTATTGTAGGCAACTTTGTTATTGGTACCGTCATTTTATCCATGCTCACTTCCTTTTATATTTTGCCCGCCTCTGCCCCCTACCTTCATGGGCTTATTGCCTTGGCGGCCATTGCCTTGGTTGTGCTAATTGCCTCGGGTGCTTGTTTTTTAAGTTGTAAAAATGCTTTAAAAGAAACCCCATCATCTCTTCTGCGGCCCAAATCTCCTCCTGCCGGCAAAAAGATTTTTTTAGAGCGTCTGCCTTTTATTTGGAAGCGGCTGACTTATAATCAAAAGCTGATTTTACGAAACATGGTACGCAACAAAAGCCGTTTTTTTATTGGCATCATTGGCATTACAGGTTGTGTAACCCTGCTTTTAACTGGCTTTGGCATGCGAGATTCCGTAAGCTACGTGCTAGACCACTATTATGAACACACCTTGCGTTTTGATGCACGAATCACCCTTGATCAACCCCTTGTGGAAGATTATTTACAGGCCCTTGCAGCAAGGGCCAATGCCGGTAGCTACGAGAGGATGATGAACCTATCTTGCCAGGTTGAAAGCGAAGGCTTATTAAAAAACGAAGCCCTGTTTATATTAGAAGATGATCATCAGCTTGTTTATCTTGAAGATGAGAAAGGGGCTCAAATTTGGCTACCTACCTATGGCGTTGCCCTAACCACCACCAGTGCCAAAGAATATAACGTAGCCCTTGGGGATACCATCACCATCCAAGTTGGCGATAAGCAAACCCAAAAAGTGCCCGTTAGCGCGATTGTTTCAATGGATCTTGGCCAGGGCCTTTACATGAGTGCTTCTTACTGGCGCCTCCTTGATATCATGCCTTTTACTGCCAGTTCTATTATGTTAAAGGGCGAAAACTTAACCTTAGATCCAGTTCAGAACATGGAAGGGGTTTACCAAGTGCAAAGCATTTTAGAAGAACGCAGTTCTTCTGGAATGGTTGTTGAAGTGCTGAATCTGGTCGTTATTATTTTTGTTCTCTTCTCCGGTTCTTTGGCTGTTGTTGTGCTCTACACCCTGGCCCAGCTAAACTTTTATGAGCGCCAGCGAGAGCTAGCCACCTTAATGGTTTTAGGCTACTATCCTAAAGAAACCAAACGGCTCATTTTAACAGAAAACGTAATTATTACCATTTTAGCCATTCCTCTCGGATTACTTGCCGGGCCCTACCTCCATCAATGGGTTTTGTCTACAGGGCTGCCTAAAATATTTCAGTTTATCCCCTATATTAGCCCTTTAAGCTGGCTTTTAACCCCTGCTTTTACCTTTGTTTTTGCTCTGATTGTCAGAAGGATTATTGGTGGTAAGTTTAAAGAACTTCAAATGGTTGAAGCATTAAAGAGTGTTGAATAATAAAATATTATAATTTATTGACGATAGAAAGGTTGCCTGTTTTATGATGAAAAAATCTTTTTTAACCCGCGGTGTCGCTCTGTTGTTCACTTTTATGTTTTTATTTGTCCCTGGCGGAGTCGCTGAAACAGTACCTGGGGTTGCGGCAAATCGTTGGGCCAAGGGAACCATTCGCTCTAAAAACTCGGTTAATGTATATGCTAATTTGAGCGGCCAAGCCCTTGCGAGCAATCTAAAAGTGGGCGACAGGGTTGAGGAGGGCATGCCATTAATAGAGATAGCTCCTCCTGCAATCTATGCTCCTTATGATGGTATTATCCGTTCCCTTCAGGGAGAAATTGGCGATCAGACCGCCTATGTGGCAACCCAATACGGTGCCTTAGCTTACTTGGACCGAAGCGATGATATTCAACTGATTCAGGCCACCTTCCGCGGTGCCTATAATGACCCGGATAACCGCAACATTGTAATCGGTGAGACCTTAAAAGTGCATAACGGCAACACAAATGACCCCGTTAAAACCGAGGGTACTGTTGTTGGTTTAACTGAAACAGGCTATGTTCTGGAGATTAAAAGCAATATTTACGATTTGGAAGAGGATGTGAAGTTGTATCGGAGTGATGATACGGATTATAAGCAAAAAGATCAAGTAGGTCAGGGAACTGTAATGAACCCACCCTTCATTGCTTTAAACGGCGAAGGTGTTATTGCTGATATTTTGATAGAAAACAACCAAAAAGTAAGCAAGGGAGACCTTTTGTTTGTGCTTGACGGGGCCAATATGACCCACTCATCTTCCGCTTCTCCTGTCATTTTATCCCCTACAAAAGGTTACCTTTCTGCTATTTACGTTAACCCCGGACAGCAGGTTGTGAAAAACCAGCTTTTATATACCATTAAAGACGAAACAACCCTTGAAGCAGTTATACAGGTAGATGAAATGGATGTACAAAATCTCTCTTTAAACAGTGTGTTAACTGTGGTTTTTGATGCCTATCCTGAGGAAAGTTTTTCCTGTATGGTTACACAAATTTCTGGCTATGGCATTGAACAGCTTGATACAAGCAAGTACGAAGTGATTCTTTCTCTGCCCGATGTAGTAGCGGAAAAAGCCCTGATGGGTATGCATATTACCGCCTATTTTACCCCTACAACAAACTAAGATATACATAGTAGATAAACAAAAAGGAGCCCTTT
>CAYFQH010000011.1:29197-47832 GCA_964345215.1 uncultured Oscillospiraceae bacterium | reverse complement strand
AATCGGCCATGATGGCTACTTTGTAGCCCATATCCCGGTAATATTCGGCAATGGTGATGCCTGTATAAATAGAGGCTTCACGGGCGGCTACAGGCATGTCGGAGGTGTTAGCAATAAGCACCGTGCGTTTCATCAGGGATTCTCCCGTACGGGGGTCGTGTAATTGGGGAAATTCCATTAAAACGTCGGTCATTTCATTTCCCCGCTCGCCGCAGCCTACGTACACAATAATATCTGCATCGGCCCATTTGGCCAACTGGTGCTGAACCACGGTTTTACCCGAGCCAAAGGGGCCGGGAACCGCTGCTACACCGCCGGATGCGATGGGGAAAAAAGTGTCGATTACCCGCTGGCCTGTAACCATGGGCATATCAGGGGCAAATTTTTCTTTATAGGGCCTGCCCCTGCGTACGGGCCAGCGTTGGAGCATGGTTAACTCGTGTACAGTGCCTGCCTCATCTTCAATTTTACAGATTACATCCTCAATGGTGGCAGCTCCAAAATGAATCCACTTTACCGTTCCTTCTAAACCGACGGGGACCATAATCCGGTGCTCAATGACGGCACTTTCCTGCACAATGCCAATGATGTCGCCGGTAAACACCTTGTCGCCTTTGGTAGCCCTGGGTTCAAAAGCCCACTTTTTTTCCCTGTCCAGGGAGGGCACTTCAACTCCACGGGTAATCCTGTCTCCTGCCTGGCTGCGGATGGCTGTTAACGGTCTTTGAATGCCGTCGAAGATGGATTCAATTAGCCCCGGGCCCAGTTCCACCGAAAGGGGCGCCCCAGTACTCTCCACCGGCTCCCCAGGGCCTAGGCCCGTCGTTTCTTCATATACTTGAATGGAAGCCTTATCGCCGCGAAGTTCAATCACTTCCCCAACCAGGCGTTCCTTGCTCACGCGCACCACATCGTACATGCGCACATCCGCCATGTTTTCGGCAACAATTAAGGGGCCGGCAACCTTCACAATTCTCCCCTGCGCCATATCCATTACCCCTCTTTCTTACTTTCGTTATTATTTTGCTGGAACAATATATCGGCCCCAATGGCCTTTTCCACGTTTTCCCGAACCTGTTTAATGGCAAATCCGTCTGTACCTGTGGTTCCAGGAATGGGAATGATGGTCACGTTAGGATCGCTGCGGTATCTGCTCATGGTTTCTTTTCCCATTTTGGCCGCAGCCTCGGTTATAAAAATAACCCGGATGCCTGATTGAACCAGCTGATGAACCCCTGCAGCCACCTGAGCCGGGGTAGTTGTGTCCACCACCTCCATACCAAGGGCCCTAAAGGCCAGCACTGCGTCTTTTTCGCCAACGACGCCCATTTGCTGGTTAGCCATACATCTCACGCATCCTTTCTGCAACGGCCTCCTGGGTAAAGCCATTGGCCTTGGCAGCCATAATCAGGCGCACAGCGGCCGCTTCCCTTTCAACACCGATTAAATAGCCCAAAAAGCTTTCCAAGGCGGTAGGGTCTTTTTGATAAGGTTTAAAAAAACCAAGGAGGTAGTCGTCAATCCGTTTTTCAAAAGCTGGTAAAAAACGCTGATCTTTTATGGCTTCTTCAACCCCTTGTTTTAGACTTTGCCCGTATTTTTCGCCTATGGCCTCTACCAGTGTTTCAAGCTGGGTAAAAAAACCTTCCCATTGATCTAAAGAAAAACTGCCATGGCCAATAAACACCTGGGAGAAAAAGGAAAAATCCTGTTTCATGCCAATGCTTCTTAAAAGCATAAGGGTGTTGAGCAAGTCCACCTTTGCCATAAAATATTGGCTGATGGGCGTCTTTTTGCGCTTAAAGCGAAGCTGCGTAAAAATCATATCGTACAGGGCCTTGTCTAAAATCACGTCCACCATAAAAGGATCAAATTCCAGTGCCAATACCTCTTCAATTTCTTCCAGGGCCTTTGCTAAAATCGGATCCTCAATGGCTTTATACACCCGCTCCGAAATGGCATGCTCAAGCAGGGATAAAGAAACGGTACCGTTTTCCGACAGAAAATCCACCTTCTGCTTTAATTCACGGGCTTTAATGAGGGTTTTTGCGTTGTGAATATCGTATTTGAATAAAAAACAGTCGGTAATATTCTCGGCCGGGGTAATTTTTTTGACCAAGGCATAAGCCTGAGTTAAATATTCAACAGTAAGTTTGTCTTCATCTTCTCCTTGAATACCTCCCCAGCCCAATTCCCCCAGTAATTTTTTTGCTTCGCTGTAGGATTTGGCCGCCATCAACCGATCTATTTTGTTTTTATCAAGTGCCTGCTGGGAAAGCATGCGCACCCTGGCAACAGCATAAGGAATACTAACCTGAGGCATTTTCTTTCTCCTCTCTTTTTACCAATTTAGGAAAAAAGCGTAGCCGCGACGGAAGCTTCCAGATCCATTCTGCAAGCAGATAAAATCGATTCTAAAGTACAGTGAACCAAGGTACCTTCGCCTTTTAAAACCACACCGGTTTCGCCAGGGTACAGTTTGGTGCCCAGGCGCAGCTCAGCGGTTTTGCCTTTTGCTAAAAGGGCTTTGTTCACCTGCGTTACAAAAGCTTCTTCAAACCAGCCCATCTGCTGGTCTCCCAGCAAAATCGTTTCCGTGCCCTGGGCCGCGTCTAAAACAAGGTTTGAGAAAAACGCCTCCAGCTCTTCCTTTGGCAATTGCTGGAGCTTCAAAAGAGCCTGTTCAAAGGCCTTATTCATAATGTTTTGTTTTAGTAAAAGCATTTCCTTGCCCTGCTCCAGCTGGGCCATGCGAAGCATTTTTTCCTCCAGCTCCTGGCCTAATGTTTGGGCTTGCTTAAGCACCTGTTCCCGGTCCTGGGCAATGCGCTCTTCAGAATTTTTTTTTGATAAAACAGCCTTTTGCTTTGCTTCCTTCAGAATTTCAGCCGCACTCTGCCGTGCCTCTTCATCAATCTTTGCCAAAATTACTTCCGTATTCATGTTGTGCTCCTTATAATTTAATGGAGTTAACAACCAAGAAGGATACCAACAGGGCTAAAACTGCATAAGTTTCAACCATAACGGTCATGGTAATCCCCTTACCGGACATTTCGGGCCGTTCGCCGGTCATTAACATACTGGACATAGAAACCCGGGACTGTTTAATCGCCGAATAATAGCCAATGATGGCAACAGGCAAGCAGCCCACAATAAAGGCAATTCCTTGCATGATACTAACATCTTTCATGGTACCGGCTAAAACGCCTGTATTGATCAGCACGATAATGGCTACCAGGAAACCGTAAATACCCTGGGTTGCGGGCAGAAGCTGCAATACCAAAAGCTTTGAGTTTACCTCGGGCTTTTCGGTAGAAATACCAGCGGCTGTTTCACCAGCCATTCCAACCCCGCGGCTGGACCCAATACCGGAAATTACAACAGCAATACCAGCTGCCACCAATGCAAAAATTTGACCAATAGACATAACGATTGTTCCCCTTTCATAAATAAAAGTTAGTTTTTTATCTTGTTACACTATGCGGCTTTTTCAACCTCATAAATGTCAACATACCTGGTGTTTTCCCGAAGAGGGACAAAAGGCTTGCCTCCATCTTCGTAGAATTTTCCAAAAAATTCAATATACTGGAGTCTGCAGGAGTGAACGTAGGCGCCTAAAACGTTAATACCGGCGTTAAACAAGTGCCCTCCACAAAACAAAGCTGCACCTAAAATTTTACCGATCAGGCCTGCGTCAAAGACCATACCTACCAGCTGGTTAATAACCATACCAATCACCCCGGTAGCCAAGCCCATACCAAACAGGCGCATATAGCTTAACAGGTCGCTAATCCAGCTGGTGACCCCGTACAAGGCCCCCAAGCCCCCAATCAGCCGTTTGAAGGGGTTTTTGCCGTTGCCCCGGCCTGCGGTCAGCAGGATAATCAGCACCCCGGTAATAGCCATGTATTTGCCTACGGTGGCCACTTGAGGCACAATCAGCATTCCAACCCCTACCACCAGCAAAACCCAGCTTAACTGGTCATAGATGGCATCAAGAGGCTTACCCCGTTTAATGTTCATATAGGCTGCCACCCCAAGACCCGCAAACAAATGAACAGCCCCAAGGCCGATACAAACCGCCATAACGGGGATGGGATCGTTCACGGCATCAAACAAAACCGGCAGGGGGGCAAACCCAAACCAAGTATTGTATAAAAAACCCCAAACAACCGTTGCCACACCGCCCATGGCCAGCATCTTCATTAAGTTCTTGGCCCCTCTAGAGGGCTTGGCAAACTTAATGATAATGGGAATTAAAAGAGCCATCAGCAGCCCGTAGCCCGCATCGGACACCATCATCCCAAAAAAATTAAGGAAAAAGGGCATCATCACCGCTGTTGGATCAAGGCCACGATAGTCTGGCAGGGAAAAGCCCGTTACAATGCTTTCAAAGGGGGTCACCATGTTGTTGTTGCGCAAAAAAACCGGTGGGTTTTCGTCCTCTTTAGGCTCAGAAAGAACCACTTGGGCGCTTGGTGAAATAGCAGAAATGGTTTCCTTTACTTTTTCTCCGGTTCCTTCCGGCACCCAGCCTTTTACATAAAAAGTGCTCTGGGTTTGTACAAAGCGCTTTGCCGTTTGCACCTGCTCCTCTTCAATGGTAAGGGCATCAAAGAGCAATTGAAGGCGTTTATACTCGCCGGCATAACCCGCAAGTTCTTTGGCTAATTCTTCTTCTTGAAGGAGCAACTCCTTTTCTTCCTGTTCAATGGCATCCATCTGCTCCTTGGGGCTGCCTGCTCCTATTTCAAGGCTCGCATGTAAAAAGCCTTGGCCCCGAAGCTGGGCTAAAAAGCCCTCTCTCATACTGTGGTGGGCAATGATGGCCACATAGGTGCTGTCTCTTACAGTGTTTACTTTTTCAATATAAATGGGTTGGCCCTTCCACTCTTCTTCTAATGAAAGCAGGTTGGATGTTGGAATGGTACCCAAGGCTTGAAGGGTATGCTGAGTGTCTGCCACCTGGCCTGCATCTACAGGAAGGTTTTCCCACAGGCGCAGCTGTTCTTTTTCGGCCTCCAGGCGCATTTTACGCCCTCTGATATCCCCTCGAAGCCTCTCGAAGGTTTCCATTTGCTCAACCACAGCCATCAGCTCATCTTTTTGGGCCAGTAAATCTTCAATGTCCTGGCGGGTCACTTCCGGCTTTCCGCCAAACATGGGCGCTTTTTCAGTTTGAAAGGGCCCCAGCTGACCAATCGCCCAAGCGATTCGCTCCAACTGCTTTTTATCCGAGCCGACTGTTTCATTTGTCAGGGCCAGTTCTTCGGGCAACTCTTCCCTTGGAATCTCCTGTACTTCCAGGCAGCCTAGTTTTTGCAGTTGGCGCACAAGGGGTTTTTCGTCTTTTGATAAAGCCAGTATTTCAATGCGGCTCATCTTAACAATTGCCATGCTTCATGATCCTCTCTGCAATCAGGTCTACAGCCTTTGTCATATTTTGCTGGGCGCTAACCAAAAGGGTCTCCTGGTTTTGTTTTTTTTCATGGGCCTGGCTTTTAAGCTTTTTTTCTACCAGCTGCCGCCGCTCTTCCAAAAGATGCTGTAAAAGCTGCCGATGGTCTTTCACAGATTGTTTTTCGTGTTCAATGTTGGCCGTTTCAATGCCCTTGGCAATATCCCGGGCCTCTAAAACAGCTTCATTTCGTATCTTTTGGGCTTTTTCTTCAGCCTTTTGAACCTGTTGCAACACCTCTACCAGCATACTTATCCTCCTTTTGTCAACTTCTTATTTATTTTGTTCCAAACAGCCTGTCGCCGGCATCCCCAAGACCCGGTACAATGTAGCCGTGTTCGTCCAGTTTTTCATCTACACAGGCCACATAGATGTTTACATCCGGATGGTCTTTTTGCATTCTGGCAATGCCTTCGGGGGCGGCAATTAAGTTAACCAGGCGAATTTGCTTGCATCCCCTTTTTTTAATAAAAGCAATGGCCGCACTGGCACTCCCGCCGGTAGCCAGCATGGGGTCCAGAACAAAAATTTCTCTTTTTTGAATGTCGGCAGGCAATTTGCAGTAATACTCAACAGGCTTTAAAGTCTCCGGGTCCCGGTAGAGGCCAATGTGCCCAATTCTCGCCGCCGGAATCAGCCGGTTTACCCCTTCGGTCATACCAAGGCCTGCCCGCAAAATAGGTACGATGGCTAGTTTTTTACCGCTTAGCACCTTGGTTTTGGCCATGGTTAAAGGGGTTTCAACCATCACTTCTTTTGTTGACAGGTCTCGTGTTACTTCATATACCATTAAAGTAGATATTTCTTCCAGCAACTCCCTAAATTCTTTTGTGCCTGTGTTTTTATCTCTCATAATACTCAGCTTATGTTGAATCAACGGATGATCAAATACGTGTACTTTACTCATAATCCTTCTCCTCACTTCCACCCTTTTGTTATGAACTTTTCGTAGTCCGCTATTATTTTCAGCTAAAAGAATCCCGCTTCTTAATAGCCCTAACAACTTATCACGCCTATTATACAAAATTGCAACCATTTTAGCAACAAATAATATTTAACGGTTCTTTTTCCAAAACAGGGGCCTTTGGTTGACAGGCAAGTGCCGTCATTTTATAATACAAAGGGGCTTTAAAAGGGGGGAAATCACATGATCGGTCTGCCTTCATCCAACAAACTCTTTGGCATTATATCCTTATATGGCTTATGTATTGTTGCCGGGATGATTTTAGCCATTTTTTTTGCCACAAAAGAAGAAAAGCGTCTGAACCTGCCTAAGGATATTGTTCTTGATGCGGCCCTTGTGGTTATCCCCATTGGCGTTATCGGTGCCAGGCTTTTTTTTGTCCTCTTTACCATAGAATCTTTTTATTTAGAACCCTGGCGTGTTTTATACATTTGGGAGGGCGGCCTTGCCATCTACGGAGGCATTTTATTCGGCATCCTTGCCCTTTATCTTTTTGCAAGGCATAAAAAGCTTTCCTTTTTGCTTTTGCTGGATGTGATTGTACCGGGTCTGGCCCTGGCTCAAAGCATTGGCCGCTGGGGCAATTATTTTAATATGGAAGCTTATGGTTACCCGATTACTAACCCGGCTTTGCAGTTTTTCCCCTTTGGGGTACCCATTGTAGCAGGGGGAACCCTTACTTGGCACTATGCCACTTTTTTTTACGAATCCTGTATTACTTTTTTGCTCTTTTTTATTTTACGTGCTCTTCAAAAGCGCAAGGCATTCAACGGCCAGGTTTTTGGCTGGTATTTGGTTTTATACGGCAGTGCCCGCACCATCATTGAAGGGCTGCGAACTGATAGTCTGTATACGGCCATATCAAACCTGCGCATTTCCCAGCTGATCGGTCTGGTATCCTGCCTGTTTGCCAGCCTTTGGTTTATCATCCTTGCCAATAGAAAAACAAAACTGCCCAAAGTACTTATGATATACTTGCTGTTAGCCGTCTGGGGCTGCGCCCTGCTTCTTGGAGGGTTTTGGTACAGAATGGATTTTCTCTTTACATCAAAAACTGGCTTTGTTTTAAGCCTGGCCTTGTTTTTAGGGCTAATCGGGGTGGCCCTTTATTTAAAAGCTCCTGGATTTATTTGGCTTTTACCCCTGCTTATCTCCTTAGGCTTCCTAAGTGCTTTTTTACTGCTATATTCCCCAGGGAGCAGCCTGGGCCTCTCCCTTTTGTTTACAGCTCTTATTGTTCTTACCTACCCCTGTATATGCCTATACCTTCAAAAACGATATTTTAAGCTACCAAAGGAGAATGCGCATGCGTAATTTAACCATGATGACGGACTTATACCAGTTAACCATGATGTATGGCTACTGGAAGGAAAACATGACCAAAAACAAGGCGGTATTTGATTTGTTCTACCGAAAGCAAGGAGCTATTACTGCCTATGCCCTTGCGGCAGGCCTTGAACAGGCTATTGATTATATTAAAAATATTCACTTTTCAAAAGAGGATCTGGCCTATCTGCGCTCACTTAATTTATTCAGCGAGGACTTTTTGGCTATGCTGGGCACCCTGCGCTTTACAGGAGATGTCTATGCCATTCCCGAAGGTTCTGTTGTTTTTCCAAACGAGCCTATCTTGCGGGTTCATGCCCCTATTCTAGAAGCCCAGCTGATTGAAACCGCCCTTTTAAACATCATTAACCACCAAACCTTAATCGCCACAAAGGCAGCCAGGGTTTGCCAGGCCGCCAAAGGGGATGAGGTGCTGGAATTCGGCCTTCGCCGGGCCCAAGGGCCCGATGCAGGCATTTATGGTGCCCGAGCCGCCATTATCGGCGGCTGTAACGCCACCAGCAACGTAATGACTGGCCAGCTCTTTGACATCCCTGTAAAAGGCACCCATGCCCACAGCTGGGTTATGTCCTTTCCAACAGAGTTGGCTGCCTTTAGGGCCTATGCAAATGCCTTTCCTGATGGTTGCCTGCTTTTAGTTGATACCTATAACACCCTTAAAAGCGGCATGCCCAATGCCATTACCGTTTTTAAAGAGCTGCGGGAAAAGGGCAATGAGCCTGTTGGCATTCGCCTTGATAGTGGCGACATGAGCTACTTAAGCAAGGTTGCCAGAAGGATGCTGGACGAGGCCGGCTTCCCCCAGGCCAAAATTTTCGCCTCCGGGGATTTAGACGAAGAAGTGATTTGGGATTTAAAGGCCCAGGGGGCCAAAATTGACGTTTGGGGTGTAGGAACCAGGCTAATCACAAGCCAGAGTAACCCAGCTTTGGGTGGGGTATATAAACTGGCCGCCGAGGAAGTGGAGGGCCAACTGATTCCCCGGATTAAAATTTCTGAAAACCCGATTAAGGTAAACAATCCAGGGAAAAAGAAACTATACCGGATTTACGATACCCAAACCATGAAGGCCCTGGCGGATTTAATCGCCCTGGACGAGGAAGAATATGACACCAGCCAGCCCTTAACCATTTTTGACCCGGAACACACCTGGAAACAGATGACCCTAACCGACTACACCATGCGTGAAATGCTGGTGCCTGTATTTAAAGACGGAAAACTGGTTTACACCTCCCCTCCCTTGCTTGAAATTCAGGCCTATGCCCAAGAAGAGATGAACTCCTTTTGGGATGAATATAAGCGCCTAAATTCCCCCCAGCGCTACAAGGTAGACCTGAGCAAGCCCTTGTACGACTTAAAGCAAAGCCTACTGGCCAGTGGCGGACAGGCCTTATAATATGCCCAGTATTCCTTGGAAAAACACTTTCTACCAGGGGCTTTTGCCTTTATGGGGCTTCAAGCAAAACAAAGCCCCTTTTTCTTCTGCTCACGCAAAGCCTTTGGATTCGGCCATTCAGAAGGCCTTTAGGCAAAACCATACAGTGGGGGGCAGCCTGGCCACTTTTAGCAAGGGCCGTATGACAGGCCTTTCTCACTATGGGTACCAGCGGCTTGGAGGCCAGCCCGTTCATGAGCATACATTCTTTCGCTGCGCATCCATCACTAAGCTTGTACTGGCCTTTGGGGCCCTGACCTTGGTTGAAGATCATATGCTGGATCTTCACCAAGACTTGTCCGGCTCTTTTTTGCCGTCTCTTAAAAACCCGGGCTTTAAAAATAAGCCTGTTAGCCTTTATCATTTGTTAAACCACACCTCATCCCTGATTGACGGGCCTTTTTACGCAAAAAGCCTCCTCTCTTCTTCCCTTCCCCTTGAACAGGTGCTGGCAGCCTCTTCCTCTTGGGCCCCGTATGCCCCGGGCACCGCATTTGCTTACAGTAATTTGGCCTTTGGTTTAATTGGCTCCCTTATTGAAATGGTAACGGGCAAATCCCTGGAAAATTTTATGCAGGAAAAGGTTTTTAAGCCCCTTCACATGAACTGCACCTTTGATATTACTACCCTGGATACCCAGCACATTGCCTGTAATTACAGGGTTTTATCAAAAAAACCCAGAAGCGCCGCCCTTGCCTTTGACCCGGCTCAAAAAACCGGGGCAAAACCGATGACCTTACCGGCCCCCTCCTTCCATTACCACCATGGCGCCGGCAGTTTATATAGTGATGCTCCTTCCCTTATAAAGGTGTTGGCTCTTTTTTATCAGGAGGGTGCCCCCCTTTTATCTCACGAAGTTTTTACCCAAATGGTAGCCCCCGCTACAAGCTACGGTAAGGATAAACCTACTTTTTTTCACGGGCTGGGGGTAGCCAAGGTGATGGATCCTACAGTATACCCCAGCTTTTTGTGGGGCCATCAGGGTTTTGCCTACGGAGCCGCCCAGGGCCTTTTTTTTGACCCCCTAGCCCAAAAGGGCTTTGTTAGCCTAAACAGCGGCACCTCCCTTTACCGCAGGGGCCACTTGGCAAGCTTGAGCCGCGATTTCATTCATCTTTTGCCTACTTTTTAAAAGGAAGTTACTATGGATATGATTACCGCCGTTGAAAAACAAAAACGCAAATACCACCTGACCATTAACGAAGATCAGCTGATTATTGTTCCCTACTCTCTTTACCAGGAGCGCCCCTTAGCGGTAGATGACCCCATTGATTTGGAAGAATACGAAAACTGGTTGATGCTGCGCCAGTATAAACACGCCCTGAACCGGGCTGTAAGCTACCTAGCCCTTCGAGCCCGCAGCGAAAAAGAAGTGTTTGATAAACTAATTGAATCGGGCTATCTGGCCAAAACCGCCGAGATGGTTGTGTACAAATTAAAAACCTTACAGGTTTTAAATGATCTGGACTTTGCCAAGCAATGGATTGAAAGCCGAAACCGCAGCAAAATCGGCCGGCAAAAAATTGTGATGGAACTTCGTAAAAAAGGCCTCCATGCAGATGAAATTGAAGAAGCTTTTGCCCAGGTCGAAATGGAGCGAGAAGACCCCCAGGAAGATGAGGAGCTGGCCAAGGCCTTATACCATGGGGAGAAACTTTTAACCCGTTACCAGGGGGATGAAAAGCAAAAAAAATACCAAAAAATGATTCACAGCCTGGTGCGCCGGGGTTTTAGCTGGGATACGGCCAAAAAGGCAGTTAACCGCTTATTGGACTCCCAGGAGGAATAGAACCGATATGCAATAAAAAAGTGAGCAAAAGCTCACTTTTTTTGCAATTCATTAAAAGGCTTAAAATTCAGCATTTCCCGGGGTTCTGGGAAAGGGCAGAACGTCTCTGATGTTGCTGATGCCTGTTAAATACATAATCAGCCGTTCAAAACCAATGCCGAAGCCTGCGTGAGGAACGCCGCCATATTTGCGCAGTTCCAAATACCACCAGTAAGAAGCTTCCTCCTGGCCCATTTCAGCAATTCTGGCTTCCAGCAGTGCTAAGTCATCTTCCCGCTGGCTGCCCCCCACCAACTCCCCAATGCCGGCCACCAATAAATCGGTAGCGGCCACGGTTTTGCCATCGGGGTTTAGTTTCATATAAAAGGCTTTTATCTCTTTAGGGTAATTATAAACAAACACGGGTTTGCCAAAGTGTTCTTCAGCCAAATACCGCTCATGCTCCGTTTGCATATCCATGCCCCAGTGAGGTTTAAACTCAAAGTCTTTTTTCGCTTCCTTCAGTACTTCAACGGCATCGGTATACGTAATGCGGCCAAAATCTTCTTCAATCACTTTTTCAAGCTTTTTGCGCAGCTGCTTATCTACGAAGTTGTTTAAAAAGTCGATTTCAGGGCCGGCTTTTTCTAAAATCCCTTTTACCACATATTTTAGTGTATCCTCGGCTAAATCCATATCGTCAAACAAATCGGCAAAGGCAATTTCAGGCTCAATCATCCAAAACTCTGCTGCATGGCGGGGCGTATTGCTGTTTTCGGCCCTAAAGGTAGGCCCGAAGGTATAAATGTTTCTAAAAGCCAGGGCATAGGCTTCCCCGTTTAGCTGTCCGCTTACAGTCAGGTTGGTTTTTTTGCCGAAAAAGTCTTCCTTTTCGTTTACACTGCCATCCTGATTTTTAGGGAGATCCTCTAGCTCAAGGGTAGTTACCTGAAACATCTCCCCAGCCCCTTCGGCATCGCTGGCAGTAATAATAGGGGTATGTACGTACACAAAATCCCGCTGGGCGTAAAACTCATGAATGAGCTGGGCCGCCAGGGAGCGAATACGAAACACTGCCGAAAAGGTATTGGTTCTGGGTCGGAGGTGGGCCTGGGTACGCAAATACTCAAAGCTGTGGCGCTTTTTTTGCAGGGGGTAGTCGCTAGGGCAGCCTCCAACAACCCTTACACTTGTTGCCTTTACCTCAAAGGGCTGTTTCATTTGGGGGGTTAAAACAAGGGCGCCCGTAACCTCAATAGAACTACCCAGGGTAATATGAGAAACTTGATTGAATGCTTCGGTGATTCCCTCTTCACATACGATCTGCAAATTTTTAAAATAAGTCCCGTCATTCAATTCAATAAAAACGTAGGCCTTATTGTCGCGAACGGTACGCACCCAGCCGGAAACGGTTATATTCATAATATCCTGCTCAGGGGGTGTAGTGTAGAGTGATCGAACCAAAGTAGTCATGTGTATTTCCTCCTAAATTTATTATTCGCTAATTCTGCTACCCAGCATAGCTGCGCCGATAATACCGGCATTTGAACCCAGGCGGGCAATTTGAATATCCGCTGTTTTAATATCCTTATACATGGCGTAGCGGTCAACTTCTAATTTTAATGGGTCTAACAAAAAGTTTCCCGCTTTGCTGATGCCCCCACCTAAAACAATCATCTGAGGGTCTAAAAAACAGATGATGGAGCTGATGCCAAGGGCCAGGTATTTTACATAGCGCCTAAACACCTGCATGGCCACCTCGTCACCCTGTTTGGCGGCATCAATAACAATGCGTCCCGTGACCTGGTTTGGGTCAAAATGGCTCATTTCATTCATCATGCTATGGGGATTCATTATAATGGCCTGCCTGCCCATGCGGATGATGGCTGTAGCACTGCAGTAGCGTTCCAGGCAGCCCCTTTTGCCGCAGGTGCACATTTCACCGTCAATCTCAAGGGTTACATGGCCAATTTCGCTGCCTACGCCGTGGTGCCCGCTCCAGGGCTTTCCTCCCAGAATAATGCCGCCCCCAACGCCGGTGCCTAAGGTTAAAAACACACTGGATGCGCAGCCTGCGCTAACCCCTGCCACACTTTCGGCCAAGCCTGCCACGGTGGCATCATTATCTAAATACATGGGTTTGTCAATGTGTTTTTGCAGCTCCCGGCGCAGGGGTTCGTTTGTCCATCCCAGGTTGGTGCAAAAAATAACATCTCCCGTGTTTTGATCCCCTACACCGGGAATACCAACCCCAATGTTTTCAATTTCGTTTAACGTAACGCCGGCCTTTTTAATCGTGCTTAAAATACACTGAGCCATGTCCTTTACAATAACGGAAAAAGGGCGCCCAACCAGTGTAGGGGTAGAACCTTCCTCAATAATGTTTCCCTCTTCATTTACAATACCCACAGCAATATTGGTGCCCCCTAAGTCAACACCTACATACAGCATAAGCACTTTCACCCTTCCCTTTAGCTAAAATAAGGTTAATCCTCTTTTTTCTCGTTTATCATATCGTTTAAGCGCCGGTCCAGTTCCCTGGCTGCATTATAACCCAGGCGCTTTAGGCTTAAGTTCCGTGCGGCCACCTCAATAATAATAGCCAGGTTCCGCCCCGGGCGTACCGGCATAATTTGGTGGGGTACTTTTACACCCATAATGGTAATGGTTTCTTCCGTTAAGCCCAATCGGTCGTATTCTTTGTTTTGATCCCAATGCTCCATGTGCATAATTAAATCAATGCTTTTGCTTAATACCACCGAGCCCACTCCGTACATGGCCCGTATATCAATAATGCCAATACCGCGAATCTCCATAAAGTGGCGGATCATCTCCGGCGCTTCACCGATGAGCCGCTTGTCGCTTACCCGCCTAATGTCTACCACATCATCGGCCACCAGCTGGTGTCCCCGCTTGATCAGCTCTAAAGCTGCCTCGCTCTTTCCAACGCCGCTATCGCCGGTAAGCATCACCCCAATGCCATATACATCTACCAAAACCCCGTGCCGGGTAACCCTTGGGGCCAGCACCGTGTTTAAGTAGTTTACTGCGTTAAAGGTAAAACGG
The DNA here is from genome assembly GCA_964345215.1 of uncultured Oscillospiraceae bacterium. Lineage (GTDB taxonomy): Bacteria > Bacillota > Clostridia > Christensenellales > Aristaeellaceae > CAYFQH01. The sequence goes on along the minus strand of CAYFQH010000011.1, from coordinate 33,794 downwards.
GTAGTAATCATAGGGGTTTGGTAAACGGCAACATCCCTGAGCTTTGCTTCTTCTATCAATTCGCTTGGGGGCATCATCCCCCGGCAAATAATTACACAGGGCAAATTATAGCTGAAGTACTTTTTTAAAACCTCTCTGCGCTGATCCGGCTCGAGGGATTCAATGTAATTCATTTCAACCTTGCCAATTACCTGGGGCCGTTCATACGCAAAATATTCGTAAAAACCGCACAGCTGCATACCAGGCCTGTTAATATCCGTTGTGCGAATATCCCACTCTTTTTTTGCCGAGGGGGACAGGATGTTTAAGCTTAACGCCTTTACAAAATCATCTGCCTTAATCAATCTTTTGCTCTCCTTTAAGAATCAGTCTTTCAATGGCCCGCCCTACGCCCTGGCTATTATTTGAAAGGGAAATAAATTTTGCAATGTCCTTGGCTTCCTGCCTTGCGTTTTCCATGGCTACAGGGTAGCCGGCCCAGCTTAACATGCTAATGTCGTTTAAGCTGTCGCCAAAAACCATGGTGCTGTTTTGTTTTAAAATGCCCTTTTCAGCCAGCCACTTTAAGGCATTACCCTTAGAAGCTTCTTTAGGGTTTAGCTCTAAAAAGTTGGCTTTGCTGGTGGTAAACTGCACCCATTCGCCAAAGGCTGCTACCCCTTTATGGTACAGGGCCTCTACTTTTTCAGGAGCCATCATCATTAAAACCTTGGAAGAAGGATGATCCCAGTTTTTTTCAATTCCCTCCATATAAATGCCTTCCATTTTTGTGGCATATTCATATTCCGTATCACAGCCGGTGCCTTTTATTGAATAGTAAAAGTGGTCCCCATGATAGGCTTGAACGTAAACCCCGTTTTCTTTGGCAAACTGAAGGCAGGCCCGGACTTGCTGGGGGCTAAACTGCAAATCATACAAAAACTCCCCTGTTTTGGTATCAACCACCGTTGCCCCGTTGTTGGCCACAAAGGGAAGGTTTAGGTTTAACTGATGCACGAAGGGAGCCATGCTTTTAGGGGAACGGCCGCTGGCCAGAATAAACTGAATCCCCTTTTGGCGCACTTGGTTTATCACTTGAACCGTATAGTCTCCGATGGTATGATCCTCCATCAGCAGGGTGTCATCTAAGTCTGAAACGATGGTTTGAATGAGCAATGCAGATCCTCCTTTGCCATGGTACCATGGCATTTATTATACTGATTTATCCTTATTTGTGCAAACTTATTTTGCCTTTTACCGGCTTTTTACCCCAGGAAGGACATCATAGCCGTTTTTACGTTTTTAAAAACCTTTTTCAGCGCTTTTTCCCAAAAAATTCTTGAAGCAATTTTTGAGCTTCTTCTTCCATGATTCCCCCAATGACCTTGCATTGGTGGTAAAAAGCCGGGTCTTCAAGGAGGTTATAAATACTGCCGCCACAGCCTTGGCGCTGGTCGTAGGCAGCAAAATAACACCGGTTGATTTGCGCCATAATCATGGCTCCGGCGCACATGGGGCAAGGTTCCAAGGTAACATAGAGGCTGCAGCCTTCAAGCCGCCTGGTATTTAAGTGCCTGCTCGCCTGGGTAATGGCCAGCATTTCAGCATGAGCTGTTGGACTTTTTAGCTTTTCCCGCAGATTATATCCTTGGCCAATCACCTGATTTTGGTGTACCACCACCGCCCCTACAGGCACTTCCCCTTCCCTTTGGGCCTGTTTAGCCAAATCCAGGGCCATTTTCATAAAAAATTCGTGTTCCATCTGCCTGTACACTCCTTTTTGCTCTACGCTATTATCATAGCACAGAGCCAACCTTTTCCATAACATTTATTTATCATTTCGCCTTTTTACATTGACATTTGCATGAATATATGCTAGGATAACCTTCGTGGCTAAACACAGTAAATCAAACCCTATGCGGACGTGGCGGAATGGCAGACGCGCTAGACTTAGGATCTAGTGTCCTAGACGTAAGAGTTCAAGTCTCTTCGTCCGCACCATTTACGCGGGTGTAGCTCAATGGTAGAGCTCTAGCCTTCCAAGCTAGCTACGTGGGTTCGATTCCCATCACCCGCTCCAAAAATAATCTATTGGCTTAAAAAGCAAAAAACAGGTTGGCATAAGCCGCCTGTTTTTTGTTGTATGGCTGTTGATGAGTTTGATGGCTTTAAGTCTAAAAAAGAAGAGCTGCCCAAGCTTTTTACCTGCGTTTTTTTGATCTTTATTCCTCGTAACGGGCCCAGTATGCCTTTAAATACCTGCCTGTGACACTGCCTGGAATCTTACATAGCTGGCCAGGACTGCCGGCAAAAACCACACGGCCCCCGTGGATGCCACCTCCCGGGCCCATATCGATTACATAATCGGCATTAGCAATTAAATCCAAATCGTGCTCAATGACAATCACCGTGCCTCCGGCGCTGATTAAAGTATCAAATACCACCAGCAGGGTACGAATATCCTGGGGATGAAAGCCCGTGGTCGGCTCGTCAAAAACAAACAAAGTTCCCTTTTGCATTTTGCCAATTTCCGCCACCAGCTTTAAGCGCTGTGCCTCCTCGCCGGATAAAAGGGGCGTGGCCTCCCCCAGGGCCAAATACCCTAACCCAAGGGCTGTAAGAGCCTCTATTTTAGGCAAAATTGTGCTTTGGTTTTTAAACACTTCCAAAGCCTCATCAAGGGTTAGAGCCAACACCTCGGCTACTGACAGCCCCTGCCACTGCACCTGCAAAGTTTGGACATTGTAACGGCTGCCCCCGCAGGTGGGGCACAATAAATCCACATCGGGCAAAAATTGAACGTCCAGGGATATATGGCCGCTGCCACCGCAAGTTTCGCAGGCCCCCTCCTGAGTATTATAGGAAAAATGTCCCGCATCCCAGCCGAGTTCCTTGGCTAACTCCGTAGCGGCAAAAAGGTTTCGAATGCCGTCCAGTATCCCGGAATAAGTGGCAACAGTAGAGCGGTTGTTTTTGCCAACGGGAGTTGCATCCACGGTGACCACCCGCCGAATGCCATTTCGGGTTATTTTTTTTATAAAGTCCGGCAGGAGTTTTTTCTTTATTTTTGCCTCCAAGGCGGCTACCAGGCTATCCAGCACCAGGGCTGTTTTACCCGCGCCGGATACCCCCGTTACTGCCGTTAAACAGCCGATGGGAAAGGCTGCCGAAATGTTGTAAAGGGTGTGCAGTTCATCAATTTCAAGGTGGATAGCGCCTTTTTCAAAAAGTTCCTCCACCGGGCGCTGTTTTCGCACCAGTAATTTTGCCTTGCCATTTAGATGAGGGCCAATGAGTGAGGTTTTACTTTCGGCCACCTGTTCTACGCTGCCTGCGTTTAAAAGGGCGCCCCCATTTTTTCCTGCTCCGGACCCCATTTCAATCACATACTGGGCCTTTAGCAGCACATCCACATCATGCTCTACCACCACAAGGGAATTCCCTTGTTTTAAAAGCCCGTCAAATACCTCAAATAAACCGCCAACGTTGGCCGGATGCAGGCCAATGGAAGGCTCATCCAGCACATATAAAACCCCGGTGGGTTCGTTGCGCAGGGTACGAGCCAGCTGAAGGCGCTGCAGCTCCCCTGTAGACAGGCTGTTCCCGTTTCGGTTAAGGGAAAGGTAAGTAAGGCCTAAGCCAAGGAGGGGACGCAAATAATCATAAAACTTCTCGGTCAGCTTTGCCCTTATGGGCTGCATTTCCAAAGGCAGGCCCTCGGCCAGGCCCTGAGTAAAGCCTTTCAACTCTTCCAAGGTTAAAGCCGATACCTGGGCAATGTTTTTTTCCCCGAGGAGTGTTGACAAAGCCTTTTGGGAATAGCGGCTGCCTCCACAGGCAGGGCAAACAGCTATATGGTAAAAACGGCTGAACCGCTCCCGGCTTTTTTCATTTTCAGTTTTATGGTAACCCCTTTCAATGGCATCGTAGGCGTTATAATAGTTGGCCTCCATCAATCTTTAGCGGTACCTTTTGGGGCTTGCCATGGAGAACCATTTCTTTTTCTTTTTCGCTTAAATCCTTAAAGGGAACATCGGTTCGAATGCCCAGGGCTTCGGCAGCCATGGAGTAAATCATTCCCCCGGGGGTGCGCCAAGCCGCAACAGCCCCCTGGCGGATGGTTTTATTCTCATCCCCAATCAAGGTCGCCCGATCTACTTCCGCCACCTGGCCGCTGCCTTGACAGGTGGGACAGGCTCCTTGCCCATTAAAAGCAAAGGATTCGGCGCTGGGCAACTCCATGGTGCCCCCGGAATAGGTGATTTCCACTTTTTGAATGGCCTCGATACTGGGGGTAGCGTAAGTGCCATCGGGGCAAAGGTGGCTGCCCAGCCGAGAGAACATAAGCCGCAAAATATTCAAGGTTTCTGATAGGGTGCCCACCGTACTGCGGATGTTTGGCACATTGGGCCGCTGGCGCAGGGCCAGGGCGCTGAGCAGGTAGCGTATTTCGTCCATATCCGGCACAGAAGCCTGTTCAATACGCCGGCGGGTGTAGGTTGACAAGGTTTCCAAATACCGGCGGGAGCCTTCTGCATATAAGGTGCCCATGGCCAGGGAGCTTTTGCCCGAACCCGACACCCCGCACACCGCCACAAAGGTATGAAGGGGAATATCT
>CAYFQH010000011.1:13073-29097 GCA_964345215.1 uncultured Oscillospiraceae bacterium | reverse complement strand
TTTGCCCGAACCCGACACCCCGCACACCGCCACAAAGGTATGAAGGGGAATATCTATATCTAAATTTTTCAGGTTATTTACCCGCACCCCACGTACCTTGATGGCCTTAGGAAGGCTATAGGATTCTTTTTTATTTCCCATCATCATTCTCCTTTTACCGTAAGAGGCCGCTATACCCCTGTTTCATGATTATCAGGCCTTTTTATTTTACCATATTAATGGGTATAGAAAAACAGCCTGCCAGCACAAAAGCAAAGGCTTTTGCTCCATTGACAGGCAGTGGACTTTTATGGCCCCTGGAAGCCTTTGGCTGGCAGCTTGAATGAAAATCTGTTTTGAGCTGCATCTAAAAGCATAAAATAAAAAAAGGCAAAAGAATTATCTTTTGCCTTTTTTTTATCGGGTTTTCAACGCTGTTTGTTCTAATGGTATTTCGTTAGAGAGCACGGCATGAACATAGGTTCTGGTATCGTTCCATTCGTATGAGCAAGTTGCCAGGGTAAACAGCTGGCTTACCTTATCCACTTCTATTGGCAAAGAATAGTCGCACTGATCCAGCACGTTTTGCACATAGCTTTCAAACTCAGCCCTGTCCCCAAAGAGCATTTGCCGCTGGCTGGAGTGGGCCTTGGCCGGATAGGCAGACACGATGCGCAGTTCCAGCACCCTGTCTTCTAAAAAAAGATATACATAGGGGTTTTGCTCAAAAAAGTCTTTTTCTTTATACTTGATTAAATCTGCAAACATCTTGCCATTTTTTAGGTTGTGCCCATAAATCACCGTGTGCTCACCAGTAAAATCTTTTTCACTCTCATAATCCATAAAAATGGCCCCTGCTTTGTTGTACTGTTCATCTACTGTGGTGCGCAGGTACTTGGTATTATCATCCCCCTGAACAATGGGGTAGCTGACAACGGTTTTAGGAATATACACCCAGCCTACTACATTGGGCCACTGCTCTTTTAAGCCTGTTACGTTAAAGGGGTTGGTGTAGGGAACACCTTGCTGCGTAAAGACTCTTTCCTCTTCTTCCCTTTTAATCATATCAATGCCCGGTGCGGCTTCCCCTTCTACTACAATGTCAATGCCCTGATTTCCTTCCTGGCTTGTGTTTGGGGCGGGATTAGAGTTTTGATCTGTTTGATTGTTTTGCTCCCCTCTTGGGGTGTAGCTGGGATTCATAAAGGCATTTAACTCACCGGAAGCAATGAGTTTTTCCACATCGTCAGAAGTAGCGGCGTAGGAATCAGAGATTTTTTCATAGGCTTGTTCCCCGTCTTTATACTCTTTTAACTCAGTAAACAGCTTATAGCCGGCAAATATAAACACCCCTGCGCAGATGACAATTAAAAAACTTAACAAAAACTGCATCGGAGATTTTTTCTGTTTTTCTGATCGTTTTCCCATGGTTTTTCCATCCTTTTTTATCGTGTTTGATAAGTATACTTTACTTTTTACGAGCCCCTGTGTCAATGAAATATCTGTAAACTTTACGGTCCTTTCAGCAAGGCTGGCACCAAAAAACGGTTTCCCTTTGCCTAATTATGTTATAATAGGCAGGCAAGTATTTTCCTTGCCCATTTGTTACGTAGGAGGCACCTTCATGACCGAAAAAATCCATCAGCCTGTTCATATTTCTATTGTTATGCCTGTTTATAATGCCCAGAAATACATCGGCGAGTGCATTAACAGTTTGCTTGCCCAAACTTTTGAAGATTTTGAGTTGATTTGTGTTGATGATTGTTCTACCGATAATTCTAAAGCCCTGATCGCCCAGTATATGGAAAAAGACAGCCGCATTCAGTATATACCCATGGCTCAAAAATCTTTTGCCGGGGTTTGCCGAAACAGGGGCTTTGAGGCCGCCCAAGGACAGTATACCATTTTTTTAGACGCTGATGATTATTTTAGCCCCGATTTGTTACAAAGTGCCTATGACCAGGCCCTTAAAACCGGTGCAGACATTGTGGCTTTTGATTACTACGAGTACGACCAGCAGCAAAAAACCACCGCGAAGCAATTGGGCATCCGCCCTACTCTTTTTCCCGGCGGGGCGGTACAAGCGGTTTTTAATCGCCAGGACGTGCCCACGCGTATTTTAGATGTGGTGGTTCCCGTACCTTGGAATAAGTTATACCGATCCGAATTTATCAAAAAAAACAATCTCACTTTTTTAAATACCTCTACCACAAACGATGTCACCTTTGCAGCCCTCTCCCTCGCCTTTGCCGATAGCATTGCCTATCTGAGCCAAAACCTGGTATACTACCGTACCAACCTTCAAGGCTCTATTACCAGCAAAAAAACAAAGAACATGAATAATATTATTTTGGCCGTTGATGCTGTTGAAAAGCGGATTAACGCTTCCCCCCTTCAGGGTGAGCTGCAAGAAGCCCTGGCCTTTTTTATCGTGTCAAAATACGCTTTTAGCCATAATGCCTATGCCACCAGCGCCGACCAGGAAGATTTTAAAACCCACTATGAATATATCCGCAATGTTTACAGGCAAACTTACCCCAACTGCACAAGGGCCGATATAAACGATGATCCCCTATACGATTTATACAAATACATTAAAAACAACAGCTACCAAGCCTATATTGCAAAGCAAAAAGTCAAAAAAGCCGTTAAGGCAGTACTGAAAAAATGCTTGCGGCTGGGCGGAAGGCTAGGTCTGCCTTTTTCAACTTATAACGAGTTAAAGCTGTATTACCGGGTTTTAAAAAACGCCGCACCCAGGAGCGATGCCTTAAACAAAAGTGAAGTCCGCAAGGAAAAGATCATCGTTTCCCTTACCACCTACCCTAAACGAAACTTACCTGCAGCCTTGGTGCTAAAGTGCCTTGAAAGCCAAAGCGTAAAACCGGATAAAATTTTACTGGTGCTGGCCGAAAGCCAATACCCTAAAAAAAAGCTACCCGGGTACTTGCGTAAACATCAAAAGATAGCAGGAGTGGAAGTCGTTTTTACAGATGACCTTCGCTCCCACAAAAAATACCATTATGCTATGAAGCACTATCCCAATGATTTGGTTCTTACCTTTGACGATGATTTGTATGTGCCTAAAAATGCCATTGAGCAGCTTTATCAATCCTATCAGGCCCATCCCCAGGCTGTAAGCACCCTGTATGCCCACGGCATTACCCTGGATGAAACAGGCCATCCCTTGCCCTATTATCATTGGAAGCGGAGCCTGTTGGCCCCCCTTCACCGGCCTTTGATGCAGATTATGCCCTTAACTGGAGGCGGAACCCTATACCCCCCTGGCGCAGTTCACCCAGAGGCATTTAATATACAAAATATGAAAAAACTTTGTTTTGGGGCAGATGATATTTGGATAAAAATGATGGCCCTTTTACAGGGAACTCCGGCGGTGCTTGTAAAACCATACTCAGGCCTTTTGTACATTGAAGGCACTCAAGAGGATACCCTTTGGACCTATAACCGAACGGAAAATGACGTGCAGCTAGCCAATGTATTGGCGGCCTATAACGACTATTCGGGCAAGAGCAAAACCCTGACCCAGCGGCTTTTAGCCGACAGCCTAACAAACCCAAACCTTATAAATGAATGGAGGAGTTATTAAATTGGTGCTGGCCAGCCATCTACCATCAATTTGCATTCCTAATGTCTAAAGGATTATATCCGCCCTTCGCCTTTTTTGTGGCCGTTTATTGTCAAACAATTAAAAGTACTCTTTCAACATAAAATAAAAAACCGCCTGGCTTTCAGGCGGTTTTTAAACTATTGCTGCAATTATTGAATTTCAATAACAGCGCCAACTTCGGCAAACTTGGCTTTAATTTGTTCTGCTTCTTCTTTGGAAGCGCCTTCTTTGATTGTCTTGGGAGCAGATTCAACCACTTCCTTGGCTTCTTTCAGCCCTAAACCGGACATCACTTCACGCACAACCTTGATAACCTTGATTTTTTGTGAACCAGCGTCTTTTAATACAACATCAAATTCAGTTTTTTCTTCCTCGCTTGCGGCGGCAGGGCCAGCAGCTCCAGCTACTACGGCTACAGGAGCGGCGGCGGATACACCAAACTTTTCTTCCATGGCTTTTACTAAATCAGCTAATTCTAAAACGGTCATCGCTTCCACTGCGGCGATAAATTCTTCATGAGTCATAATGGATTGCCTCCTTAAATTTCTTTCATTTTAAATCATATTCTTAGTTTACATTAACCTTGTGCTTCCGCTTCTGCTTTTTGAGCGCGAATGGCATCCAAAACCCGTACAAAACCGCCAATGGCGTTGGTCATGCTGCCAAGCAACTTAGCAAGCAATTCTTCCCTTGAGGGCAGTGCGGCCAGGGCCTTGATTTTATCTACGTCCATGTAGTCTTTGCCCAACAAACCGCCTTCAATTTTAATGGCCTCGGTTTTGTTCTTGGTGATAAAATCATTGATCACCTTTGCAGGTGCAATCGCATCTTCCATGCTAAAGGCGTAAGCGGTGGGACCAACCAACTTATCGTTGAATGAGTCAATGTTCAACCCTTCAAGGGCACGGCGAACCAAGGTGTTTTTATATACAACATATTCAACACCGGCAGCGCGGCACTGGGCCCTCAGCTGGGTTGCCTTTTCAACAGTTAAGCCGGAGTATTTAACAACCACAACGCTTTGTGCCTGGTCGAACTTTTGGCTAATTGTTGAAACAACCTCTTTTTTAATGTCTAAATTCTTACCCATTTTTTCCTTTCACCTCCTATTTTGAGTTAAAAGAAAACCCCTTGCGCAGGCGCAAGGGGAGTAAATCAAATTTATTTACTGGCCTTACACCTCGGCTGGCGAAGCATTGCTTCATTATTTGCACCTGCGTGCAAACCGGCTGTCTATGGCATAGGTTCTCTCGAACGAATATAAGGTTAACATAAACCCCTTTAATTGTCAATGTTTTTTTCAGGCCTACCAAACAGGCGCTTCCCATAAAATAACCCCACCGGCTTTTAAGCTTTTGGGCACATCAATCAGCCGCTGGTTTTGGCTGCCGATAAAGGGGGTACCCAGGGTTCGCTGCTTTAGGATAAACCTGCCGTCAACCAGCACATCGGTTTTATCCAAAAGGGCTTTAACGCCCTCATCCTCCTGGCTCATTTGAAGAAGTTCTTCGTAGGTGTAACCGGTATAAATCCATAGGTTCATCCCGGCGCCTTTGATTTTTTGAGCCAGCAGGCTTAGCGCTTGAGCCTGGCTAAAGGGTTCGCCGCCGGAAAAGGTAATGCCCTCTTGAAGGGGATTTTTTCCCATCAATTCAAAAAGGTCATCCACCTGCCATGTTTCTCCCCCGCTAAAGCCATGCGTTTGGGGGTTGTGGCAGCCGGGGCAATGGTGGGGGCAGCCTTGGGTAAACACCACAAAGCGAATCCCCGGCCCATCTACAAAAGATTCCTTGCTAATCCCACAAAGGCGGAGGGTCATCCCGCCACCTCCTGGTTTGATTGTTTTAGGTTATGCTTCACCCGGTCGTGTTCTTCCGCTTTTTTAGCGTTGTTAAACCGATCCAGGGTGCCTACCAGATAGCCTGTAATCCGGCGGATCCGGTCAAAGGGATACTCGCTTTCATCCCTGCCGCACTTGGGGCATTGATCGTCAATGATGCCCTGGTAACCGCAGGCTCCGTCTCTGTCAATGGGGTGGTTGATGGAGCCATAACCGATGCCTTGATCGTGCATGCAGCGGATGATTTTTTCAAAGGCTCCCAGGTTCTTTAGCGGGTCTCCATCCATTTCCACGTAGCTGATATGCCCTGCATTGGTCAAAGCATGGTAAGGGGCTTCCAGGGCAATTTTATCAAAGGCACTGATGGGATAGTAAACGGGAATGTGGAAACTGTTGGTATAATATTCCCGGTCGGTAATCCCTTCCATTTTTCCATAGCGTTTTCTGTCCATGTTTACAAAACGGCCGGAAAGGCCTTCGGCAGGGGTTGCCAAAAGGGTGAAGTTCAGTTTTGTTTCCCGGGCTTTTTGGTCGGTATAGTTCCGCATAAAGCCAATTATTTTAAGGCCCAATTCTTGGCTTTGAGCGCTTTCGCCGTGATGTTTGCCCGTTAAAGCCTTTAAGGTTTCGGCTAGGCCGATAAAGCCAATGGACAGGGTACCATGCTTAAGCACTTCTCGAACCTCATCGTTCCATCCCAGTTTTTCTGAATCAATCCAAATGCCTTCACCCATCAAGAAAGGAAAATTCTTTACTTTTTTTCGGGCAATTACTTCAAAACGCTCCAGCAGCTGATCGGTTACAAGATCCAGCCGTTGGGTTAAAGCAGCGAAAAAATGGTCTAGATTGCCTTTGGCTTCAATACCTAACCTAGGCAGGTTAATAGAAGTAAAGGAAAGGTTGCCCCTTTGAGGTGCAACGGATTTTTCCGGATCGTGGGTATTGGCCATTACCCGGGTTCTGCATCCCATATAAGCAATTTCTGTTTCCGGATGGCCGGGCTTATAATATTCTTTATTAAATGGGGCGTCCAAAAATGAAAAATTGGGGAACATACGCTTGGCACTGGTTCGAATGGCCAGGCGGAACAAATCGTAATTTGGGTCCCCTGGATTATAGGAAACTCCATCCTTTACCCTGAATATTTGAATGGGGAAAATAGGTGTTTCACCGTTGCCAAGGCCTGCTTCCGTTGCCAAAAGGAGTTGCTCAATCACAAGCCGCCCCTCGGGGCTTGTATCCATTCCGTAGTTTAAAGACGAGAAGGGTACCTGTGCCCCGGCCCGGCTGTTCATGGTATTTAAGTTGTGAATTAAGGCCTCCATGGCCTGATAAGTAGCGCGGCGGGTTTCTTTTTCAGCCTTTTCTTGGGCGAAGGCAGCAATGGTGGCAGCCATTTGCTCGTTGCCATAGGCTAGCAGTTCTTTTTTAACCATTTGGCTACATAGGCTGTTTTCTTTAAATGTAGGGGCTTGTCCTTGTTCATTCACTTTGGTCAAGATGTCTTCTGCCGCCTCAAGGCCTTCATCAATACTTGATAAAAGTTCCAAGGCCTTTGCTAAATTTTGCTTATAACAGCGCACAAAGGTTTTTTTAACCCCCGGGGCCATGCCGTAGTCAAAGTTTACAACACTTTGACCGCCATGCTGGTCATTCTGGTTGGCCTGAATGGCAATACAGGCCAGGGCAGAATAGCTGATAATATCTTTAGGTTCCCTTAAAACCCCGTGGCCTGTTGAAAAGCCGCCCTTAAAAAGGCTAAGCAGATCAATTTGGCAACAGGTGGTTGTTAGGCTGTAAAAATCCAAATCATGAATATGGATATCGCCGTTTTGATGGGCTTGGGTATGTTCGGGCTTTAAAAGGTAAAGGTTGTAAAACTGCTTCGCCCCTTCTGAACCAAAACGGAGCATGGCGCCCATGGCGGTATTTCCATCAATGTTGGCATTTTCCCGCTTGATATCGGAGTCTAAAGAATCTTTAAAAGAAATATCCTGGAAGGTCTTCATCAGCCTTGAGTTCATTTCCCTGTTTTGACTTCGTTCGGCCCGGTATATGATATAAGCCTTTGCTGTTTTGGCAAAGCCCTGCTCAATTAAAGCCTTCTCCACCGCATCTTGTATTTCTTCTACCTTAGGTGGAGGGTTATTGCCAATTTTAGAAATTTCAAAATTCACCTGTTTCAAAATCTCTTTTATTTCTTTTAAGGTTACATTTTCATCCGTTGCAGTAAAGGCCTTTTCAATTGCTCTTTGAATTTTATGCTCTGCAAAAGGAACAACCCTACCGTCACGTTTTTCAATGGATGTAATCACCGCGGCCGCCTCCTATGTTTCTTTTTATCTTCTATTTTAACTGTCTTGTAGTTGTTAAGCACTACCCATTATAGCCCCTTTTGCTTCCTTGTCAATACTATATCTAGTTATATTATAGCATATTTTGTATACATGTTGTGTTTTTTTGTGTTTTTTCTTCTTAAAACCCTTTCTATTTTTTCTCCCTTTTTGCAGTTAATTTTTTGCTTAATCCCTATTAACCCCTTTATCTTTTCACTCTGCAAAGGAACAAAAAAATAACCGGTTTGAGCAAACAAGCCGGTTGTTTTATGTTTTTTGCTGTTTTAATTTAATGATTTAAAGCCTCAAGAAGGGTTTCCATATTTTTTTCCATACCCATTTCGTAATAGGTTAAAGCCTCCTCTTGGCTGCCTGTAACCAAGGGATCCAGGGTATAAATGGGGGCCCCGGTTTCGCTGCTGATGGTTTGAGCGGCCAGGCTTGGGTACTGGGGCTCAATAAACAGAGGAAGGCCGGGCTGGCTGCGAATGAGTTGAACCAAGTTGGTCAGTTCTTTGGGGGTTAATCCCTCTTCCGGCTCCTTTGCAATTACCGCAACAATTTGAAGGCCATAAGCCTGAGCAAAATAAGGAAAGGCCTCGTGGAAGGTAATGATCTGATTGTTTTTCAAATTTTTTAAGCCTGTTTTTAGCTTTTGATCCAGCACAGTCAGGCGGTCGGTGTAGGCTTTTTCATTTTCAGCCAGTAAAAGGGCCTGCTGGGGCAGCTCTTCTTTAAGCCCTTTAGAAAGGTTTTGAACCATTTGGATGGCATTTTGTACATCCAGCCAAAAATGGGCGTTTATCAGGTGCTCGTGCCCATCATGGTTCTCTTCTCCATGCTCATGATGCGCATGATCATGCTCCTGCTCAAAAAGCGGTTCAATGCCAACAGAGGCATCGATAATGGCCAAATCCGGAAACTGACCAATGACCGATTCCAAAAAACCTTCCATGCCGCCGCCGTTAATAGCAAAAATACTGCCTGCGGCCATCCTTTTCATTTCTTCTGCCGAAAGCTGATAATCATGCAGGCAGCCTGCTTCGGGCTGGGCCACGTTATACACTTGTATTCCTTCAATTCCTTGGGTAATATTTTTAACCATGGCGTAAATAGGGAAAAAAGAAGTAAGAACCACTGTTGTCTCCTGGTTTTGGGCCAAAACCCCGCCCGAGGGCAGTACAAGGGCGGTAAGGCAGTATATAAAAGTAAGGGCGATGAGTAAGTGTTTATGTATTTTTTTCATTTTGGTTATTCCTTTTGTTTGTCTCTTTTAAGTTGTTTGTTTTAGTATGTTAATAGTCTATCGGTTTAGGGCATTAAACTGGATACGGGGCTGATTAAAAAATTTTTTCGCTCTTTGGATATCATCACCCACTTGCCTTTGAAGAGCTTGAACGCTTTCAAAGGCAATTTCGTCTCGCAAATGTTCCAGAAAGAAAATGCGGGCTTTTTCGTCGTATAAATTAATGTTTTGATTAAGCAAGTGCGCTTCAATCGTAACATGGCCCGAGGGCAGGGTAGGTTGGTTGCCAATATTTACAATGGCGGGATAGAGCCCCTTTTGTATGGTAACATAGGCCGTATACACCCCAAAGGCAAGCAGCACCTTATTACTGTGGGGTAGCATATTGGCAGTGGCAAAGCCAAGCTTGCCTCCAGCCTTTTTGCCGTGTACAATTTTACCTTGAACACTATAAGGCCTGGATAATAGGATTTGAGCTTTTTTTACCTGGCCGGCGCACAAAAAATTTCGAATGCGAGTAGAGGAGACCACCTGCCCATCAATGGTGACCGGGGGCACTTCAACAACATCAAAACCAAAACTTTCGCCGTAATCCCGCATGAGGTCAGCCGTTCCCTGGCCGTTTTTGCCAAAGGTATAGTTAAAACCAATCACGACGGCCTTAGGTTTTAGGGGGAGCACAATCTTTAAAATAAATTCTTGGGGGCTGAGGCTTTGAATATCCTTTGAAAATTTCCATACCAGCATTTCATCTACACCCATTTTACTTAAAACGCTAGCCCTTTCTAAAACCGTAGTTATTTCTTTAGGGGCCTTTTGAGGCCGGATAATCCTTAGCGGATGAGGAAAGAAAGTAGAAAAAACAAGGGCTGCGTGCAGCTTATTGGCAAGGTCCCTTCCCTTTTTAAGCAACTGCTGGTGGCCTAGATGAACACCGTCGAAGGTGCCAAGAACCAATACGCTTTGCTGCGAACACATGCCCTGGGATGAGAAAAATAATTTCATCTTTTTTCTCCTTACATTTTAATCAATACCCTGGTTAATCAATGCCCTGAAGGTACGTTTTTAACCGCACCTGCTCGCCCTGCACCCAGGCCATGCCTAAAAAAAGCCCCCAGGGGTTGTAAAGCCTAAAAACTTCATCTTGCGCAAAAGGAGGAAAGGCTTTTTTATCCATAGGCCTGCCATACAAAAAATGTTCCTGCTGGCTTTGGGGAAGAATCGACTTTGGAATGTGACTTACAGGAAAATCAAGGGGAAGAAGCAGCTCTTCCAAGGTGCCTTCTTCCTTTGCCTGGGTCAGCTCTTCCAGGGTTTTGCCCTGGTCAAGGGTAAAAATGCCGCTTTGGCTGCGTAGCAAGAAGGACATATGACTGGGGCATCCAAGCTTTTTGCCAATATCTGTACAAAGGGTTCTAACGTAAGTGCCCTTAGAACAGCGCACCTTTATTCCCTGACGGTTTGGTCCCTTATACCAAAGGGGCGTTATGGCCGATATGGTTACCTTGCGCTTGGCAAGATGAACCTCTTTGCCCTGACGGGCCAAATCATAGGCCCTGATTCCATTTACCTTCAAGGCTGAATAGCTGGGCGGCGTTTGAAAAATCTCACCTTCAAAGGCTTTTAGGGTTTCTACTATTTCTACTTGGGATGGATAGACTCCGCTTTTTCCAATAACCGCCCCTTCCCCATCCTGGGTATCGGTTTCGATGCCGAAGAAAATTTCTGCAATGTATTCTTTTTCTTTTTCAAGCATGTAATCAAACAAACGGGTGCCTTTGCCTAGCATAATGGGCAGCACCCCGGCGGTTTGAGGGTCCAGGGTGCCCCCATGGCCTATCTTTTCTTTTGGAAAAAGCCGCTTGACCCTGCCCACCACCTGGGCCGATGTCATGCCCGGAGGTTTTAGCACACATAAAAACCCATTCATGGCTGGGTCTCTTGTGTTTGATTTATATTTTTCACCATGGCCTCAACCATTTGGTTGATGGCCTTATCCAAAGCCTGGTAAATAGTGCAGCCTGCCGCCCTGGGGTGGCCGCCGCCATGAAACTGAGAAGCAATTGCAGCCACATCGTAAGGAGCAATAGAGCGCAGGCTAAATTTAACCCCTTCGGGCTGCTCTTTTGCAAAGAAGGCCATTTTAACCCCGGTTACGTCCATGGCATAGTTTACAATGCCGTCGGTATACTCCGCCAAGGTAGAAATGGCTTCCATCTCGTCATCAGAAAGCCACAGGCCTGCTACCCTGCCCCCATCGTAAAAAGTAAGGTGGCTTAAGGCCTTTGCCAGCAGACGTATTTGTTCAGGCTTTTTTTCCCGGAACAGGGCCCGGTTAATATCCCCCACCGGTACCTCGCAAGCCACAAGCCGGCTGGCTACTTCTAAGGCCTCGGGGCTGGTGTTGTCAAAGCTGAAATTCCCCGTATCGATGGCTAAACCTGTATATAGGGCAATGGCAATATCTTGTGTAAGGGGAGCGCTCAGCTGTTCAATTAAGTCAAACATCAAAATGCCTGTGGCACTGGCCGATTCATCTACATAATTTAACTGTGCGTAGTTAGGGTTGGTGCCATGGTGGTCGATTTGAATGGTTTTGGGCACAGCAAAAAACAGAGGCCCGCAGTCCCCCAGGCGCAGTTCATCAGAAACATCAACCGCGATGGCTAGATCAAAGTCTTTTGCCGATAAATCCTTTGGTAAAGCAATTTGATCGGCCTTGTTTAAGTAGTTTAAAACAGCAGGCACAGGGTCTGAGCAGGCAACAACCACTTTTTTGCTCATGCTCTCTAAAGCCAGTTGCAAGCCTATGGCACTGCCAATGGTATCCCCATCAGGGGACACATGGGTGCAGATTAAAACGCTGCTGCCTTTTTTAATTTCATCGATTATTTCAGCAGAAAAAACCCGCTTTACCCTATTGGTCTTGGTCTTTAGATACTTCTCCATTTGCAGTGTCCTCTCCCATTACCCTTTGCAAAACATCGGCAATATGCATGCCATAGGCTATGTTTTCATCTTTTACAAAAGTAAGCTGGGGAGTGTGGCGGATAACGACTCTTTTGCCAACCTCTTTGCGAATAAAGCCGGCTGCCTTGGTTAGGGCAGCCATAAGGTCCTGAGCCTTTTCCGCTTCCAAAACACTTACGTACACTTTTGCAAAGCTCAAATCGTTTGTCAAGTCAACACGGGTAATGCTGTATGTACCCTGCACTCTGGGATCACTTAAGTCTTCCCTGACAATATGGTCAATTTCCCTGCGTATTTCTTCAGCTATTCTTTCGGTGCGTTGTTTATTCATTTGCCTGTCCTTTCATGGTGTAAGGATGATAAATTCCATCTCCTTTAGAGATGGAATTTATCATTATTACCGCTCTATTTCTTCCATGTTATAACACTCTATAACATCATTTTCTTTAATGTCGTTATATCCTTCCAAGCTGATGCCGCACTCGTAACCGGCAGCAACTTCTTTGGCGTCGTCTTTAAAGCGCTTTAAAGACGAGAGTTTGCCTTCAAAAATAACCACGTTATCACGAAGGAGGCGAACCAGGGCATTACGAACCATTTTTCCATCCTGAACATAGCAGCCTGCAACAGTACCTGTACCGGTAATTTTAAAGGTGTTTCGCACCACGGCATGGCCTAGGAGCACTTCTTTATACTCAGGCTCCAGCAGGCCTTTCATAGCCTTTTCAATATCCTCAATGGCCTGGTAAATGACTCTGTACAGCCTAATATCAATGTCTTCTTTTTCGGCCAAGTCCCTTGCCCCCGCATCGGGTCTAATGTTAAAACCAATGATAATGGCGTTAAAGGCCGAGGCCAGGTTCACGTCATCTTGGGTAATGGCGCCAACACCGCTATGAAGGATCCTGATTTTCACTTCATCTGTAGACAGCTTTTCCAGGGCTTGTTTCACTGCCTCAACAGAGCCTTGGACGTCGGCTTTTACAATCAGGTTCAAGTTTACAAGCTTACCGGCATCAATGGTGCTAAACAGGTTGTCCAGGGTTACTTTGCTGGTGGCAATGCGGGCTGCCTTTTGCTTATCCCGCCGCTCCTGGGCTACCTGGCGGCTCAAGTGATCAGCTCCTACGGCCATCATTTCATCCCCAGCCGAGGGAACATCCCCAAAACCTGCTATTTCCACAGGGATGGAGGGGCCTGCTTCATCTACCCGCTCACCCCGGTCGTTGAGCATTGCCCGCACGCGACCGGAAGCAACGCCGGCTACAATATTATCCCCTACACGCAGGGTGCCGTTTTGAACCAGTACCGTTGCCAAGGGACCCCGGGCCTTATCCAGCTTGGCTTCAATAACAATACCCCGCGCCAAACGATCCGGGTTGGCTTTCAGTTGTTGTACATCTGCTACCAGCAAAATCATTTCCAGCAATTCGTCTACCCCGTCGCCGGTTAAGGCACTTACAGGTGCAATAATGGTATCGCCGCCCCACTCTTCGGGAACAAGCCCATGGGTGGTCAACTCCTGTTTTACCCTGTCCGGGTTAGCCGTAGCCTTATCCATTTTATTAACAGCTACAATAATAGGCACATCGGCTGCCTTGGCGTGGTTAATAGCCTCAATGGTTTGAGGCATCACCCCGTCATCGGCTGCAACAACCAAAATGGCAATGTCCGTAGCCTGAGCTCCCCTGGCACGCATGGCTGTAAAGGCTTCGTGGCCCGGAGTGTCTAAGAAGGTGATTTTGCGCCCTTCAAGGTCTACCGTGTAAGCCCCAATGTGCTGGGTAATACCCCCTGCTTCGCTGGAGGTTACTTTGGCGTTACGGATATAGTCCAGCAAAGAGGTTTTACCATGGTCAACATGGCCCATAATGGTAACAACCGGCGGCCGGGTTTCTAAATCTTCCTCGTCATCTTCAAAGTCCTCTTCCAAGAGGTAGTCTTCGGCTGTTTTGTCCATCTTTAGTTCCAGCTCCACATCGAACTCGCTGCTGACCAAGGCTGCTGTGTCATAATCCAGCTCGCTGTTAATGTTGGCTACAACCCCTAATAATAGAAGCTTTTTTAAAATATCTCCCGCCGGCTTCCCAATGCGCTCAGTCAAGTCTTTTACGGTAATGGTTTCCGCCGTCATGACAGCTTTTTCAATTTTAATGGGGGCCATGGTTTGCTGTACAGAAACCTTTTTCTTGCCGCCCCTCTTCCTGCCCCTTAGGGATCTATCATCATCATAGGAAGAAAAGCGCTGCTCTCTGGCAAGCTGTTTTTTGTTTTTGGTTGACCGCTCCGGATCATATTGGCGAACGTAGTTCTTTTTGTTGGGATCGTAATTAGACACCCGTTCTTTTTCAACAAACGGTGTAATGTCTGCTGCTTTGGTTCGCTGGGGCTGACCAGGGCCGCCCATGCGCTGCCCGCCAGGAGAACCCTGACGCGGCTGAAAGCCTCGGTTTTGATCCCCACCACTTTGAGCCGGCCTTCCATAAGGGGCTCCTCCCTGGGGCCTTGGACCGCCAGGAACTGCGCCACCGGGCCTGCGCCCATAAGGGCCCGCCTGGCCTTGTTGCTGGGGATTGGCCGGGCGCCCATAGGGGCCTGCCGGGCGAGGTTGCCCTTGTTGAGGATTGGCAAGTCGGCCATATGGGCCAGCTGGCCGCTGCTGTCCTTGTTGAGGATTAGCAGGGCGCCCATAAGGCGGCCTGGGTCCATCCTGCTGGGGCCTGTTCATGGGCCGAGGTGCCGAACCATCCCCTGCTCTTCTTTGCATGGGTGCCCCAGGAGCCGCTGGTCTTTGCTGGGCAGGCGCCGGTGCTTTTTCTGCTTTTTGTTCTCCGGCTTGCGGGGCTTTTACAAGGGGTTTAGCTTCTACTGTTTGTGTTTCGCTTTTCACTTGCACTTTTTCTCGCTTTTCTACTGCTTGCTCATCTGTTGGCGCAGGTTCACTTTTTTCAAGTTTGTTGGCAGGAGCTTGTTTTTCAGCTGCTGCATCGGCAGGAGGACTTTTCTCTTTTACTGCCGTCGTTTCCACCGGTTTTGCATCCTCTTTCCCCTGGTTTTCTGCTTCTTGGGCTGCCAACAGTTCATCATCAGGCATGGTCCAGGCTTTTGCATGCTGCTTAAGCAGGGCCTCTTCCTCTTTTTGTTTTTCAAGGGCCTTGCGTTGCTGCTCTTGGACAGCAAATTGATTTTCAACCTTTTTTAAAGACTGCATCAATTTTTCAGCGATACCCTTGGTTTCTTTCGCTTCCAACAAGACTTCGTCTGTATTTTCCACCAGTTCCCGCGCTGCATCTTGTAATTTTGCTTTACTCATCTATTTTTAGCCCTCCCATTAAGCTATTTGCATCGTCCTCATCCCAGGACAAGAGTATTTTTTCTTCCTGCGCTTTTTTTAAAAGCTTTTGCGCAAGGGGCCCTCGCCGCAGGGAAACAACCATTCGATTGTTCTTTCCAACAGCTAGACCAACTGCGTCCCGGGGCAGTTTTCCAAGGGGTACGCCGTAGCTTTTGCATACAGCCGTCATTTTTTTCTGCCCATTTAGCGACGTTGCCTCATCCATCAATACAATCTCCTCGGTTTGCTTGCGTACTGCAATGATGCAAGCTTCCTGGCCTGTTGTAACCTGCCCTGCCCGCATAGCCAAGCCCAGCAAACCTAAAATTGGCCCACAGCCTTTTTTCGCTGTCACTCGCCTGCCTCCTTTGAAAAGAGGATTTGCACGTCATCCAAAGCCTTAAAAAGGGATTTGACAACCTGTTCATCCAACGGGCTCTCCAAAGCCCGTTCCAGCTGTTTGTGCTTAATCGCCTTTTCAAGGCATTCGCGCCTTGGGCATACATACGCTCCCCTACCAGATACCTTGCCCGTTACGTCAAGCTGTATATGGCCATCAGGCTTTTTTACTACACGTAAAAGTTCTTTTTTCGGCTTCATTTCTCGGCAGCCAACGCACATGCGCATGGGTATCTTTCTTGGTTTCATTCTATTTCTCCCTTAATGGTGGCAATTTTTGCTTAATGGTGGC
>CAYFQH010000011.1:0-12973 GCA_964345215.1 uncultured Oscillospiraceae bacterium | reverse complement strand
CTTAATGGTGGCAATTTTTGCTTAATGGTGGCCGGCAAAATTATAATGTATCGTCATCACCGTCAAAATAAACATCCTCCAAGGGCTGAGGCTCCATGTAAAAGGGCTCATGTTCATCGGGCATGTGATAACCATAGACATCTGCTTGATCATCCCCTTGGGGTTCATCAAATTCAATACCCATCAGCTCTGCCGCCTGGGACTGAGACTTGATGTCGATCTTCCAGCCGGTGAGCCTGGCGGCAAGTCTGGCATTCTGCCCCTCTTTACCAATAGCTAGGGACAGCTGGCTGTCGGGTACAATGACCCTGCAGGCTTTCTCCCCTTCGGCGATAAACACACTGAGTACCTGGGCCGGATTTAGGGCATTGGCCACAAATTCTGCCGGATCCTCAGACCATTTAATAATATCAATCTTTTCATTCTTCAGTTCGTTTACCACGCTGTCTACCCTGCTTCCCCTGGGACCAACACAGGCGCCAACAGGATCAATAAGGGGATCGGTAGAGTAAACGGCCATTTTCGTTCTGCTGCCTGCCTCCCTGGCAATGGATTTAATAATCACAATTCCCCCGGCAATTTCCGGCACTTCCATTTCAAACAGGCGTTTTACAAGGCCCGGATGGATGCGGCTAACCTTTACCTGAGGAGCCCGGTTGCCCCCCTCATGCATGCTGCGCTGTACTTGCAGAACATATACCTTAATATGATCGTTTACTTCGTACTCTTCTCCCGGCATCCATTCGCTGGCTTCCATAATGCCGTCGGTGCGCCCCAGTTCAACATAAATGGCTTTGCTTTCGGTGCGCTGAACAATGGCGGTTAATATTTCATTTTCTTTTTCAATAAAGTCCTCATATACCTTACCCCGTTCCGCTTCTCGGATGCGCTGAACAATTACCTGTTTGGCCGCTTGGGCTGCCACCCGCAAAAAACCCTGGGGGGTTACGTTAATTTCGGCAATGTCGCCGATTTCGTAGTCTTTGCGAATTTGGTGAGCCTGCTCCAAGGTAATCTGGTTTGCCGTATCTTCTACTTCTTCCGCTACTAGTTTACGGGCAAAAACCTGGCCTTCGCCGGTTCTTCTATCCATTACAACGCTTAAATTGCTGGGTACAGCCTGATTGCGGGGAAGATTTTTTTTGTAGGCTGTTTTCAGGGCCTCTTCAATGGCCGTATACAGCATTTCCTCGTCTAAACCTTTTTCTTTAGCCAAGGCTGTAATTGCTTGGGTAATTTCTGATTTCATTTGGGGAGCCGCCTTCCTTAACGTATATTAACGTATATTTTCATTTTTCTATTTTATTTTATGGCAACGGAACTTCTTCTATGCCGTCCATGTCGATAAAGGGTTTGACCAGGGCCAGCTCCTTTAGAGCAAAGGTCAGTTCTTCCACGGCTGTTTTTAAACGGACTTGCCCCTCTTCAAAGCCGATCAAAAATCCAATGAGCTTTTTTTGCCCCTGGTGGCTTTTGTATAGGCGAACCTCGACCTCGATGCCGATGCTGCGTAAAAAGTCCTTTTCCGTTTTTAAGGGCCTGTCAATGCCTGGAGATGAGACTTCTAAAAAGTCGTAATCAATGCTTTCCACCAAAGGCTGCACCTGGCGATGATATTTTTCGCAATCGTCCAGGGTAATGCCTTGCTGTTTATCTAAGTAAATGCGCAAGTACTGGCCGGTGCTTTCTTTTTCTATTCCCATGTCAACCAGCTCATACCCCAGGGTTTGAGCCAGTTTTTCGCACACAGCCATCATTTGCGCTACGGTTTTTTTCGCCATGTTTTCTCCTTTTTAAAACTTGGTGCCACCAGTGGAATTTTGGCAATAAAAAAGAATGGCCCTCATTGCTCTTTTCCACCAATACAACCAGCAGCCCCCTTTGGGCATGTTGGGTTATACCGGTTGATTAAAGCAATTTCCACTCTGTATGTGACACCCTTCTTTCCAATTGTTTATTGATAAAATATGCTATTTGATTATACCATGGCTTTTTAGTAAAAACAAGCTTTTTGCGTGTTTTTATCCCTTAAGGGAATAAAGAGATAAAATATTTAAGCTTTCTCCCTTTATATTATATAAAGCATTATTTTTTATACCCGCCTATTTGCCTACACAAAAATTTGAAAAAACAGCATCCAGCACCTTTTCGCTAATGTCTTCTCCGGTAATTTCCCCCAGAATCATATTGGCCTGGCGAATATCTACCCCTACCATATCAAGAGGAGCTCCGGCTTTTAGTTCTCCCGCTCCATGGAACAAATGTTGGGCCGCCCGTTTTGCTGCATCAATATGCCGCTGGTTGGTTAAAATAATTTCAGTGGGCAGCTGGGCTTTTTCTTTAAGCAGGCTTTTTATCTCCCGCAACCCTTCCCCTGTAGTGGAAGAGGCTTTTTTAATTGCTGCCTCTTTAGCAACGGCAAAAATGTGTTCTTCTTTCACTTGGGGGGCTAAATCACTTTTATGAAGAATAACCCCGATGTTTCGGTCTTTATATTGCATTAAAAGGTCCAAATCCTCTTTTGAAATGGGCTGGCTGGCATCGATGACAAGCAAAAGCAAGTCCGCCTGATCCATAATTTTTTTTGCTCTTTCAATGCCGATGCTCTCCACCTCATCGCCGGCTTGGCGAAGGCCTGCCGTATCGTAGAGTTTAATGAAGATGCCGTCCACTTCCAGGGTGGCAGAAATCACGTCTCGGGTTGTGCCCGGTACGTTGGTTACAATCGCATGTTCCTGCTTGGTTAAAGCATTTAGTAAAGAGCTTTTGCCTACATTGGGCTGGCCGCAAATAGCCACCATTAGCCCTTCTTGTAAGAGCTTACTGGCCTGCATATCGCTGGATTCTACAAGCTCTTGTCCAAGGCTCAGCAAGCCTTGTTCCAAAAAGGCCGTGGCCTCCTCTTCTTCCACTTCCTCGGGGTAATCAATGGCCGCTTCAAGGCCTGCTGCCAGCTGGTATAGTTTTTCTTGGGCCTTTTGTATAAAGGCAGTAGCCCCGCCGCCCAATTGGCGCACCGCAACCTGCGCCGCCTTTTTTCCTGAAGCGGCAATTAAATCCATTACCGCTTCCGCCTGGCTTAGGTCAATGCGCCCATTTAAAAAGGCTCTTTTTGTAAATTCCCCAGGCTGGGCAAGCTGGGCCCCTTCCTTTAAAAGAAGGTCCATCACCGCCCCTGCAACAATGCTGCCCCCATGGCAGTAAATTTCGGCCACATCCTCCCTGGTATAGGTTTTAGGGGCGGCCATAAACACAGCCATCACCTCATCCAGTTTTTGATCGCCGCTTACAATATGCCCATACATCATTTGATGGGAAATATATTCTTGTTTTTTTCCTTTCGGGAAAAAGACTTTTTTCAAAATGTCTTTGGCCTGGGGCCCGCTTAAGCGAATGATGGCAATGCCGCCCACACCGGGGGCTGTAGCAATGGCCCCAATGGTTGTTGTATCCATGTATTTCGTTCCTCACTTTAATGGGTTTTTCGTATTTAAGACCGTTAATCAACAAGTTCCTTCCAGCTTATCATACCTTATTTTTTTTTATTTTTCCACATTGGGCAAAAGAGCCCTTCCTTATTTTGACGGGAAATGGAACCTGTGGCATAATTATTTTGAAAGTCTTTTTTATATGCAAATAACCTTTATAATAAAGGAAGGAATGAATAAAGTGGGTCATGTGTCCATCTATTTTGGCCGGGGAAAAGAGCCTCTTTTAAAAACTGTTCAGCTTCTTTCCCAAAGGCATCAGGAAGGTAAAAACTGCATATTGCTTGTGCCTGAGCAGTATACCCTGCAGGGAGAACAGGACATCTTGCGGCTTTTAAACCTTCCGGGGTTTTTTAACATTCACGTTCTCTCTCCTTCCAGGCTATGCCACCGTATTTTTGAACAACGAGGAAAAGACCCCCGAACCCCCATTGATGCCTTGGGCAAACAAATTGCCATTGCCCAAGCCTTATTAAAGGCCGAAAAAAACCTCCGCTATTACCAGAGCATTGTTCGTTCCCGTGGTTTTGGCGAAAAGATGCTGACTGAAATAGACCGCTGGAAGCAAGGAGGCTATACGCTTTCGCAGCTTAAAATCCATGAAGAGCAAGCGGACCTTTCCCCTTCTTTAAAGGCAAAAATTGCCGACATTTATCAGGTTTGGATGGAATATGAAAAGGTGCTTAAAGCCCAGTTTATCGACGGCAGCGCCGTAACGAAGGATGCCGTTGACCGGGTTGTTGCCCAGCCTCTCTTTGAAGATGATTACCTGTTTGTATACGGATTTGATCTCCTTTCCTACGAGCTGCGCGAACTTTTGTTTGCCCTTGGCGGCCAGTGTGCCCAGGTGACCATTGCCATCAGCGGCGATGCCCAGTCGGCCCCAGACGGGCAAATTTTCGCCCCCGCCTGGCGCAGTGTGCGCCAGCTTACAAAAGGCTTGAAAAAATGTGGCATTGGCTATGGTATTTCATTTATTAAAAATGAACCGCCTTCCCTGTTGCCTGAGGATATTTACCACTTAACCAAAAACCTGTTTGCCTATCCGGTTACAACCTACCCCAAGGCCCCAAAAAACCTGTTTATGCACATCGCTCCCACCATCTACGATGAGGTAGACCAGGTAGCAAACCAATTGATTCGCTTAAACAGCCAAGGCATCCCCTGGGATGAGATGGGGGTCCTCCTTGGAGACATCAGCGCCTATAGTACCCTGGTTTACGGCCTGTTTACCAGCTATCAAATTCCCTTTTATTTGGATGTGCCTACCTCCGGCCTTGATCACGGCCTCATTCGTTTTGTTGTGCATGGCATCCGGGCCGCCACAAAGGGCTACCAAAAAGAAGATATTTTAGCCTGTATTAAATCGGGCTATGCTCCCTTAACCTCAAAGGAATGCGATCAGTTGGAAAACTACATCCTGGCTTACGGCATCAAAGGCCGCCAATGGACAAAGCCCTTTGTAAAAGGGGGGCCCGATGTTGCCGGCCCTATGGAAGAAATACGGATGCTCCTTATAGGCCCCCTGGAACGCTTTGGGGCAGGGCTTCTTGAGTCAAGCACCACCTTTGCGTCTTTGCAATCCGTCATGACCCTTCTTGAAGACATTGGGGCCTATCAGCGTCTTCTTGACCAAGAAACAGCCTTACTGGCTCTGGGCCTTAATCAAAGCGTATCTCACAACCGTCAGGTGTGGCAATTAATCCTTCGTACCCTGGATCAAATGTACCATTTAATGGAAGGGCGGCGTATTCCCGCTGTTCACATTGCCTCCTGGCTGGAAGGGGCCTTTTTATCCAGCCAGCTCCACGGCCTTCCTCCAAGCCAAAACAGCCTTTTTTGCGGCGAATTGGGGCATGCCTTGCCAGGCAATCTTTCGGTGCTTTTTGCCCTGGGCTTAAACGACGGGTTACTAAAGAGGGAAACTGCCACCCTGTTTACAGATCAGGAACAGGCACTGTTTGAGAAAGATAAAAACAATCCTTCTTTTTTATCCAGCGGCGATCTGGCCCATTTAGCCTATGCAGACCTGGTGAGAAGTTTTTCCCTTCCTTCCCGGTTTTTGTATTTATCCTATCCTCAATCCAACATCCAGGGCCAGGTGTTGCGCCCTTTGCCCCAAATAGATCGAATTACCCGCCATATCTTTCCCCAATTAGAAGTGACTGGAGGTGCCCTTCAGGAAGAACCGGTACCTCCCTTGTCCCCTTCCCCTGCCTTAGCCAAAATAGGGGCCTTGCTTAAAAAGCATTTTTCTAATCCCGGTTCTGCTAATCAACCTCTGCCCAATCATTGGGAAGAAGCTTTCGCCAGCCTCTATGCTCATCCGGCTTATCAAGCCCCCTTACGGGAAGTGCTTTTAGCCCTAACGGAAAAAAGCCAGATCATGCCCCTAAGCCCTCCCTTAGCCCAAGCACTTTTTGGCAAAGAAGTTCTCTCGGTCAGCCGCCTTGAAACCTTTGCCCAATGCCCTTACCGCCACTTTGTTCAATATGGCCTGCGGCCGGTTGACAGGGCCCAATGGGCCCTTACCCCCCAGGATATCGGCACTTTTTACCATAGAGCCCTTAAAAATTACACAAAAGAAATAACCGACGCCCCCGCCTGGCCCCACATTACAAAAAAACAGTCTGATGCCTTGATGGAAAAGGCCCTTGCTCCCTTTGAAAAAGAACTTTTTGAAGGCCCTATGGGAGAAACCCTTCAAACCCATGCTCAGGCCAGGCGCTATCAAACCACCTTAAAAACCGCCGCCTGGGTGTTTACAAAACAAGCAAAAGAAAGCAACTTTCGCCCCAGTCAAGCCGAGGTTTCTTTTGGCTACGAAAACAGCCTGCTGCCGCCAATTTTTCTGTCTTTAGCCAATGGGGAAAAGGCCATGGTTCGCGGAGTCATTGACCGGGTGGATCAGTTTAAAGGGGAGCAAAGCATTTACTTAAGGGTGGTAGATTATAAGAGCAGCAGCCAGGAGTTGGACCCCGCTGCCCTGTGGTGTGGTGTTCAGCTTCAGCTTGTTTTATACCTGCATGCAGCCATTTCCTACGACGATACCCTCTTCCCCGCCGGGGCTTTCTATTTTCATATTGACGACCCGCTGGTGCAAATGGATGAAGACCTCGTTGAAGCGGCAGAGGAAGAGATTGCCAAAAACCTGAAGCTTAAGGGCATTACCCTGGCAGATCCGGAAGTTTACAGGGCCATGGATCAACGGGAAAAGCCCGCCTATATAGAAAAAATGTTCAATATAGACGGCCGCTTAACCCAAGGAGCCAAAGCCTTTTCTCTTAAGGAAATGAGGGCTCTTTTAAACCGGAGCCTCACTTTAGCCAACGGTTTTGCAAATGAGATTTACCAAGGTCACATTGCCCTTGCCCCGGCCCAACTTCCTCAAAAGCCTGCCTGTATGTACTGCCAATATCAAGGTATCTGCGGCATCGAACCAGCAAACGAAGGGAAGTTTATTAAGGTTCTTCCCGCTATGACCATGGAAGCCTTAAAAGAACACCTTGTTTCAGACCAGGAGTAAAAGCCCTTTGAACGGGGGTTTTCAGTTTATTTACATTTGGATGATTGCATCCTGACAAAATATATCGTATAATAAATATAGACAAAAAAACATAATTAAAGGGGGCACCTTCTATGATACAAATTATTAACGGTAAAAAAGGTTCCGGTAAAACAAAACGCATCATTGATATGGCCAATCATTCCATTGAAGAAGCAAAAAGTGATGTTATTTTTATAGATGACGACAACCGTTATATGTTTGACCTTCGCCACCAAATCCGCTTCATCAACGCTGGTGAATATCATTTTATTAATGCAGAAATGTTCTTAGGTTTCTTGTGCGGTATCTTAGCTCAAAACTTTGATGTAGGCACCATTTATGTGGACGCGTTCCTAAAATTGTTTAAAGGCGATATGGATAATTCCCAATGGTTTTTTGACAGGCTGGATCATTTTTCTCAAGAGCGCCACGTACAGTTCATTCTCTCCATCAGTATGGACACCAAGGAACTGCCTGAGTTTTTACATAAATACATTATTTAAAAAATCGATATTTAATCAGCAGATAAGCTCTTTATCTGCTGATTTTATTTAGGAAACACTGCGCAAAAGGAGGGCTGGTGAAGAGCCAAGGGGTTTTTTCTAAAAACAAAAATGTACAGAAACAGCTTTCTTCTTTCCATTGTTTTTAGTGCTGTTTCAGGTAATGAAAGCTGCTTTTTCCTTGTACCCAACTTGTGCGGTGTTGATTTTATTATCTATAAAAAGACAGGTGATGATATGTCCTTTTTGAGTACCCGCGGCAACGCCGGTGTAACGGCTTCCCAGGCTATTTTGTACGGAGCTGCTCCAGGGGAAGGCTTGTATGTACCTGCCATGTTCCCATTTATAACCTTTGATTTTTTAAATCAAAATGTTTTTTCAAAACCCTATGCCCAAGCAGCGGCCAGTTTATTGAGCCTATTTTTAGACGACTATACTCCAAGAGAGGTTTTAAGTGCTTGCCAAAGAGCCTATGGCGAGGAAGAGACTCCTTCCAGCGACCTCTTTCCCCTTCGTCCTCTTACAGACAATACCGCTATTTTAGAACTGTTTCATGGGCCTACCGCTTCGTGCAAGGATGTTTCCATGCAGCTATTGCCCCACTTGCTTTTGTTGGGGGCGCAAAAAAACAATATACAACAAAAAATTATTGCCCCGATCATTACAACAGGTGACACGGGGGCTTCGGCTTTTTCCGCTTTTAGCGCTACACCCGGCTTATATTGTAATGCTTTTTACCCTAACAACAACGCAAACCTTGTGCCTCAGTTTCAAATGAACCATTTAAAAGGGCAAAAAGAAAACTTGCGGGCCATCGGGGTGAAGGGTTCTTTTCCCCAGTTGTACCAAGCCCTGGCCGGCCTGTTGGCCGAGCCTGCAATTAGCAACCAGCTATTAGAGAAGGGATTTTTTCTTACCTCGGCCAATAGTGTAAACATTGGGCGGTTGCTAGCCCAAATTGTTACCTACTTTATTGCCTACGGCCAGCTTTTGGCTACTGGGCAAATTGCTTGGGGGGACCCGGTACACTTTGTGGTTCCTGTCGGAAACTTCGGCAATATTTTAGCCGGTTTTTATGCCCGCAACATGGGTTTACCCATTGGCAAGCTTCTTTGTGCCAGCAACCGCAACAACGCCTTAACCAGCTTTTTTAAAAATGGCATTTATTCCACCAACCGCTTGTTTTTCAACACCCTCTCCCCCGCTATGGATGTTGCCTTCCCCGCCAATTTAGAACGGCTTTTGTACGAAATTACCGACCGAGACGGTTTTTTGGTTAACCAATGGATGAACTTGCTTAAGCGAACTGGCAGTTTTTCAATTGGGGAACAGCGAATGGAATGGCTTTCAGGTTTATTTGTTGCTGATTACTGTAATGATGTACATATTAAAACAGAGATTAAACACATGTATCAGCGTTACGGCTATTTATTAGATCCCCACAGTGCCGTTGCCAGCTACGTGCTGTACCGTTATCGGGAAAAAACAGCCGACGAAACCCCGGCCATCATTCTCTCTACTGCCAGCCCCTTCAAATTTCCTCAAGAGGTGCTCTTCGCCCTGGAGCCTGACCAGCCTATGGCCCAAACCCCTCTTGCAGCCCTTGACCGCCTTAAAGCTTATGCTCCCTACCCCTCCTTTGTTCCTCCTTTGATTGAAAGTTGGACCAGCGGCGGCCCAGAGCATCAAGAAGAAATCGCCCTGGAAGAGATGGGCGAGGCTTTTTTATCCCCTGGGTTTGAAACAAATCCGTTTCATCCCCTATAAAAAAGGGTATATTCGTAAATGGGTTGAAATGTTATTCGTCTTGTCATATAATAAATGGCGATGAAAATTAAAAGGTTTGGAGGGATTGATTCAATGAAATGGGTTTGTAAGGTATGCGGCTATATACACGAGGGTGATGCACCGCCGGCAAAATGTCCTCAGTGCAAGGTTCCCGCATCAAAATTCGAAAAAATGGAAGATTAATTTTTGGATAAAACAAACAGCACCGGTTTTTGCCCAGGTGCTGTTTGTTTTTTATCCGTTTTTATTCTATTTCGTCTAAAAAAATAGGGTTTGTCCACGCCATGCGCCCTTTTTCGTCTTTTACAATGCCCCTTACATAGGTGCTTTTTGTAGGTATGGCATGTACAGCCTTTTCAACCAAATGATCCTTTGCATGGGTTAAGCGGTTAGGTACATTGCCAAACACGAAGCCCCCATATCTACAAGGGGAACACTCCAGCACCGCCTGGCCTTCCTGTACATAAAAGTTGTAAATTTCAGGGCCTGTAGAGGAATAAAAGGCTCCTTCCCTTAAGGCGGATAAAATACCCTCCACGGTGTTTTGCCCATTGACCATCACCCAACCAACGCCATTATGGCAGGGTCCGTGTCCGTCGTCAGCAGCAACACCATATATTTTTTTGCCCTGGAGCAGCAGTTCATCCCAGCAGGCAGCATCTGTGTCGCAGTCGTTTTCAATAGCGCAGCCGCTGTTCCATATTTCCAGGGCAAAATTGCCCTTCAAGTCTTCAAAATCTCTGGTAAAGGTTCTGCTCCACTGAGGATGGCAATAAATGGTCAGGTTATTTTTTTGATGTACTTGGTCAAGAAGCTGCTGGTATTGGTCTAGGGTTTCAAAAAAGCCGCCCCCTTGGGCATAGGCCTCATCCTGATCAAAACCATTGTTATGGGTAGGACCAATGCACACCGTATGAAAGGTTTTGATTCCCTGGGCACCCCGTAAATTTTGATCAATTTCCATGCCGGGTAAAATAGTTATACCCTGTACGCCATAATGGCTGAAATTATAAAGGTTATGGTCGGTGAGGGCCAAAAAATCGTACCCCGCTTGTTTATACTGGGCTACCACTTCCACTGGGGCTGCGTTGCCGTCGGACCTAGTTGTATGGCTGTGGAGGTTTCCCTTTAATAATGGTTCTTCTCCCCTAAAAGCCCTTTGCTGATACTTCATCTTTGCCGCTCCTTTACTAGCTATATCATGGGTTTTGTTCTTGCTGCTTCCTTTATCCGCTCCCAGTCCCTGCGCAAAATGGCATACAGGTTTACATCCACGTATTCCTGCTTGTTCACCATCCGTGCCCGCAGGGTGCCTTCCTTAACCATGCCCACATGCTCCATTACCACTCCGCTGGAAGGGTTACGCACATCATGCTGGGCCTCAATGCGGTTCAGCCCCAGTTGTTCAAAAGCAAATTTCAAAAGGGCTCCTAAGGCTTCCGTCATATAGCCCTGGTTCCAGCACTCCCTAGCCAGGCTGTAGCCCACCTCGGCCGATGCGTATTCCGGCTGAATCCACATAAAACCGATGGTGCCAATTACTTTTTGGGTGGTTTTTTGCACAATCACATAGCTGCTGGGCTGGCCCATTCGATACTGGCGCATTAAGTAGCGCAAATAAGCTTTGCTCTCTTGAATGCTCCGGTGGGCATCCCACAGCACATACCTTGCCACCTGGGGATCTTTTGAGTAGGCATATAAGTCTTTGGCATCAGCCATACGCCCCTTGCGCAATAACAACCGCGGGGTTTCCAGCTGAGGCAAATGCCCGTACTCTATTTCAAAACCTTGCACCATAAAACTCCCTTTGTTAAAGTTTGAAAGGATAGAAAAACAAAACTTGCCTTTAAAGCAAAACCCGAACATTGCGTTTATACCGGCTGTTTGCGTAGTAGCAAAGAGCCCTATCCGTTAAACAGGTATCCCCTCAATAAAAAAGGGGAGCAAAATATCCCTTTGGGTGATTGCCCCAAGGCAGAGGATTAATATACCGAGAACAAGAAAAAACAGACAAACCAAAATCCAGATACTAAAAGCTTTGCTTCTTTTTTTCTTCATCATTACCCCTCCCCAATACAGTGTTCACCTTGATTTTAACATTTTTTTCATATAAATGGAACAATTTCCCCTTTTGATTCGTTATTTATATATAGTTCATTTCGTTTTTCGTTCTTGAGCTATATGAAGCCCCATTAAAATACCGATAATGGTCTTTCCATCCTGTACAGCACCGCTAAAAACCATGTCTTTAAGCTGCTCTTGGGTGAAGAAGGCCAATTCTAAAAACTCATCCTCATCTAATTTTTGGGCCGTTTCAACCGTATCTTCCCCATAAAAAAGGTGAATTACCTCGCTGCAATAGGCAGGGGTTGGATAAAAGCTGGTCATAGGCTGCCAATGGGCCGCTCTTAATCCCGTTTCCTCTTCCAGCTCCCGCTTCATGGCCTCCAATGGGTCTTCCCCAGGCTCCCGTTTGCCTGCGGGCAACTCCCAAAGCACCTGGCCTGCCACCACCCGGTGCTGGCGCACCAAGGGCACCGTGCCGTTGTTTAAAAGCACAAAGGCACTTACCCCACCCGAGTGGAGCACCGCCTCCCTGGTGGCTTTGTTCCCATTAGGCAAAGCCACTTGCCAGGTTTCTACATTCACAATCTTACCGGTAAACAGCCTTTTTTTGCTTATAATTTGTTCTGTCAGCTTTTCATCCTTCATCTTTTTCCCTCCCGGTTTTTCCATTGCTTTCCTTTTTCCTCTCCACTCATACCATTCTCTCTTTTGGTTTTAAATCCCTTTTCTTCACTATCTGTTCATTGACAAGCCTTGCTAGAAAGGGATACAATAACACTATATAGATACCCATTAAAGGAGGACCTACTTATGACCCGAAATAAAAAATATACAATAAAACATCGTTTGTATGCCTGGGCCATGGCGCTGTTTATGCTGTGCCAATTTATTCCCTTTGCCGCCCTGGCAACGCCCAGGCCTGACCTGCCCACCCTTATCCTTACCTGGCAGGTAGACGGAACTCCCGACGGGCGTACTTTGCAGCCCATGGATGCCTTTGGCAACACCTTCTGGGCTCAGCTGCCTGCGGAGGCCCCTATGGATCAAATTACTTTTCAAATTGTTGATCCAACCTATCCCAGCGACACCTACTTCCCCCAAAACGGCAGTGTTTTGCAAGGAATTCAAAATGCCGGTGGGTCTTTTAATCAAAACCAAAATTATGTTACCATTTACCCGGTAGATGCCCAGGGCGCCCAGATTCCTGGTGCTCCTGTCTACTTTCTTTATATTTCAACCGAGCCTGCCCCGGTGGAGCAGGTGATGGCTCAAGCACAGGTTGAATACCGGCTGGAGGATGGTAGCCTTATTCCCAATATTGAAAACCCCGTTTTTGTTACCGTTACATCTGATAACCCTTATGTAACCCCTGCTTTAAACGATCCGGCTTATACCTTGATAAGCGAAGGGCAAAAACATGTTACCATTAACCCCAACGGTACCGTAACAGAACCGGTTGTGTTTACCTACCAGGCCGCCCTTGCCCCTGAACCTGAAGAAAAGCAAGTGACCGTAAGCTATATAAACCAAAATGATGGTAGCGTAATCAACTCTTTTGCTGAGCTTATTCCCTTGGAAGG
>CAYFQH010000010.1:0-51407 GCA_964345215.1 uncultured Oscillospiraceae bacterium | reverse complement strand
CCCTTTTGGCTCCTTTTTGTTTATCTATATTTCAGCTTTAAGCCCATCATCAGTTGAAAATAATTTTGCCGCCTTCCTCTTCTTCGGGGCTGTTTTCCGGCTCCGGGCTGCTTTGCTCCGCCTTCCCATCTCCGGCTGTTTCGACGACAGGAGACGCTGTTGCTGCCAAGGTTTGGGTTGCAGCCGGGGCTGTTGCGAGCGGTGTAGGCGGGGTTGTTTCTTCTGCGCTAGGCGCGGAGTCTATCTGTTCGTTTATATTCAAAAGTACCTCTGCCCTTTTAATAATGCTCTGTTTATATTCCGGCAGTTGGCTCAGGTTAATCTCCTTCGCATTGCCAATGGTTGTAAAATCCCAAGGGGCCTGGCTGCGGCCTTCTCCTGAAAGCTGTCCTGAAAATTGCAGCCCCTCTAGGGCGGCGTTTAAGGTAAAGGAAACGCTATTGCTCTTTGAAGAGCCGCTGATAAGGTTGAAAGCTCCCTGAACTTCCAAATTTTCTTGAATAAGGTAGCGCTCTTTTTGTCCCTGGGTTAAAATCCTTCCAGCCTCCTCCTTATCCCATAAGGGGACCAGCAGCAGGCTAAAGTCTGTTTTTTCATTTGCTTTATTCTCTTGGTCTGTAAAGGTTTCCTTTTGGGTATTTAGAGTATAGCCAAAGGAGATACACTTTTGACCTTCACTTTCAATCGCAGGAAAGTAAAAAACCTCTCCACTATAAGTGATTTTATCACTGTCTTGTGCCATTTCAAGCCACTTTAAGCCAAGCCGTCCCTGCTCTCCTTCCAGTAAAAGGCTATTTCCCCCCTGGATGCTTCCTTCAAGAGTAAGGGTTTGGAAACCGAAGAATTCTTCAGGTAAAGGCAAAGTTAAGATGGTCTTGTCCAAAACTCCAAAGCTCTTGTAATACCGCTTAAAGGAAAGGCTCTGGGTAAAGGAAATATGATCTAATACCTGTTGGTAGCTTTTTTGCAGTAAACTAAATAATGGGAATTGCAGACTTTTGCCATCTTCTTGGGCTGTGGCGTTAGCCTGGGCTTCCTCCCCTTGCTGCCCTTGATTCAAGAAGCGAGCAATAATTAGGTTTATCCCTTCTACAATACCCTGTGGCGGAATGTCAAACTCAACCATGAAAGCTTCGTTATCGGCATTTAAGTAAATTGGTTCCTGAGCATACTGCTGCAGCCAAAAGTCAATATCGGTAAAATATGGCTCCATGTTTTGCTGATCAAACAAGTCGTACTGATCAATCAAGTCAAATAGCACCGACATATTATCATATTCAAGGGGCATGTGATCGGCAGAAAATAGCCAAGTCAAAAGGACCTTGTGCCAGGGGGCTTTCAAGCGAAGATTCTCATCCAAAAGGCTTGAGGATTGATAAGTGGTCAGCTCCTGGCTGGTTGCGGCAAAGCCGTCCAGCAGGATTTCATCTCCTCTATGTAAATCAAACTTCATTTCCTCTTGCTTTTTGGATTTGTCTTTTAAATAGCTTCCGGTGAAAACAAGAGGTTCTGTCCCTTCCAAGGAACCCAGCTTCCACTGCTTATTTTCTGTTTCAAACAGCTGAAATGAAAAGCTCAAGCCAGAGCCTGCGGTCAGCTGCATTTTCATTTTTTCCCCCAGGGTTATTTGTTCTGTAACCAGGGGGCTTGTAAAGGCCACAGTGCACTGAGCCAGCACCAGGCATAGGCATAAAAATAGGAGCGCTCTTTTTTTCATTGAAAGGTTCCTCCCAGCATTAAAGGTTATTGTAGCAGGTCAAAAATTTTACTAAGGCTCTCAGGGGACAGGGTCTCGGTAATAAAGAGGATATCCTCTTTGGGTAAGGTGAACAGGGCTTTTGAAAAGGCACTGGTAAAGTGCATGTTTAAAAGATTTCCAATTTCTTTTTTTTGAAGCTCGGTCAGGCTGTCATAGTCCTGTTTCCCCAAGGGAATGGAAATACCCTCTTTTCTTTGCCTGCCAACCAAAGAAATACTGATGTCGGACTGATTTTTTTTATTAAAAGCTTTGGTTAGGCGGATGCTCCCCTTCACTTCATAGGTTCCTTCATTGGTTTTGGCCGTTAAAATGGAAGGGGATAAGTTTAAAACCTCCTGGTCTTCCCCTGCTGTGGTGGTTAAGGTGATTTCTCCCGTTACTCGTTCGTTGCCTACCCCCGGGGCCCCTATCAAGTTGCCCTGAAGCTTGTTTTCAATGGTTCCTTCATCGTTTCGAACCTTCCGTTTGCCACTTAGCTCAACCTTCCCTTCCTGGGGGTTTAAAGTAATCTCCCCTTCAAGGCTGTATAAGTTCTTCCCTTTATCTGCCGGCAGTTTAAATTCAAAACGGTTCATCATCTGGTTTCCGGCCCAAAAGCCCTCTATATTACGCAATTGGTCATTTACAAGCACAGGGGCGGTGAAGCTAAGGGCCAAAAACTCATTTTCTTTTGTATAATATACTTTTAGAGTGCCTTTTTTTTCGTATATGAACCGATTGTTTTGGTCCTTTCCCCAGTGCCAGTTGGCACCTTCAATACAGTCGGATAAAAAACTCTGAAGCTGTAAAATTGTACCTTCATCGAACTGATAGGTGACTACTTTGGCGGCCTTTCCAATTTTTTTAAACTCGCTGCCTGATTTTTTCTCCTCCTGGGACACCGTAAGCCTTTTGAGAAAAGTAGGGATGCCCTTAAGCAACTGCTCAAAATTGGGAAGCTGAATACTTTTTGTTGCTTCAAAAGGCGAATTGACTCCTAGCAGCTCATACAAAGGAGATGTTTTTGTACTTGTTAGGGGTGAAACGGCCCCAATGTTGGTCCACTGGGTTAGGCTATTTCCCTCGTTGATGCCCCCTAGGGAAAATAAAAGAGTTTTATCCAAATACAGGTCTGTTCCCCATGTAAGCCCCTGGTTATTTTGAGCGAGAAAAAGGGCAGCACTCATGTGGGACACCAACCGATCTAAGTTTGCAATGGTATCTTCTGTAAAGGGGAGCAGTTCATGAATATTAGCCGAAACCTTTATTTCATAGGGCATGCCTTCCTCAATTTGTGATAACCAACCCTTTAAAAAAGGAAAGACTTCAGCTGTGTCATTCCACTGGATGCCTTCTTGGGCTACTGCTCCAAAAAAGAATAGAGAAAAAGAAACTAGGGTTATAGCCAAGGCAAAACACTTTTTTATTCTTTTTTTGATTATTAATTTTTCCATTCTCCGTCTCCTTATATCAAGGGCGTTTATTAAGACGCCTTTCTCTCACTTTTTTAGGTCCACAATATTTTTTAAAGTATTTAAATATTGTAACAAAATATCTTCTACTTCGCAAAAAGTTTTAGCATTATTTACATTGGCCCGAACCGCGGCAGCCCCGTGAAGTCCCCCTAAGTACCAGCCTATGTGTTTACGCATTTCAACAATGCCAAATTTTTCGCCTTTCCAGTGTACCATTAGCTGGGTATGGCGAAGAGCCGTTTGTATTTTTTGGTTTGCTGTGGGTTTTTGATAGGGTTTGCCTAAAAGGGCGGCGGCGACTTCACCAAAAATCCATGGGTTCCCCAAAGCACCCCGGCCAATCATCAGCCCATCGCAGCCTGTTGTTAAAAGGGCTTTAAGGGCCACTTCGCCGCTTGTAATATCGCCATTGGCCGTTACAGGAATGGTAACATTTTGCTTTATCAAGCCAATTGCCTCCCAATCGGCTCGACCACTATAACCTTGCTCCTTTGTACGGCCATGAATAATAATTCGCTCGGCACCAGCTTGGACAATTCCTTTTGCAAATTGAAGGGGATTTTTCTGCTCATCGTCTATTCCAAGACGCATTTTAACGCTTACAGGCAGCTTTACAGCCTTTTTCACCTCTTCTACAATGCGAAAAGCCAACCCCGGCTCTCTCATAAGGGCAGCCCCTTCCCCCTTGCCTGAAATCTTTCGGGCAGGGCAGCCCATGTTAATGTTAATTTCAGTATACTGGCTTTTTTCCTCTAGCTTTTTGGCCGCAAGGGCCATGTCTGCTGGTTCTTTGCCAAACAGCTGAAGAATGACCGGGCCCTCTTGTTTGTTTATTGTTAAAATTTCATTGTTTCCTCTATTATTCTCCGGTGCGCACAGATAGCCCAGAGCGCTGATCATTTCTGTATAGGCCAGGTCGCAGCCCTGCTCAAAGGCCAAAAGCCTAAAAATCCAGTCGGATATGCCGGCCATGGGCGCTGCTTCCAGCAAGGGTCTTTCTATTTTTTGGACGGTTTTTTTAATCAAATTTTTTCCTCCATCACTTACAGATACATCCTTAATTATACGCCAGCTTCAGTTTTCGTCAATTCTTTTGCTTTTTTAGTCACTAAAAGAGCAGCCTTTTTTAAAAGCTGCCTTTCAATATATACCTAAGTGTAGCTGTTAAGTTCTGTTATGAACCTGATAGCTTTGAGCAAAGTTTTCTTCAAAAGCATCATCCACCTGCCAGCCTGCATCTATGGCTGCTTCTACCGTAGCCCCGTATACAGGCTTTAGCCTTGGCACCGTAATGATATAGCTATTGCCCAGCTCTTTTTGAACCCCATGACGGACCCGGTCATTTTTCCAAATACTGCCAGCTAGAACCACAGGGATCTCTCCGCCTTTGGGTAGATGTTTACGGGCTGCCCGAACCATTTGAGCAAGGTCAAAAACAGAACGAGTAACAATTTGATCAGCTATCGGATCGCCTTGCGCGTTTAAAACAAGGGGAGCAAAACTGGCAATATATTCTTTTCCTCCCGTATAAATTTCGCCAAGGGCACTCCAAGGGGCCTTGCCGTTCATTTTTTTTATAAACTGATTTGTTAAGGCCGTTTCTTCAGCCCGGCCATCATAGGCCCGCAAAACTGCTCTTAGCCCCAGCCGGCCAATATCGTATCCGCTTCCTGCATCGTCAATCAGCTGGCCCCAACCTCCTACCCGGTAATATTTGCCCTTTAGCCTGGCAAAGGCGGCCGAACCGGTGCCGGCAATAATCACAATGCCATCGGCATTTTTAATGCCGGCACTCATGGCTCCCAAGGCATCGCTGCCCATACGGATTTTTGTATTGGAAAAAAGATAAGGGGTAATTCTTTCTCTAATTCTGTGCTGAATTTCTTCCATAGCAATACCCGCAATGCTAAGGCAAATGGCCTCAATCTCCCCTTGCCCTTCCTTCAGGGTGTCAATCATATTACATAAAGTTGCAGTTGCCTGATCAAAACCCCGGCTGTTGGGATTGCTGCCCTCCATTAATAAATGCTGGTGTATCCAGCCTTTGGCATCTACTAAAACACCCTCTGTTTTTGTTCCTCCTCCGTCAATACCAATAATCATCTATCTTTCACTCCATATTTTTTTATTCTATGTATCATTATAAAAAGCTTATCGTCTTTTGTAAAGCAATAGAAGAAGTTTTGCTGCTGTAGATATATAAAGCATACACTTAAAGTATGAAATGAAAATATTTTTTCTTTTAAAATCAGCAGGTAAAAGTCAATGCCTCCTTTTCTTGACCTTCTTATCTTTTATGATTATACTCTAGGCAATACACTGCCTCCAATCAATTATATTTTTATAGGGCTTTGTACATATAATCTATTTTAACAGGGGGCGTATACGTGGCGGCGAACATTTTAAATGGAATTGATAACCTGGCTCAAATGGACAGGCTTTTAAAAAATCAGCGAATCGGTCTGGTTACAGGGGGATCAGCCATTAACAAAAATATGGAAATGGCAGTGGATGTGCTCCACAGCCGTTACCGAATTACTACCCTTTTTAACTTAATATACGGTATTCGGGGTGAGTTTATATACGGGGAGGAAACTCCTTTTTATATAGATTTAAAAACCCAGCTACCTGTTTACAGTATTTTTAATCGGGAAATTCTTGCCCCTACCCCCCCGATGTTTGAAAACGTTGATGTGCTTGTGTTTGATATTGTAGAAGCCGGGGTGCGCTATTACGAGTACCTGGCCTGCGCAGGCCACATTATGAAGGCCTGTGCAGCCCATCACATTCCCTTTGTTGTTCTTGACCGGGTGGCCCCCATTAACGGGGTGCAGGTAGAAGGAACCCTTTGCCCCCCCACCATGCATACCATTGTTGGGGATTATGGGCTGCCTAACCGCATAGGGCTAACCATGGGCGAATTTTGCAGCTATATTAACCAAACGTTTAGCATGGGTTGCCCTTTGCATGTGGTGCCCCTGTTGGGCTGGAAACGTCATTTATACCAGGATGAAACCCAATTACCCTGGGTGCTGCCCTCCCCCAGCCTGCCTCATGTTACAGCCAACATTTTATATGCAGGCATGTGCATTTTTGAAGGAGTATCTTCTATCAGCGAAGGGCGGGGCACCTCTAAGCCCTTTGAATTAATCGGCGCCCCCTGGATGGATGGAGACCTTGTGGCCCAAAAAATGAATAATCGAAAATTAGCCGGGGTCCATTTTGGCGGGGCTTACTTTAGGCCCACCTCCTCTAAATTTGCCAAAGAAGTTTGTTATGGCGTACAAATATATATTAAAGACCGGTATGCTTTTGAGTCTGTACGAACGGCTCTGACCCTTTTAGAGGAGATTATGTCCCTATACCCTGGTCAGGTGAAGTGGGCTGATTGCAGTGCCGGGCATGATGTGAAAACCGAATCCTCTGCTCCGAATTTTGTCCGCTATACCGACAAGCTTTTAGCAACCGATTTGTTTACAACAGGAAAAATGAACGCCCAGCAACTGCTTGACCATTATAACGAGGATTTAAAAAAGTACATAAAAGCAAAGGAAGAGCATCACCTTTATGCCTAACAAAGTGCGCAAAAACACTCCCAGGGGAAAATCTCTGGGAGTGTTTTTTGATGATCGAAAATGGCTGCTGTAATGGCTTACAGCCCGGCAATAGACATTTTATTAACATAAACGCTAGGGCTTCCGATGCCCGTATAGGAAAACCAGAGGTCGTTCCCTACTTCAATAACATCTTTCAAAAGGGCAAAAAAGTTGCCGGCAATGGTAATTTGGGAAATTGGAAAGGTTCTTGCCCCTTTTTCAACCCTGTAGCCCTTGGCCGACAGGGAAAAATCACCGCTGATTTCATTAGCCCCACTGTGCAGGCCCTCTAAGTCTGTAATGACAATGGCATCCTGAGCCTGCTCCATTAATAACTGTAAACTTTTTGTGCCGGGGGCAATAAATAAGTTTGTAGGGCTTACCTTTATTGGTGCGGTGTAACCGGCCTTTAAACCGTTACCCGTGCTTTGTACCCCTGCTTTTTCACTCGTTTTACGGTTGTGCAGCAGGGTATTGAGTATTCCTTTTTCAACCAGGTTTTTGCTTTTGCAGGCTACCCCTTCATCATCAAAGGGGCGGCTTGAAATACCATAGGGCAGCAAAGGGTCATCTGTAATGGTCAGCTTGTCGGCCCCAATCTGCTCCCCTTCCTTACCAGCCAGCAAAGACAGGCCCTGCTGGGCATTTTCAGCTGAAAAGCTGCCGGAAAAAGTAGCCAGCAAACTGCTCATGGCTTCATTTGAAAAAACAATGGAATACTTGCCGCTGGGTACAGGCCGGTTACCGAGTTGATTTAAGGCCCGATTGGCAGCCTCCACCCCTTTTTGCGGCAGATTGATTTGGACAAAGTCTTTGCCAAAGCCCATATCCATACCCATGGCAACTTGGCCGTCTCTTTTGGCTACAGGGGCCGTATAACCCCCAGCCATATTTTGCTTAAAGCTAATGTTCAAGCCAAAGCTATTGGCAATGCCCACCTGGCTGCTGTTTGTTAAAACCGTATTGTCGGCCACTTGTTCAATAGCCCTATCTACAGCCTTAGCGGCCTTTTCCATTTGCAGCAAAATGGCCAGCTTTTCTTCTTCACTTACTTCTTCAAGGTTTGGTTCAAAGGTATTTACC
This sequence comes from uncultured Oscillospiraceae bacterium, assembly GCA_964345215.1. Taxonomy (GTDB): domain Bacteria; phylum Bacillota; class Clostridia; order Christensenellales; family Aristaeellaceae; genus CAYFQH01. The sequence continues at coordinate 43,515 of CAYFQH010000010.1, read as the reverse complement.
TGAGGGTATTCTTTTTCACCGGGAAAAATACTCTCTTTTTCCTCGCTTTCAATCAATTGGGCACTTTCTTTTACGCCTTCAATTAACTGGCCAATGGTATCATCATCCATGGCCTGGGTACTTGCATAGCCCATTTTCCCTTGGTATAGTCCCCTAAAGGACAGGCCGTAGGTGGTGCTTACTGCATACTGAATAATTTCCTCGTTCATGCTGGAAGCGGAGAAGTGATCGCCCAGAACATAATAGGCTTCGGCCTCTTCTATGCCCGCTTCTTTTGCTTTTAATAAAAGTTGTGGTATCATCTCTTCAAATTTCACTGTTTGCTCCTCCTATCTTCCGCCAACGGTCATAGATTTTACCCGGATCATGGGCTGGCCAACGTTGGTTGGGATGCTGCCGCTAACACTGCCGCACATGCCCTGGGCCATAGTCATTTCTTTACCCACCCGATCGATGTTAAGCAAAATTTCAGACCCTTTGCCGATTAAAGAAGCTCCTCGAACGGGATGGTCAATTCTTCCGTCTTTGACCATATAGCCTTCCATGACATTAAAGTTAAATTCCCCAGTTGTGGGATTGACAGAGCCTCCACCCATTTGCTTGGCGTACAGGCCGTTGCCCATGGTTTTTATCATTTCTGTTTCGCTGTCACTTCCAGGGGCAATAAAGGTATTGCGCATTCTAGATGTGGGGGCAAAGGTGTAGTTTTGCCGCCTTCCGCTGCCGGTAGGAGCCATATTCATGCGGCGGGCATTTAATTTATCAATCATATAATTTTTCAAAATGCCCTTTTCAATTAAAACCAGCCGGTTCGTAGCCATGCCCTCGTCATCAATGTTCAGGCTGCCCCACTCGTTGGGCATGGTGCCGTCATCAACCGCGGTTACACAATCTGCAGCAATTTTCTGGCCTAGTTTGCCTGAAAATTCGCTTAAATTAAAAGCCACACTGGTGGCTTCCAGGCTATGACCACAAGCCTCATGGAAGATTACACCCCCAAAACCCTTGTCGATTACTACGGGCATTACCCCTGCCGGGCAGTTGGGGGCATGAAGCATTTCTTTTGCCATGCGGGCTGCTTCCCTGCCCAGAGCCTGTGGATCTGCCAGGGCATCAAACAACTCAAAGCCCATCATGGCCCCTTTATTTGCTGAGCCACTTTGGTTCTCGATACCGTTTGAAGCAACGGCCATACAGCTTAAGCGGGTATAAACCCTGGTATCTGCCGCAAAAACCCCTTCGCTGTTGATGACGGTTACATCTTGCTCACTGTCAATATAGTTTACAATCACTTGAGAAATATCTTCTACCGCCTTGGCCGCTTCATGAGCTGCACGCATTTTTTCGACCTTACGGGTCCCTTTAATGGTTTTGGGCATATATAAAATAGGACTGTTGTTGATAATATTAATGTGGTTAAAACCAATAGATAGAACTGCTGCCCCCGTCCTTTTTACTGCAGCGGCAGCCCGTTTGGCGGCGGTTAAAAGCCCTTCAAAAGTAGTATCGTTTGTATAAACGTAAACAGAATCCAGCTTGTTAAACACTCGAATGCCCGCCCCATGTATTCTTGCCCGCTGGGCGGTATCCACTTTACCGCCTTTCATTTGCAGGTTATGGTTTCTTCGGTCTTCTAAAAAGATTTCGGCGAAGTCCCCTCCGGTTGAAAGGGCTGCTTCCAAAACCTTTTGTGCAGCAATATCTTGTATCATTGTTCATCCTCCTTATGATGATTGTTTTTATTTAACAAAGGCAAAAAAGGCCGGCTGAGGACAGAAAATAAAATAAGGCCTCGTTTTATTGCCATGATACTATTATACTCCTTCTATGCTGCTTTATCAAAGTATTCCCAGGTGTTTTGGTATATTTAGATCTTTAAAATGTATCTTTCATACATTTTTTCTCTATTTTGCACTGTTATGTGCTATTCTATTACCAGTATCCAAAGTTCTTTTGCAGTCTTGCTCCCCCGCCATCTTTTCAGCAAAAGCAAAACACTTTACTACTACATTATTAAAAGAAAAAAGTGACGCAATTAAGTGATTTTTCCCTTTTCTTTGCTACCTATGGCTCCATCATCATTAATATTCTAATCACCCTGCTTGTTCTGACCTTGCTTGTTGTTTTTTTAAAAAATTATATCAAGGTTCCCCCAAACGTCGCCCTGATTATCAGTGGACGGCGTAAAAAATATAAAACCCGGGACGAAGCGGGAAACGAGGCAGTTAAAGACTTTGGCTACCGTATTGTAAGGGGCGGTGCAACCTTTGTTATTCCTTTTTTTGAACGGGTGGATATGTTAAACCTTGGCATTATGCAGGTAGATATTAAAACCACCTTACCCGTTCCCTCTCAGGAATATATTGGCGTAATGGTAGACGGGGTTGCCAACATTAAAATTGGCTCCGATCCCGTGTCGATCGCCACTGCAGCCGAGCAGTTTCTAGGCTGGAAGCAGGATGATATTGCCGCTGTTGCCATGCAGGTTTTAGAAGGTAATATGCGTGAAATTATTGGGCGGATGACCATTTCAGACCTGGTTCAAAACCGCGATAAGTTTGCTCAAGAAACCCAGCGTGCTGCCACAGCCGATATGAAAAACATGGGCCTTGAAATTGTAAACTTAACGGTTCAAAACTTCTCGGATAATGATGGGGTTTTAGACACCCTGGCTGTAAAAAACATTTCTGAGAAGAAGCGGGATGCGGACATTGCCAGGGCTGAAGCCCAAAGAGACACCTTAATTCACGAATCGGAAGCAGACCAGGAAGGATACCGGGCCAAGGCTGAAGCAGAAGCCCAAATTGCTGAGCAGGAAAAACTGCTGGCCTTAAAAAAGGCCCAGTACCGGGCAGAGCAGGACAAGGCCAAGGCCATTGCCGATATGGCCTACCAAGTGCAGCAAGAAGTAGCCCGAAAGGAACTGGAAGAGGAGCGGGCTGCTGCCGAATTAGTTCGCCTGCAAAAAGAAACAGAGCTCCAGGCACAACAGGTTCAGATTCAGCGTGAAAAGTTGAACATCGAAATTCGCGAAAAAGCCCAGGCAGAGCGGGATGCTGCCCAAGCAAAGGCCGAAGCCGACCTCTACAAGGCCGAAAAAGAAGCCCAGGCAAAGTTTGTATTGGCCCAAAAAGAAGCGGAAGCCATTCGCCTAAAGGGTGAGGCAGAAGCCAAAGCCATCTTAGATAAGGCTGAGGCCATGAAGGAATACGGCCAGGCCGCCATTTTAGAAATGCTGGTTGACCGACTACCCGACATTGCTAAATCTATCAGTGAGCCCCTTGCAAAAACTGAAAAAATTATTCTCTTTGGTGACGGCGGTGCTACAAAAATGACCCAAGATGTATCCGGGGCCATGCTCCAAACCTTTGAAGCCATGAAGGATGCAGTAGGTATCGACATTCCTAAAATGCTAAAGGATGTAACCACTGGGGGCTTAATTGGAAAGGCCATTAGTGAAAATGATGTGATAAAAAATTCCCTTCAGGCGGAAGATTCAGTTCATGGGCCAATTAAAGAAACGGCAGAAATAAGTGAAAATCAAGAGGGCTAAATTGCATTAAGGAAGTCTTCATGATAAAAAGAGATGGATACATCCATCTCTTTTTATCATGCTTTTTGCTATTTGTTAACATTTGATTTACTAATTGATTTATGAATCGCTTTTCCGTATAATAACAAAGTAGTCAAAAACAGTACCATACAAAAGAAGGAGGGGTTTTGTGCCATATCCCTTTGATAAGCTGTTTGACCTAAGCAAAACCATTGCTGCACCGCTGCTTAGGCAAAAGCCATCCCCCTGGGAAGCACTTATCAACCTTGAGTCTTTTATTATAAACCTGGGAAAGACCCTACCAGCTGACCAGTATGAAGAGATTCATCCCCAGGTTTGGGCGGCTAAAACCGCCACGATTTCGCTAAGCGCCCTGGTTAAAGGCCCTTGTATAATTGATGAAGGGGCTGAAATTCGCCACTGCGCTTATATCCGTGGCAATGCCATTGTTGGAAAAAATGCCGTTGTGGGTAACTCAACCGAAGTTAAAAACGCAATTTTATTTGATAAGGTACAGGTTCCCCACTTTAATTATGTAGGCGACTCTATTTTAGGCCATGGGGCCCATTTAGGGGCTGGGGCCGTTACTTCAAATGTGCGCAGTGATAAAAAGCCTGTGCTCATAATAGGTAAAAATAACGAGAAGATTGAAACAGGCCTCAAAAAACTGGGGGCTTTGGTTGGGGATTTTGTTGAAGTAGGCTGCAACAGCGTTTTGTGCCCGGGTTGTGTACTTGGGCCAGGCACCATTGTATACCCTACCAGCTGCGTTAGGGGCAGCATAGCCCAAAAAAGTATTTACAAAAACAACGGTACCGTTATTGCCCAAAGGGAAATGTAAAACCCTTCAATTTAATAATAAAGGATGGTTTAATGGCTAGGTTATTTGGTACAGACGGAATTCGCGGTATTGCAAATGAAGATATTACTATTGAACTGGCAATGAATGTTGGCAGGGCTACTGCTACTGTATTAACCCAGGGCAGGCGGCGGCGTCCCCTGTTTTTAATTGGCCGGGATACCCGCATTTCCTCTGATATGTTGGAAAGCGCCCTGTGCGCCGGGCTGTGCTCCGTAGGGGCCGATGTCATCAGTTTGGGCTCTATTGCTACCCCTGCCGTGCCCTTTTTAATGAAGCAGTATAAGGCCGATGCAGGTATTATGATTTCGGCCAGCCATAACCCCTACCCTTATAACGGCATTAAAATTTTTGGCGATGATGGTTTTAAGCTGCCTGATGATTTAGAGACTCGCATTGAATCCCTGGTGTTGGATAATCACGACAAAATCTCCCCCCCTGCACCAACAGAGGAAGTGGGCACCCGCTCTTTTGCAGCGGATGCTCCCCGGCGCTATATTGAGCATTTAAAGTCAACCGTACCCACCTCCCTTGAAGGGCTGTGCGTTGCGGTAGACTGTGCCAATGGATCTGCCTCCAAAACTGCTCCCATCCTTTTTGAAGAACTGGGCATTGAAGCCCATTTTTTATCTACCAGCCCCAATGGTTTTAACATTAACGAAAACTGCGGCTCGACCCATTTGGAAAATTTGAAAAAGTTTGTTCTTGACCACCAACTGGACGCTGGCATTGCCTTTGACGGAGATGCAGACCGATGCCTGTGTGTAGATGAAATGGGCAACGAAATTGACGGCGACTTTATTATGGCCATTTGTGCCTTGGATATGAAGCAACGGGGAAAGCTGCGGCGCAATGCTGTGGTTGGCACCATTATGACCAATATGGGTTTTCAACAGTTTTGTAAAGATCAGGGCATTCACTTTATTGCCACCAAGGTTGGCGATCGCTATGTACTTGAAGAAATGGAAATGGAAGGCTATTGCTTTGGTGGCGAACAAAGCGGCCATGTCATTTTTAGAGACTTTGCCACCACTGGTGATGGGCAGTTAACAGCCATACAGCTTTTGTGCCACATGCTCTCCAGCGGTAAAAAACTATCAGAACTGGCTAAGGTAATGACCCCTTATCCCCAGGTAACTAAAAACATTCCCGTAACCCCTGAAGGAAAGCTTTTGTTTTATACAAACGATGTGATCAAAAAAGTCATTCAACAGCAAAAAGATACCTTAGGCGACCGGGGCCGTGTAGTGGTGCGGGTATCGGGTACCGAGCCTTTAATCCGCGTAATGGTTGAGGGAAAGGACGAACCAATGATACAGACGGCCGCCAAAAAAATTGTTACCGTCCTTAAAAAAGAGCTAAACTAGTGTATGCCAACGATACAAAAAGAACTGAGCTAAGCTCAGTTCTTTTTGTATTCTGCAATTTATTTAGCCTTCCATAAACTTATACTGGGCCTCGCTAAGCTTGCGGTAAGCCCCGCCAGGAATTTCCATCAGCTGTTCATGGGTTCCCGACTCTTTAATGCCATGATCATCAATCACCATAATTCGATCTGCCTTTCGGATAGTCGACAGGCGGTGGGCAATTACAAAACTGGTTCTGCCCTTTAAAAGCACGTCCAAAGCCTTTTGAATCATCATTTCTGTACGGGTGTCGATGGAGGAAGTGGCCTCGTCTAATATTAATATGCGGGGGTTGTTTAAAAGGGCCCTGGCAAAGGAGATAAGCTGACGCTGACCTACGGATAAGGTGGAGCCCCTTTCGGTAATTTCGGTATCATAACCTTTAGGCAGTTTCATAATAAAGTCATGGGCATATACGGCCTTGGCAGCCTCAATAACCTCTTCTCTGGTGGCGTCCAGACGCCCATAAAGGATGTTGTTATATACCGTACCCGAGAACATGAAACTATCCTGGAGCATCACAGACATTTGCCGCCTAAGAGAGTGAAGCTTTACTTCTCTTACATCATGGCCGTCAATTAAAAGAGCGCCGTCAGTTACATCATAGAAACGGCTAACCAAATTTACCACGGTACTCTTCCCCGCTCCGGTAGGCCCTACCAGTGCAATGGTTTGACCAGGAGCAGCGGTAAAAGAAACATTTTTTAATACGGGCTGGTTTTTTTCATAGCCAAAGGTAACATTATTAAAAGTAACTTCTCCTTGTATTTCGGGCAGCTCTGGCAGATCGGGAGATTTGTCAAAAACTTCCGCTTTGGTATCCATAATTTCAAAAATCCGCTCCAGGGAGGCCATGGCTGTTAACAGGCTGCTGTAAAAGTTTGACAGGTTATTAATGGGCCCCCAGAACCGGCCTAAGTAGGATAAAATAACCGTTAGGTTGGCCAGTGTAATGGCTGGAACCATAAGTGGGTTCGTCATAAACCCCATGCCAAAAAAGTATACAATAATGGTGCTGATAATGCTTAGGGTGTCGATAACAGGCCAAAAAAGGTTATTAAGGCTTACCGCTTTCAACCAGGTTTTTTTAATATCCTCATTGGTTTCGTTAAAAATTTCTTGATTTACTTCTTCCCTTACAAAAGCCTGGGTTACCCGCATGCCTGCTAGACTTTCGTGAAGGTAACCGTTCATGGTGCTGGTTTTTGTACGTACAATCTGCCAGGCTTTACGCATTTTTGATTTTAGCAAGGTTAAAAATAAAAACAGTAAAATTAAGGTAGTAAAGGAAATCAAGGTTAGCTTCCAGTGAATGGCAAGCATAATAATGACAAGGAGCACCAAGGTTAGAACATCGATTAAAACGTTGATAATTCCCCCGGTGAACAGGTTGTTTAAGCTGTTTACATCGTTGATTACCCGCACCATAATTTTACCTGCTGAGCGGCTGTCAAAAAAGGGTAAGGACAGGTTTTGAATGTGCTCAAACAAATCGTGGCGCAGGGTTGTAATGGCCTTTCTACCGGCAGCGTCCATAATTGAAACCCGCAGGCGCAGGCACAGAGCACCAATTATGGTTAAAAGAGCGATCAGCCCAATGGCAATGGCAACGGCCCGCATATTCCCATTGATGATGCCGTCAATGGCCCTTCCCAGCAGGAAAGGAGCAGCTAAGGAACAGGCAGCCGCAATAATCATAAGTAATCCTGAAATCGTTACTTCTTTTTTGTAAGGCTTTAAATAAGCCAAAGCCCTAAAAAACAGCTTCCGGTCAAAAGGCGCCTCAAAAACTTCATCGTCTAAATTTCGTAATCTGGCCAAGGCTTACACCTCCTTTGCAGCAAAATCAAAGTCTTTTGTTTGATCCATAAACATTTGATAATAAAGGCCCTTTTGAGCAAGCAGGGCTTCATGGGTGCCTTGTTCGGCAATTTGTCCCTGATCAAGTACAATAATTACATCCGCCTTGCGTACGGCGGATATTCTATGGGCAATGATAAAGGTGGTTCTGTCTTTCATCACTTCCTGCAGGGCACCTTGTATTTCTGCTTCTGTTTCCATGTCAATAGCAGAGGTTGCATCGTCTAAAATCAATATTTTAGGGTCAATCAAAATGGCGCGGGCCAGGGCAAGCCGCTGTTTTTGGCCACCAGACAGACCCAAGCCCCGTTCCCCAACAATGGTATCATACTGCTGGGGCATGGCCATAATAAAATCATGGGCCTGGGCTATTTTTGCCGCCTTCTCTACCTGCTCAAAAGGCGCTTCCGGGTTGCCGTAGCGAATATTGTCGGCAATGGTTTCGCTGTACAGGAAGGTTTCTTGCATAACCATACCGATGTTTTTACGCAGAGCCTGAAGGTTTTGCCTTTTAACGTCTACCCCGTTTACCTCGACACTACCCTTTTGTACATCATAAAAGCGACCGATCAGTTGAATTAAGCTGGTTTTTCCCGAGCCGGTAGCTCCCATAATGCCAATGGTTTGCCCCGATTGTACCGGCAGGTCAACGTTTATAAATACAGCTTCTTTTGCGTATTTAAAATCAATTTGCTGATAATCTACCCTGCCGTTCTCTTCCTGAGGGACCTGAGGTTCTAAAGGATTTTTAATGGCAGAACCAATATCAAGGTAATAAATCAGTTTTTCCGAGGAAACAATACCATTTGTTACTACGTTTACATGACTTGCGATTTGGCGCATCGGGTCAATAATCATCCAGATATACCCTGTTGCCCCAACCAAGGTGCCCAGGGACAGGCTGCCTCTAAAGATTAAGATGGCCCCAACGGCCACCAAAATAGGCAAGGCCATGGCAGAAATACAATCTAAAAGGGGGTAGTACTTGCTCCATACCCTTGTAACCCAGAGGTTGCTTTCAAGGACTTTGTTGTTCTCAATATCAAACTGCTCTACCTCATATTCTTCCCGGGCAAAGGCTTTTACAACCCGTACCCCGGAAATATTCTCCTGGGTTTTTGTATTAAGAACAGCATTTTGCTCCCGTACCTGTATATGAGCCGGGCGAATTTTATGGTGGAACTTCCAGGCAACAAAGCCTACAACAGGGCAAATAAGAGCCATGCAAATTAGTAGCATCGGGCTCATAAACCCCAGAGCCGTCATAGCAAAAATAAGGGTGATGCCCTGCTCAACAATGCCCACAAAGGCAATTACGATAAAAACCCTTACCCCTTCTATATCACCTGTTAAACGGCTCATGATTTCTCCGATATGGTGGTGATCATAAAAAAAGTAAGGTAAATACTGTAGGCGTTTAAAAATGTTCGTCCGCAGATCGTATACAACGTTTTGTGAAATTGTTTCAACCAGCATCCCCTGAATGTACATTATACTACTTCTGGTAACGGTTACAACCAGTAAAAGTACACTTAGCTTTATAAGCAAAGCCCAATTTTGATTGGGTAAAACCTGGTCGATAACCTCTTTTGTAATGTAGGGAGCAATAATGCGCAGGGCCGATGAGAAGAGGAAGAAAAACAAAGCGATAATGGTTTGCTTTTTATACTTTTTCATCCACCCGAGCAAGCGCTGAAAAGTATCCATGCTTACCTCCTTAAGTAAGGAATGTTCACAATTTTTTTGTAGTATAACCTTTTATGCCCAGGCTGTAAATAGGTTAAAGGCATTTTTTTCTTTTCCGTTAATAGTTGCTATGTATGCTATAATATTATTGTTTATATTTACCAGTGAACAAAAAAACAAGGGGTGCCCATGGCTAACATTACTACAGCAGCAATTTTACTGCGCTATGCAAACTATAAAGATTTTGACCGGATGATTACGCTTTTTTCTCCCGAACATGGAAAAATAGATGTGCTGGCCAGGGGCTGCCGTCGGCCTAAGTCATCCCTGTTAAATGCCTGTGAGCTTTTTTCAACCGGGGAGTATGTGCTCTACCAGGCAAAGGACCGGTTCATTTTATCAAATGCCACCATTCACGAAACCTTTCACCCCCTGCGCCTTGACTATGGGGCTTTAACCCAAGGTACCTATCTTTTAAACCTTGCGGAAGGTGCCTTGCAGCCGGGCCAGCCTGGTGAAGATTTGTTTCGTCTGCTAATTAAAACCCTGCATGTTTTAGCTTATGGAGAGCATAACCCCAAAAATCTAATTAGCCTGTTTTTATTCCATTATGCAGGACTTTTGGGCTACCGCCCTCAACTGGGGCGCTGTGTGCACTGTAATAAACCCATTCCCCCCCCGCCCCCCTTTTTTGACCTGGCCGAAGGGGGTGCTGTATGCGCTAGCTGCAACCTCAATAAAAAAACAGACCCTCTGCCAGAAGAGGACTACCACTGGCTTGTAAAAGCCCTTAAAACCGGCCCCCAAAATGCCCAGGACTTACCGGCCCCTGCCCCTTATGAGCTGCTAAAAGAGTATGTAGAACAAAGGCTGGATTATCCGATAAAATCCAGCCTTACACTACAATTTAATTAGTGCGCTTTAATAAAAACTCCGTATATATAGGCCAGGCCTTATTACACCGTTTTTTAAGTTAAGGTAATGCCGCACAAAGGGAGGGTCAATAAAGGGGCAAGAAATTTTTTGAAAAATAAAGAAACAAGCAATAGCAATGCTATTGCTATTGCTAATATTTTTAACGATGTTCTGTGATAAAAAACTACTCATCTATCCCGCCAGATTTGCCCGGTGTTGTTTTAATTCGTATTTGCATATAAGGGGTTTCTAAACAGCGCATCCTTATAAGCGGTTTTCATGGTATAGGTATATATATGCTCTACATCCCCGTTGCTTTTGGCCTGGGATATTTTTTTTAACTGGTAACGGCTTTTATCCCTTAACATAGGTATATCGTTTTGTAAAAGAAGGCAAAGGGTATGGGCCCTTTGATTAGAGAGGTTTTGATGTTTTCGCAATTCAAAGGAGAAAATAATTCGCCTGCGTACAGGCAGGAGAATAAGAAACTCTACTTCTTTAGGGGAAATGGTTACCTCTTCAATTCGTCTGCGCCGAAGCCTGCGCACAAAGGGATAAAGGTCTTCATACATTTTACTGTTGCGCATTTTTTCCATCCGAAGTTTTTCCTGCTGAGTTTTCTTTTTATCCCAATAAAAAAGCAGTAAAAAAGTTAATAAAAAAATCACAGCCAAAATTACGATTTCCATCACTTGCACAGTTTAAAGTCAACTCCCGCCCTGTTTAGACGATTTCTGTTTTTGCCTTCAGGCTATTTTTTAGTGTTATTTTTCTCCCACTGCTGTTTCATGCAGTCGAAGGTCTCCTGGCTTAACACGTGTTCAATACGGCAGGCATCTTCCGCCGCAACCTCGGGCGAAACGCCAATTTCAAGCAGGTATTTGGTTAAAGTTTGGTGCCGGTCATATATTTCCACGGCTATTTCGCGGCCTGTATCCGTTAGGGTAATATGGCCGTTTTCGTCCATTTCCACGTAGCCGTTTTCCCTAAGCCTGCGCATGGCAATGCTTACGCTGGGCTTGCTAAAATTTAATGCATTTACAATATCAATGGAACGCACAGTTCCATTTTCTTTTGACAGCATTAAAATACATTCTAAATAATTTTCGCCTGATTCTTGTATCTTCAATAGAAACACCCTTTTGACATGATTATGATATTACAAGTATAACATAAACTCCTCGTTTTCTCAATTTTAACCAAAAGAAGATGCTTCAAAAATGAAGCATCTTCTTTTGTTGTTTATTAAATTTGAAGGGTCTGTTCATCTGCCTTAACATCTAAGGCCATTACCTTTTCAAAGGCAATTTTATCATCTTTAGTATACAGGCGTACTGCATCCCCCAAAGCCACATTGCCGGCGATAATTTCTTCGCTTAGGGAGTCTTCAATCATCCGCTGAATAACCCGGCGCAAAGGCCTGGCCCCAAATTTAGGGTCGTAGCCTTTTTCGGCCAAAAGCTTAATCACTTCGTTATCGTAATCAAGGTGCATTCCCTTTTCTTCCAAGCGGCGGGCCACCTGTTCGAGCATCAACTTTGCAATTTGGAAAATATCCTCTTCGGCCAGTTGATGAAACACAATTAGTTCATCAATACGGTTAATAAATTCGGGCCGGAATATGTCTTTTACCTCGTCCATGATTTTTTCTTTCATGGTCTCGTAGTCCCGAATAGTTTCTACGCTGCTGCCAAAGCCTAAACTTCTACCGCTGCCAATGGTATGGGCACCGGCGTTAGAAGTCATAACGATGATGGTGTTTTTAAAGTTTACCACCCGGCCAGTATTGTCGGTTAAACGGCCGTCTTCTAAAATTTGCAGCAGAATATTAAATACATCAGGGTGGGCCTTTTCAACCTCATCCAGCAAAATAACGCTATAGGGTTTACGGCGAACCGCCTCTGTTAGCTGGCCGCCTTCTTCGTAGCCTACATACCCCGGAGGAGAGCCGATTAACCGAGATACCGTATGTTTTTCCATGTATTCAGACATATCAATACGAATCAAGGCATCTTCATCTCCAAACATGGCCTCGCCCAAGGCACGACTCAGCTCAGTTTTGCCAACTCCTGTAGGCCCTAAGAACACGAAAGAACCAATGGGCCGTTTTGGGTCTTGCAGGCCGGCCCTTGCCCGCCTAATGGCACGGCTTACAGCACCAACCGCTTCCTCTTGGCCAATAACCCGGCCATGAAGGGTTTCCTCTAGTTTTAAAAGCCTTTCGCTTTCATCCTCGGTCATTTTTTTAACAGGAATACCGGTCCAGCTGGCCACTACTTGGGCAATGTCATCGCCGGTTACCACATCTTTAGAAATACCTTTTTGATTTTTCCATTCATTTCTGCGGCTGTCAATTTCTTCTCGTAGTTTTTTCTCTTCGTCCCGAATAGAAGCCGCTTTTTCAAAGTTTTGATGGGCAATGGCTTCCTTCTTTTCAATTTCCAAGGCCTTTAAGTCTTCTTCTTGCTTGGTTACATCAAGGGGCGGAGTGAAGGAGTAAATTCTAACCTTGGAAGCAGCTTCATCCATTAAGTCAATCGCCTTGTCGGGGAGGAACCGGTCTGAAATATACCGATCGCTTAAGGTTACGGCCTCTTGAAGGGCCTCATCAGTAATTTGTACTTTGTGGTGGGCTTCATACTTATCTTTTAAGCCCCTTAAAATTTCAAGGGCTTCTTCTTTTGAAGGCTCCCCTACCATTACCGGCTGAAAACGCCGTTCAAGGGCTGCATCTTTTTCAATGTTTTTGCGGTACTCGTCCAAGGTAGTGGCCCCTACACACTGCATATCCCCTCTGGCCAGGGCCGGTTTTAAGATGTTGGCCGCGTCCATAGACCCTTCAGCCTTACCGGCACCAACGATGGTGTGAATTTCATCGATGAACAAAATGACATTTCCGTCTTTTTTTACTTCGTTCATCACGTTTTTAAGCCGCTCTTCAAATTCGCCCCTATATTTACTGCCTGCAATCAAGCCGCCGATATCAAGGGAGATAATCCGCTTGCCCTTTAGTGTTTCTGGAATGTTGCCGGCAACAATTTTCTGTGCCAGCCCTTCGGCAATGGCGCTTTTACCCACCCCCGGCTCACCAATTAAAACCGGATTGTTTTTTGTACGCCTGGAAAGAATTTGAATAATTCTTTCCACTTCTTTTTCCCGGCCAATTACCGGGTCTAGTTCGCCGTTTAAAACCGCCTGGTTCAAGTCCTCCCCGTACTGTTCCAAGGCAGATCCGCCCTGGCCCTGGCCTTGGCCAGGAGCATTTTGGTTTACTTCCTGCTCGCTCATATTAGCTCCCTGGGCTAGAATGCTTAACAGCCCTTTTTGAAGCTTTTGAACGTCAATGCCCATTTCGCGCAAAATAGTGCCGGCTACCCCGTCACCTTCCCGGATAATGGCCAGCCAAAAATGCTCAGCCCCTACAAAGGTATGCCCTAATTCTTTTGCTACCACCATGCTGGTTTCCAGGGTTTTTTTGCCTCGGGGGGTCAGTTCCAAAGTGCCTTTTACAGGCTCGGAACCGGTGCCGGTCAGCTCGATAATGCGTTGCTTTACGTTTTCGTATGTAACTTCTCCTAAAAGGTTTTTAATGCCTTCTGCTGGAGAGGACAGCAGGCCCAAAAGCAAGTGCTCTGTGCCCACGTAACGGTGGTTCAAATCCACAGCGGACTTTTGGGCTGACGCCAGCGCCCGCTGAGCTCCCTGTGTAAATCTTCCATATATTGCCATAAATATATCCTCCTTAATTTGTAAGGTGCTTTTCTAAAAAAGCTTGTATTTGCTTTGGTCGTTCAATATCAATATTGGCCAACTGTTTATCATTGTGTAAGGAATTGCTTTTTACATGTGCATCCTGTCCGATGCTTAAAAGCGCATCCACTTCTTCAAGAGCAATAGGAAGCAACTCCAAAGCCGCCCCAACCCTAAGGTTTGACCAGTGCTTCATAAATTCCCTGTCGGTCATTTGCTTTGCATAGCGCAATAATCCCAGGGAACGGAACACATGGTCCTCTACCAAGGCGGTGCTGCTTTCATAAGCTTTTTTGCGCAACTCCCGCTCCATTTGAACAATTTGCTTGCCTACAGCCATGACAGAGGCTGTAATTTCCTCCTCTGTTTTACCAAGGGTAATTTGGTTGCTCACCTGGTAAATGTTACCCAGGGTTTCACTACCTTCCCCGTACATTCCTCGAATGGTAAGGCCCAGTTTCGCAACAGACTGGTTTACATTTCCCATTTGATTAAACAATGTAAGCATGGGTAAATGAAACATATAAGAAGCCCGCATCCCCGTACCTGTATTGGTGGGGCAGGCTGTTAAATAGCCCAGCTGGTCGTCGTAGGCGAAGTGGAGTTTTTCCTGCAAAATATCTTCTACCGTAAAGGCGTGCTCCGCCGCTTCCAGCAAACTGGCACCTTTTTCAATGGCCTGTAGGCGAATGTGATCTTCCTCATTAATCATCAGGGCTATTTTTTTATCCTTGCGCAAAAGCAAGGCACCTGATTGGTGTTTAGTTAGGTCTCGGCTGATAAAATGATCTTCCAACAAAGAAGACTGCTCTAAAGGGGATAAATCTTCCATTGTAAAGCGTATATACTCCCCATTCTGCTGGCTCTGGCTCATGGTTTCTTCAACCCTTTGTATGCACACATTGGCAATACCCTGGCTTTGCTCGGTAGAAAAGGGAAGGTCTTCAAAGTTGCGGGCCAAACGGATTCTTGAAGTCATTACAACATCCAAATCAGGTGTTTTCGTGTTGTTAGTCATTTTTCGCCTCCACCCTTTTTGTTAGTTCTTTTAATTGATCCCGAAGAACGGCAGCCTGTTCAAAGTTTTCCTCGCTGATGGCCTGTTCCATTTTAAGGCGCAAAGCCTCTTCTTTTTTTTGCTGTGGGGTTTGTTCAGGAGGATTCTCCTGAGTTTGCCTAATGGCTTCCTGCTTAAATTGTGCAGGTACCCTGCCAGCATGTTGAGTTCTGCCGTGAACACGGCGCAAAAGAGGTTGAAGTTGTTTTTCAAAATCCTTATAGCACTGGGCACAGCCCAGTTTGCCTGTTTTTTGAAAGATTTCGTAAGTTAGATGGCAGGAAGAGCACTGAAGGGTTTCTATAGGCTCCGCCTTTGGCATCAGAGACATGAGACTTGATAAAAAACTGACCACATCTCCTTGCTGAAAGTCTTCCTTTAGTTTATCTACACAGTCTTGGCACAAATATTTTGTCCGTTTGTCATCTTGTACAAGCATGGTTATCAATACCGATGCCTCGTTAACATTGCATTCTTCACAAAGCATTTTATCACTTCCTATTTATGGCTAATTGTCATGGCTTTGTTCTTTGGCTAAAACCACAATCATGTTTTTGAGAATTCTTGCCCGCAGCTGATTTTTCATCTCTGTGGGTAAGGGGAGGCTCAAGGCTTCATTGCCAATAGCAGCCATCATCATTTTTGCATTGTCCTTTGTAATGAGTTCCTGTTCATACAAGCCGCGGATGAGCTTTGCTCCATCCATAGGGGTTAGCTCATCCCCAATGCGCTCGTTCAGCAGATAATTCAAGTAGTCCGTAGCGGACTGCTCAAGGCGGAAGATTCGGATATACCCTCCACCCCCCCGCTTGCTTTCAATAATATAGCCATGATCGGGTGTAAAGCGGGTTGCTAAAACGTAGTTGATTTGAGAGGGAGCGCAACTAAAATAGGCTGCCAGTTCGTTGCGTTTTAACTCTATTTCCGTTTCCGTTTCTTCAAGCAGTGCTTTGATAAATTTTTCGATTGAGTCACTAATTCTCATTGTCATTCTCCTTAAGTCAATAGTTTGACTTTCTTTGACTATTAAATTATATCACATGATATTCCTAAATGCAACACTGTTCATATTCTGTTAACACATAGACGAAGCAAGGGTTTAGTGGTATAATTAGCAAGAATTTAACGTTATCTTTAATCGTTTTAGGAGGTTTTCACATTGAAAAGATTGTTTTCTTTAATGCTTGCGGCCACCCTTTGTCTCGGTCTTGTTCCAAGGGCGTTGGCACAAGACAGCGCTTCGCCTTATTTACTGAAAGCTGTAAGTGATGACTGGATCGATTTTCAATTTGAACTAAACAATCAGGCTTACCAGCTGCCCTTGCCCGTTTCTATTTTTTTAGACCAGGGATGGATTTTATCAGACCCGAACATCACCTTAAACCCGAACCAATATACCCTTTCCCAGGAACTTAAAAAAGATGATATGATCCTTAGGGTTCAGTTACTTAATATGGGCATTGATGTATTGCCGGCCAACCAATGTTTAATTGGGCAAATAAATGCAGAAGCTAAAGGAATTGAAAGCAGCGGCCTTGTTTTTTCCATTGCAGAAGGCGTAACCTTTGGCACTCCCCAAGCCCAGGTGGAAGAACAATACGGCAGCCCCAAGAGTACGTATACCGGCACTTACTACGAAAAGGCAACGTATGCCACCGAAACCTACTCAACCATTGATGTATACTATGACATCGATTCCAAACTTGTTAATCAAATTGAAATTCAAAACTTTATAACCCCCGAGGGCTATAATGATGAAGCCATTGCAGCGGAAGTAACCGTTCCTGAGGAAGTTGCAAACTATATGCCGGCAAAAGCCTTAGGAGAGGATCTGTTTGCCTTTAACGTATCCATTAATGGAACGGTTTATACCCTGCCCGGTGCCTATAAGTATTTTGAAGAACAGGGCTGGCGCTTAGGGGATAAAACCAAAGACAAATTGGCCGCAAAAGATAGCAAAGGCCGTATTGCTTTACTGTATGATAAGGGCCATAATATGCATGTTCGCTTTGTTAACCCAACGGATACAGCCAATATTTTAGAAAACTGCTTTGTTGCTTCCTTGGTGTTTGATGAAGACTTCCCCGGTGAAGTACTGTTGCCTGGCGGCATTACCTTGGGCATGACCCAGGCTGATTTGGATAAGGCCCTTGAAGGTTTAGGCCTAAGTGAGGAAGCGCTGAAGATAGAAGAACACACTTCCTCCATCGAATATACCCTTCGCAAAAAAGTTATGCGTGAAGTAACCCTTTATGTAAAACCCGATACAAAGGTTATTTACAAAATTGAAATCATGAACACCACTTCCAACCTAACGGGCAGTGAAGAATAAAGCAAAAAGGCTAGGTTTGAACTGTCTTTTTTGTTTAAGCTTTACAGCTTTTTCAATGTTAATGGAACTGACTCACTTTCTATCATCTTTTAAAAATCCTTAAAAATATTTATTAAGCTAAAAAAGAACATATTTTTTATAAACACTTTTATTTTATGCTAAGGATGTCTGCTTGTTAGGTGGTGTAATTTCTGCTAAAATCCCCCATTGTAATGGTTTTTAGGCTGCTAAAAGGGCCGGCGCTTCTTTAAAAAGCACCGGCCTTTTTTACTTTATCCATCTTATTTTTGTACCAGTTCCAAGGTATCTTTGGCAATTACAATTTCTTCATTGGTGGGGATTACCACTACTTTTACGGTACTGTCATCAGTTGAAATAATGGCTTCCTCCCGGGTTTGATTTTTTTCAGGATCAAGCTTGGCCCCCAGGAATTCAAGGCCGTCCATTATCCTGGCCCGCAGGTCACAGTTGTTCTCACCAATGCCGGCAGTAAACACAATCACGTCTAGTCCGCCCATTGCAGCTGCATAGGAACCAATGTATTTTTTGATGCCATAGGCTAGCATGTTCCGTGCAAGCGCGGCCTTCTCGTCCCCTTTATCAGCGGCATCATCAATGTCTCGCATGTCGCTGGAAAATTCAGAAATTCCCAGCAAGCCGGATTTTTTGTTCAGCACATCCAACATTTCATTTACATCAAGGTTTTCGTTATTAGCAATAAATTGGACCACAGCCGGGTCTAAATTCCCCGAACGGGTTCCCATCAGCACCCCTTCCAGGGGGGTTAAGCCCATAGATGTATCCATGCACTTCCCATCTTTTACAGCCGCTAAGGAAGAACCGTTGCCTAAGTGGCAAGTAACCACTTTTAGCCCTTGTTGGGAAATGCCCAAAAACTCTGCTACCCGCTTGCTTACATAGCGATGGCTGGTACCGTGAAAACCATAGCGGCGCACTTTAAAGCGCCTGTAGTAGTCATAAGGAACCCCGTACATAAAAGATACTTTGGGCATAGTTTGGTGAAAGGCAGTGTCAAACACAGCTACATTTGGGGTGTTTGGCATAATTTCCTGGCAGGCCCTGATACCCATTAAGTTGGCCGGGTTGTGCAACGGCCCCAGGGGAATGTTTTCCTCAATAGCTTCTATAACTGCATCGTCTACCAAAACGGAGTCAGAAAATTTTTCGCCCCCGTGGAGTACCCGGTGTCCTACAGCGCCAATTTCATCCATCGATTTTACAACACCTGTTTCGTTATTAGTCAAAGCTTCCAGCATATAGTTAATGCCTTCAACATGGTTTTTCATAGGGGCTGTTTTTATAAACTCTCCTTTATCGGAATTTTGCTTAATGTTGCTGCCTTCAATACCGATGCGTTCAACCAAGCCTTTGGCAATAATGTTTTCGTTATCCATATCAATCAGTTGATATTTTAGGGAAGAGGAACCTGCATTTAAAATTAAAATTTTCATTTTTTATACTCCTTTATTTACAAAAACATTATTGATTCATGGCTTTTACAGCAGTAATGGCAATCACATTTACAATATCCTCGATGGAAGCCCCACGGCTTAAATCGTTTACAGGCTTTGCAATACCCTGGAGAATTGGACCTACCGCCTCTGCCCCGGCCAAACGCTGAACCAGTTTATAACCAATATTTGCAGCTTGCAAATCAGGAAAAATTAAAACATTTGCATGACCCGCCACGGGGCTGCCAGGACTTTTTAGCTGACCAACTGAGGGTACCAGGGCTGCATCAGCCTGAAGTTCTCCATCTACCGCCAGTTTGGGGGCCTTTTGCTTAACCAGTTGGGTAGCCTGCTGAACCTTGTCAACCAGAGGATGTTTTGCACTACCCTTGGTTGAGAAGGATAAAAGGGCCACCTTCGGATCCATCTCTGCCAGTTCAACCCCTGTTTGGGCACTGGCAATGGCTATGGCTGCCAACTCTTCTGCCGTGGGGTTTGGTATAACGGCACAGTCTCCAAAAACCATTACTCCGTCCTGGCCGTACTCTTTTTTATCCACTTCCATTAAAAAGCAGGAGGATACAACAGAAATACCAGGCTGGGTTTTAATAATTTGAAGGGCCGGGCGCAAAACATCGCCGGTAGCGTTAATGGCACCGGCTACCAGGCCATCTGCCTCTTCCATTTTAACCATCATGGTACCAAAGTACAGGCTGTTTGTTTTCACCAGTTCTTCTGCCTGTTCCCGGGTCATCCCTTTGGCCTGACGCAGTTCGTAAAGTTTTTCAATATAAGCAGGGGTGTTTTGATATTCAAGGGGATTAACAATTCGCACACCGTCCAAATTTATATTATTTTCCTTTGCAACAAGGGCTATTTGCTGCTCGTTTCCCACCAGGGTTACTTTGGCAATGCCCTGCGCAACAACCTGAGCAGCAGCGCCAATGGTTCTTGGTTCGCTCCCTTCGGGAAGAACAATATGCTTTAGGCCGCTTTTCGCCTTGCTGCGTATTTTTTCTAAAATGGACATGGATAAAATACCTCCTGCTGATTTAGTTTATTTATAATTTCACATTTTAGTATAGCCTATTTTTTCAATAAAAAAAAGGGTTCAAGTACAAAATTACGAATATTATTATTAGTTTAGTCCTATTAAAGAAGGAGAACCAAAATGAAAAATCATTCACCTAGCCTTTGCGGCATCATTTGCGAATATAATCCTTTTCACCTAGGGCACCAGTATCACCTGCAAAAGGCTAAAGAAACTTCAAAGGCAGATTTACTGGTATGCCTTCTTTCCGGCCCTTTTACCCAAAGAGGCAGCGCCTCCCTGCTGCTTCCCAAAGACCGGGCCCACATGGCCTTATCGGCTGGGGCTGATGTAGTGTTTGAACTGCCTTGCTGCTACTCCCTGCGGGAAGCAGAGCATTTTGCCTATGGAGGGGTTTTGTTACTTTCTAAATTGGGAATTGATGCCATCTCCTTTGGCAGCGAAAGCGACGACCTTGAAACCCTTAAAAAAATTGCTTCCTTCTTAAATAATCCTCAAGATGATTTTAAGCAAATTCTAAAGGCGTATCTACAAAAAGGCCTTTCCTTTCCCAAAGCCCAAAGCAATGCCCTTAATGATGTTCTAGGAGCAAAGGAAGCTCAAGCCATTGCCAGCCCTAATAATATTTTATCTGTTGCTTACTTGCGAGCTATTGATAAATTGAAGCTGACCATGAATGTTTTTGCTGTTAAGCGGCTGGGCCATTACCATGACTGTGATCCTGCTCCCTCTGCCCTGCCTTCGGCCACCGCCTTGCGAAGCGCCGTTTACCGAAGGGATTGGAAGCAGATGGAAAGCATGATGCCTCCAGACAGTTTTGAAGTGCTTGGAAAAGCTCTTTTCCATCAGTGTTATCACCTGCCCGATGCTTTGGATTTGCCCTTACTATACCGCTTACGAGGCTTAACTCCTAAAGATTTAATGGGGCCGTTTTTATTAGAACCGGGCCTTGATCATAAAATCATTACCAGTGCCAGCAAGGCAGCCACCCGCAAAGAACTGGTGATGACCATAAAATCAAAGCGCTATACCTACGCCCGTATCAACCGAACTTTAAGCCAAATTATGTTGAATATGACCGGCAAAAAGCTGGCCCAGGCTGAAGAAAACACCCCTCTTCGTCTGCTGGGCTTCAAAAAGAAGGCCCAGCCCTGGCTAAATGGGCTCAATGATTTGTTTTATACCAAGGGGGCGGCTGTTTCTCCCTCCCCCTCTTTTTTGCTGGACATGGATGCTTATGACCTGTGGGCCTTAGGTGCCGGGATGCCCAAAGGGCTGGGCTACCGCCAATCCCCCATTATTATTTAACACAATCTCTTGACAAAGGAATCGCTTTTCTTTATGATTGATATACACCCCCCGGGGGGGTAGTATGTTTGATGGGGTGATTCAATGACCAAAGAAAAATTTCAAGTAGATGGGATGACCTGTTCTGCCTGCTCCCTTTCGGTTGAAAAGGCCGTGAGCAAAATATCGGGAGTTACCTCAGTTCAGGTTAATCTTTTAAATAACAGCATGCAGGTAACTTTTGAAGAAGGAACCACCAATACCGACGCAATTGAAAAAGCCGTTCATGACGCAGGGTATGAGGCCTCTTCCCTTTTAAAACCTGTAGCTTCCAGCAGCGGGGCCATGACCCAAAAGGGCAAAACGCTTTCCCCCGAAAAGCAAATGAAAAGGCGCTTTTTACTTTCGCTGCTTTTTATGGTGCCTTTAATGTACCTGGCTATGTACCATATGTTTAACCTGCCTATTCCCAGTATTTTTAAAGGCGAAGAGAATCTTTTAATCAATGCCTTTACTCAGTTTTTACTGGCCATACCTGTATTGATTATTAACCGTCAATATTTTATTGTAGGTTTTAAGCTTCTTTTTAAAGGGGCTCCCAATATGGATTCCTTAATTGCAGTAGGCTCCTCTGCCGCCTTTGTATATGGCATTTTTGCCCTTTACAAGATGGCCTATGGTTTTGGTCATGGTGATTTGGCTATGGCTCACCATGCCAGCATGGAACTGTACTTTGAATCGGCTGCTATGATTTTGACCTTAATTACCTTTGGTAAGTTTTTAGAAGCCAAGTCAAAGGGCCGTACCTCCCAAGCCCTTGAAAAACTTTTGGCCCTGGCCCCCAAAACAGCCTTTGTCATGCGCGATGGGCAGGAAGTTGAAATACCTATTGAAGAGGTTGTAAAAGGCGATGTGCTTGTGGTTCGTCCAGGCCAGCGCATCCCTGTAGACGGTATTATTTTAACCGGCAACACCTCGGTAGATCAATCAGCCATTACCGGCGAGAGTATTCCTGTAGAAAAGCATCCTGGCCAGCAAATTATCGCCGCCACCATTAACAAAAACGGTTATTTTACCATGGAGGCCCAAAAAGTGGGCAACGACACTACCTTTGCACAAATTATTCAGCTGGTGGAAGATGCCAGTGCCTCTAAAGCCCCTATTTCTAAACTGGCCGATAAAATCAGCGGCATTTTTGTGCCCACGGTTATCACCATTTCCGCCGTTACCTTTATTGTATGGCTGTTGGTGGGTAAAACTTTTGCCTTCTCCCTTTCTATGGCCATTGCGGTTTTGGTTATCTCCTGTCCTTGCGCCCTCGGCCTTGCAACCCCGGTAGCCATTATGGTTGCAACAGGCAAGGCGGCCCAACATGGTATTTTATTTAAATCTGCCGAGGCTTTGGAAGTAACCCACCAGGTACAGGCTGTTGTGCTGGATAAAACCGGCACCATCACCCAAGGTACCCCCCAGGTGACCGATATTGTACTCACTTCATCGGTAGATGAAAAAAACTTTTTATCTTTGGCCGCCTCCATTGAAAAACCTTCTGAGCACCCCTTGTCCGAAGCCATTATTAAAAAAGCCGAAGAAGAAAAACTACCCCTTAAAGAGGTAGAACGGTTTGAAGCCATACCCGGCAAGGGCATTATTGCCTATATGGACGGACAAAAATATACGGCAGGAAATATTCAATGGATGAGGACCCAACACGTTGAAGTAGAAGGCCACCTAAGCAAGGCTACAGCCCTTTCCCAGGATGGAAAGACCCCTTTGTTTTTTGCCAGGGAAGATCAACTGCTGGGCATGGTTGCCGTAGCCGATGTGGTAAAGCCCACCAGCGCCAGAGCCATTGAGTCTTTTCACCAAATGGGCATGGAAGTGATTATGTTAACAGGCGATAACGAAGAGACAGCCAAAGCCATTGGTAAAACCGTTGGAGTAGACAGGATTGTGGCCAATGTGCTGCCTGCTGATAAAGAAAGCCTGATTCGCAGCCTGCAAGCTGAGGGCAAAAAGGTGGCTATGATTGGTGACGGCATAAACGATGCCCCGGCTTTAACCCGAGCTGATGTAGGTATTGCCATTGGGGCCGGAACCGATGTAGCCATTGAATCTGCCGATGTGGTTTTGATGAAGAGCGATTTGATTGATGCAGTTACCGCCATGGAGCTGAGCAAGGCCACCCTAAAGAACATTAAAGGCAATTTGTTTTGGGCTTTTTTCTACAATGTTTTGGGCATTCCCCTTGCCGCGGGGGTGTTTTATCCCTTTTTCGGCTGGCAGTTAAACCCCATGTTTGCTGCCGCAGCTATGAGTTTAAGCAGTGTATTTGTTGTAACCAACGCCCTTCAGCTCCGTGGGTTTAAGCCCAGCCTAACCCCTGACTCCACCAGTATTACCCGGGCGAAAACCACTGCTGATAATCATACCACAATCCAATATGAACCTATAAAAACAGAACCCATGATTTTAAAGGAGGAGGATACGATGAATAAAATTGTACACATTGAGGGTATGAGCTGCGGCCATTGCCAAGCCAGTGCAACTAAAGCCCTGGCCGCTTTAGAGGGAGTTGAGAATGTAGCCGTATCATTAGAGGATAAACAGGCCACCCTTACAGCCCATAATGTAACCGATGAACAGCTTAAAAACGCCATTACCCAAGCTGGTTTTGAAGTTACAACAATTGAAACGGTGTGATGCTATGCGTGCTGATGTTCAAAAGGTAACCCGGTCTATTAAAGTAGCCAAGGGCCAGCTTGACGGCATTTTAAACATGATTGAGCAAGATGCTTACTGTGTTGATATTTCCAACCAGCTTTTAGCCGCCATCGCCCTTTTAAAAAAGGCCAACCACGATGTGCTGGCCGGCCATATTAAGGGCTGCGTACAGGATGCCCTTAACAAAAAAGAAGCGGACAAAAAAATAGAAGAAGTCCTCTCATTACTTCAGCGTATGGGTAAATAAACCCGGATCATAAAATAAAAAAAGGCTTGCGGTTTTATTGCAAGCCTTTTTTATTTTATTGATTTAAAGCCGTCAAACTTTGAATCACCCCTGCCAGCTCTTCCACCACATTTGACGTAAGAGCACTTGCCTCTCCTTTGGCCTTTCCGGCGGCCTCCCCGGCCAATCCATGCAGGTAGCAAGCAGCACACATCACTTCAAGGGGACTGGGTTTGGGACAAAGGGCCTGATTCGCTCCAAAAGCCCCGAGGATGCCCGAAAGCACATCACCGCTGCCTCCTTTGGCTAAGGCAGGAGAACCTGTGGTGTTTAGCACAAAACGATCCTCGCTGTACAGTAAGCTGCGGGCACCTTTTAGAAGAATGCTGCCCCCGTAGACGGCGTGAAGTTTTATTGCCATTTGATCAGGCTGTGCCAAAATATCCTCTACCTGTTGGTCAAGGAGTATCGCCCCTTCCCCCGGGTGCGGGGTTAAAATATGGTTTGCCCCCAGAGGAGTATTATGGTGCTGTTTCAGGTGAAAAAGGCCGTCTGCATCCCAAATCACAGGCATCAAGAGACCGGATAAAAAGCCGGTCAACTTTTGCCAATTGCCCTGCCTACCCCATCCGGGGCCAAAAACAACCCCGTTACAGCCCGGTAAAAAAGCTTCAATCTGCTTTACCGCCTCCTCATCATCAGCCTCCAGAGGAAGGCACATGGCTTCGGGTACAGCACCTTGAATGATTGGCACAATGTTTTTGGGACAGGCAACAGTTACCAGCCCTGCTCCAGAACAAAGAGCCCCTCGAGCGGCAAAAACAGCCGCTCCGGCCATGCCCAAGCTGCCGGCGATGATGAGCAGTTTTCCGTAATCCCCCTTATGGCTGTTAGGCCTGCGCCTTTGAATCAATGGCAATATATCTTCCTGATTTAAAAGATGTATGCCCTCAACTTCATCCAGCCTCTGGGGAATACCAATGGGCCGAATAATAATTTCCCCTACTGCGTTAATGCCTTGGTTAAAATAAAAGCCCCTTTTAGGCCGGTGAAAGGCGATGGTAGTGCTGGCCTTGATGTAACTGCTCATAGCCCTTCCCCAAGCCCCTTCAACGCCTGTGGGGATGTCTACCGCAATAACGGGAATGGCGCATTGATTTACCTCATCAATCACTTTAATTAAATCATTTCCCAGGGGTTTTGATAACCCGGTACCAAACAGGGCATCCACAATAAGATTATGGCCTTTTAGTTTTTCTCCTATAGCGGTTAAGGGCAGTTCCTCTATGGAAACCTCCGGCCAAAGGGCCGCCAAAAGCTCTTCTTGTTCTATACATTGCTTTGAGCGATGTTGACCTCCAACCTTCCAGACTACCGGCTCTCCTCCATCGGTTTTATATAAGCGCGCCGCTGCAAAACCATCCCCTCCATTGTTGCCCGGGCCGCATAAAAACAGCACCTTTGTTAGCCCCCAGTTTTTTTTAACCTGACAAACCACCTCAACAGCAGCTTTTTCCATTAAAAGGCCAGGTGTCATGGGGGTACTTTTAAATAGAACCTGCTCAAGGTCCCGCATTTGTACAGGTGTAATGGTTTTCATTATTATTCCCCTTTTAATTTTCGACTACGGCAAAGGCAAGGGCCATGTTTTCTTCATGGCTAATGGAAAGGTGCATGGTACCTGCGCCCAATTTATCAAGATGCTTTAAAGCCTTACCGGTAAAAACATAATAAGGCTGGCCTCCTTCACGGTGCATAATACCCACTTCTTTTAGCGACAGGGTCAGCCCCGTTCCAAGGGCTTTTAAAGCCGCCTCCTTGGCGGCAAATATGCCTGCCGCACTTTGGGCGGCGGCTCTATTTTTATTCTTGATATAGGCAATTTCATCTAGTGTAAAAAAGCGCTTTAAAAAACGCATGTCTTTCATTTTTTGGGCCATTTGATCAATGGCACACAAATCAACACCTATGCCAATAATCATCTTATATTGCCCGCCACAATCCCATTGTAAACGGCCTGGGCCATCACCTCTGTTGCTGCCAAACACAGCTGTATAAAGTTTGCATCTTGCTCTACCCGCCCTGTAGCCATGGCAAAAATTGTATCCCCGTCCATTACGGTGTGTACAGGGCGAATGGTTCGGGCAAACCCATCGTGGGCTACGGTAGCCAGCCGGTTTGCCTGTTCTTTGCTTAGCCTGGCATCAGTTGCAATAACACCAATAGTGGTGTTTTCTCCAGGATTAGATATGCGCTTAAGTTCCGGTGCCGGTTGGGATCCAAAAAGCATGTCAAGTATTGGCACCTTTTTACCCCTGTCGTCTCTGGCGGCCATAATCAGCTCCCCTGTATAAGGGTGATAAATATCCCCCACGGCATTCACTGCGGCAACAGCCCCTACGGTAATGCCATTTGCCAAGGTAATGGATGCGGTGCCCAAGCCACCCTTTTGGGGCATGGCGTTTAAGGCCAGCTTACACACTGTGGCTCCTGTACCGGCGCCGACCATTCCCTGCACAACGTCTTTAGAGGCATTTACACAGGCTTCAGCCCCCATTTTTGCATCGGGTCTGATTCTAGAATCCCCCACCGCTAAATCGTATAACACGGCAGAGGCCACAATCGGTACTTTCCCTGCAACGGTGTGGTGGCCTATGCCGGCCTTTTCAAGAACATCCATCACCCCGGTCGCACTGTCAAGGCCAAAGGCACTGCCTCCGGCCAAAACCACTGCATCTACCCTTTCAACCAGATTGCCTGGGCGCAGCAGGTCTGTTTCCCTGGTGCCGGGTGCGGCTCCCCGTACATCTACCCCACCAATGGCCCCGCCTTTTTCACACAAAACAACGGTTACCCCTGTTAATCCCTTCATATTTTGGGCATGGCCCATGGTAATGCCTTGTACCTTTGTAATACTTCCCCCATACAAGGGATATTTTTCTTTATTTAACATATTACCGCTCCTCATCTTTAGATTTAAATCAAGGGTCAAAATGGTCAGCAACCCTAATGTATTCTCGCTCAACAGCTGCCTAAAAAGGTATACTTAACGTTTGGGTAACCCGGAATCAAACCGATATTGCCAGAGAAAAACAGCTATTTGGGGCACTTGTTCTACCCTTATTGTAAATAGTTTCGCAGTTTTTTTCAAGTGCTTGTCAAGAAGAGGATAATAAATTATACTATAGGGAGGCTGTTATAGCCTTTTATTTGTTTAACTATACCACTGATTGATATATATTTAAGGAGAGGTTATATGCACCAGCAGCCACGCCAAATCATCGACGCACTACAAGACAATATCCGCCAGGTTATTGTGGGTAAGGATGAGGTAATTGAACTTGCTTTGATTGCCCTGATGTGCCGGGGCCATGTTTTAATTGAAGACGTACCCGGTGTTGGCAAAACAACCCTGGCCAGCGCCCTGGCCAAATCCCTTGACTGTTCATTTAAGCGCATTCAGTTTACCCCTGATGTCATGCCTAGTGATGTAACCGGCTTTACAATTGTAAACTTTAAAACCGGCGAAATGGAGTTTAAACCCGGCGCTGTTATGAGCCAAATTGTACTTGCCGATGAAATTAACCGTACTTCGCCCAAAACCCAATCCAGCTTGCTGGAAGTAATGGAAGAGTTTCAGGTAACTGTAGATGGGGTGACCTATCCCCTGCCTAAGCCTTTTATGGTTTTAGCAACCCAAAACCCCGTAGAATTTGTAGGAACTTATCCCCTGCCGGAGGCACAAATGGACCGTTTTCTCCTTCGTATTTCTATTGGCTATCCTTCCCCTGAAGAAGAGATGGACATTTTAGAGCGCTACAGTAAGCCCATTACCCCTCTTTCAACCCTGCAGCCCGTTTGCACCGCTCAAGATGTAATTTCCCTACAAGAGATGGTTGGCAATATTTACTGCTCAAAAGAAGTGCGCAGCTATGTGGCCAGCCTGGTGGCTCAAACCAGAAACCACCCCTCCTTGCAACTAGGGGTTTCTACCCGGGGGGCTATTGGCCTAATCCATGCTGCCCAAGCCTGCGCCCTGCTTGATGGGCGAGATTTTATTTTACCCGAGGACGTGCAGCACATGGCTTTACCCGTTCTAGCCCACCGGCTTACTTTGAACCCGGAGGCCAGGATGAAATCCATTACAGCTGAAAGGGTCCTTTTATCCATTTTAGAAACTGTGCCGGTGCCTGTTAGACTGCCATGAAGCCAAAGCTATTTGTTTTTTTAGGCATCATCCTTACTTTTTTATTAATTTCCCTATCTACGGGGAACTTTATCTATTTGTTTTTTGCCATTTTAGGAATGGTTTGTATTTTGTACGCTTTTTTAAGCGTATTTTTATCAACCCGTCATGCAAAAGTGCTCCACGAGCTTTCGGCCCACAAGGTCCCCAGAGGTGAGCTTGTACACATGGATATTTCTATTGCCTATGGCAGTTTTTTGCCTATTGCTCCTATTACTCTGTTTTTGCGGGTGGGTCCCAGCGGCAATTTATCAACTGTGCGCCTGACCTCCTCTAGCAAGGGTACCCAGCATATTTCCTACGAGTTGGTTACAAAGCATGTGGGCACCTATTCTCCCGGTGTAATTGAATACTTAATTGAAGATATTTTCGGTTTTTTCTCCTATCGCTTTGAGCCGGATGTGCTGCCTGTTGAGCTGGTGGTGCTGCCCCTTACCTTTGAAGTAGCCCCCCTTAAGTTCAGTCCAGGGGATACAGGCCTTGAAACCCTTTCAAAAGCCCGGGAAGACGCCAGTAACCCAGCAGATATACGTACCTACCAGCAGGGAGACCCTTTAAAAAAGGTTCACTGGAAGCTGAGCATGCGCTCAAGAGAGATTATGGTGCGCCGCTTTGAAGAGCCGGACCTCCCCGACGTATTGGTTCTGTTAGACAGCTCCACTCCTTATGTTTCTAACTACGGGCCTGATGTGTTAGACGCTTCTGCCTTTTTGCAGGATACCCTTTGTGAAACCGCCGCTTCTGTTGTTTTGTCTCAAATGCAGGGAGATCACCCTGTGCGCATGCCCCTATTAAACAACGCCGCCCCCATGGAGTTTGATAAATCCATGGGCTCCGCTGTTTTGCTGGAAGAGCTGGCCCGGCTTCCCTTTGACCATATAGAAGCCTTCGAGCGGGTTTTGCTTATGGAGGCGGGCCGAATGCGCAAAACCGGGGCCACGGCCATTGTTACCTCCCGCCTTACTTCTGAATTGGTAGATGCAGTTGTGCGCATACATAAAATGGGGCCCTTTGTACGCCTTTATTTTGCCACCTTTGCACCTGAAGCTCCTGAAACACTCCCTCTGGTCAGCAAGCTGCAACAAAACGATATTGATGTATGCTATGTAAGCCCGGCCAACGTATACTAGTGTTTATAACTTGTTTTTTATTCTATATGAAAGTGTGGTGACCTTGCCAATGAATGCTGAAACGAAAAAATCCTTATTTCATGTCCTTCTTTCTTTCTTGTTATCAGTTGGCATTGCTCTCCCCCTATGCTTTACCCTGTCTTTTGAAAACCATTGGCCTTTTGTGCTGCTGATTTCTTTTTTGGTGCCGGCAGTATTAACTCTTTTATCCGGCCGCAAAAGGCTAGGCTTTTTAATTTTGGGTTTGTTTATCCTCTCGCAAATCATTTCTGCCTTTACGTTGCCTTACGGAGGGCCTATTCTTTCTGCCCTTTCGTCAACAGGCAAGGCCATATTTTTATTTTTAAAGGGTCAAAGGGATGCTCTTCCTCTCTACGGCCTTGAGTTTGCTGTTATTCTATCTCTTGTTATTGCCTTTATTTCCTTTCTTTTAGCAAAAGAAGGCAACGGATTTTTCCCTGCTCTTAGTATTTTGCTCTTTACCATGTTGGCCTTGTGGTACATGGGTAAGGCTTCTTTGATCGTTCTTACCATACCGGCCATCATTGCTACTGTGTTAATTTACGTGCGCCAAACCAATGAGGATCTTTCTCTTTGGCGGGTGCTGCCCGTTGTGCTGATTATTACCCTCCTTTCCTTTTTTATTTTACCCATGAGCCGCACTACGATTAAGCCCTTGGAAGAGACGGCGGATAAAATACGTGAAACCATTACCAATTATTTGTTTTTTACTCAAACCCGCACTATTTTTTCGCTTGAAGATCAGGGTTACCACATGGGAGGTCCGGCGGAACCTAATAAAGATTTGGTGCTGCGCGTTAAATCCCCCGAAAAGGTATATTTGCGCGGTGCCATTAAAAACCAGTACACAGGCCGGTCGTGGATCGATACTACCGGCGGTCAGCGCCATTTGTACACCTCCCCTCGATGGAACAGCTTAAAAACCCAAACCTTTGATTTAA
Source organism: uncultured Oscillospiraceae bacterium (assembly GCA_964345215.1). Classification (GTDB taxonomy): domain Bacteria; phylum Bacillota; class Clostridia; order Christensenellales; family Aristaeellaceae; genus CAYFQH01. The sequence goes on along the minus strand of CAYFQH010000010.1, from coordinate 12,999 downwards.
AACGGCCTGATGAAATGATTGCCAATAAATACCCCTTTATTTCAACAACCTTTCCCGTTACAGTTGAAATGGTCAACGCTTCGGCTTCAACCCTGTTTATATCTCAGCGCTTTGCTGATTTTTCCGCTTCCAGCGGCTTAGTACCTTATTTTAATATCGGCAGCGAAATGTTTATAACCAGAAACCTATATCCTCAGGACGAATACCAGTTTTCGGCAAAGATGTTTGACAGTTCAAAGGAACAGCTGGCCCCCATCATAAAGGCCCTGGAAACCATGCACGACCCTCAATACGACGCCATATACCAAACCTATACCCACTTGCCCGAGCACATGGAGCAAAGCCTTTACCAACTTGTTAACGAAATTACTAAATCAGCTGCTACCAGCTACGACAAGGCCCTTGCCATTGAAAACCATTTGAATCGCTATTATGCCTATACCCTGACCCCAGAGCCGGTAACTGAAAACATGGACTTTGTGTCCTACTTTATTCATGTAGGCAAAGAAGGATACTGTACTTACTTTGCATCGGCCATGACTACCTTTGCTCAAATGGCCGGCCTGCCTGCGAGGTATGTAGAGGGCTTTTTGGCTGTGCCGGGAGAAAACAATATAGCCTATGTTACAGGAGAAAGCGCTCATGCCTGGACAGAAATTTACTTTCCTGGTTTCGGCTGGGTGGTGTTTGACGCAACCCCTGGGGAAACACCGCCCATTCCACCCGAAACGGCCTCAGCCCCCGATTCTTTAAGAGACTCACCAAACAACCAGCCGACCCCTACTCCCAGTCCAGAGGATGCCAACCCCCCTCCCAGTGAAAACGAAGACAAAACCCCTGAAGAAAGCCCTGAGCCGAGCCCTACCGTTCCACCAAGGGATGAGGAGCCCAATGTAGAATCCGATAATCAAAAAGATGATTTTCCCTACCTATGGTTGCTCGTTGCCCTATTCATTCTTTTTGTTGTTGCCTGGGCTGCTTACAAAATTTACCACGCCTTGCCTAAAGCAACTGCTAAAAAAGCAAAAAATATAGAGATGAGATACTTTGTTTGGGTCCAAGCCATTTATGATATCTTAAGGATAGACCAGATGGCGCCCCTGCCTCAGGAGAGTCCCACTGCTTTTGCTGCTCGGGCCAATTACGAAAACGATTACCCTCTTTCCTTAATGCCCATGGCCCAACACCTTTCCTTTGTGGGTTACAGCCCCCACCCGGTGGAAGATACTTTTATTGCACTCGCCCAGGAAACCTTTGAATCCCTATATTCCTCTTTGCCTTGGTACAAAAAGTTGCGTTTTATCTTTACTCGGGCTTTCTTTTCAAAACGAAATCAAAATAGCCATATTCCTTCCATCAAGGAACTAAAAAACAAAACAACTCCTAAAAGGATTAAAAAAGCTAAAAAGAAGGATCAGCAGAAATCCAAATCCATCAAAAACAAAGAATATTAACATTAAAAAGAAGGGATGATTTTAAAGGATCATCCCTTCTTTTTAGCAAGCTTAGTTTCAAAGTCTTCTACATATAACATATAAGTTTTAACTTTCAATTTTTTAAATTTTAATCACTTCTGGGCCAACAGGACGGATATCAAGAACCTGGCAACTTTGAGGGCCAAAGACGTTTTCCATAACTTCAACAAAAGCGGGAAGGGTTTTTGTAGGTACAAAGTTAAGGGTTGTACCGGCAAAGCCGCCCCCATGAACCCGCCAGGCTCCTTTGCCCTTTAGTAACTTTTCTGCCAAAGCCAGGGCCAAGGAAAGTTCTTGATTTTGCCAGTTGGCATATACATTTTGTAAGTACATAAAACTACTTCGGCCAGAATCAATGGTAATTTCTAAAAAAAGATCTATATCGTCTTTTTTCAAGGCATTTACAGCGTTTAAAACCCGCTGGTTTTCATCAAAATAGTGCATGGCTCGAAGAATGGCCCGATCGGAAACCTTTTGCCGCAAACCGCCCATTTCCTGGTACATTTGCTCAGGCCGTATATTTCTAAGCACCTCTTCACCAAAATTGTTGGCTACTTTTTGCATTTCATCCCGAATGGCACCGTAGTCCTCCGTTAAGTCTGCATGGTCGCCGCCCGTATTAACCACCACAATGGTATAGCCTTTTTTAGCAAAGTCAAACTCCATATGTTTTACTTTGGGTTCGTCATACTTAAAGTCAAGGGTTACAAGACCCCCTACAGAACTTGCCATTTGATCCAGCAAACCTGTGGGTTTGCCCATATAGTTGTTTTCAGCATACTGACCAATTTTAGCTCTTTGTTCGTTGGTTAAGGTCCAGCCCCCAAACAGTTTGTCAAAAATGGCTGTAATCAATATTTCAAAGGCGGCGGAAGAACTTAAACCACTGCCATTTAATACGGTGGAAGTAATCACAGCATTAAAACCCCCAATGGGCTTTTCAAGTTCTTTCATCTTAGCGGCAATGCCCCGCACAATGGCCGTTGAGCTACCTTTTTCTTCCTCACGCATAGCCAGGCTTTCTAAATCAATGCTAATAGGGGTATAACCATCGCTATAAATTTGTACAGCCATGTCTTTTCTGGGTGAGACCACAGCCAAACTATCCACACTGGCAGCAGCGGCTAAAACCCGGCCCCGGTTATGATCTGTATGGTTACCCACCATTTCAATGCGCCCTGGAGCGCTGATGACAAACACGTCTTTTTTAGCATCAAAATATTCCTCGTGCTTGCGGATAAGCCGTGTAAGCCTGGCTGTTTGCGCAACCAGCATGCCGTCTCGCTTGCCGTATAAGCGGTTTAGTTGCTCCATAACTTCTGGGGTTTTTAGCCGCCTGATTAAATTTGAATACAAACCCATTTTACTTCCCCCTTATTGCATTTCCTCAAAAACCTTTTGCCAAAAACCAATAAATTCTTCGACCCTGTGCTGATCAAGGCCATCAAGGTAGTGTTTCCACTGCTCCCTTGTTAGCACCCACTCCCCTGTTACAAAGCGCGCCAGGCTCTCGTCAACATAGGTGGCCAACTCTTTTTGCAGCGGCTGAATATAGTCGCTGTCTTCTTTGGTTAAATTGTAATAGGGAAAGGGTAATTTTGCAACTTCACCCAATTTTTTCATTCCTTCAAAGGTTTTAAAGGCTGTTTGATCTTCAATCGCCAGTTCAAAATCAACAGGACTGTACCAGGGAAAAAGATTCCCTGCAAGAATGGTTCCCTTTTGAAGATTTAATGAGCCTTCAACCTGGATGGTCTGCCATTTTCCCTCTTCATTGATGGTATATTCTTTGCCTTCTTCTCCTGCCATGGCTAAAATAGCCCCTTCGTTTGTATATAGCTGGTCTGCCCACTGTAAAAGAGCCTGGGGATTTTCGCACTTTGAAGTAATGGCAAAAGTGCCGCCGATAATAGGGCCAATAAAATCTCGGTACGTTTGCTTTCCATCATCATCCTTTAAAGGGGCTAAAAGCTGGTACTGTTTTGCATGGCCTTCGGGCAGGCTTGTAAAGGGCGTAGGTCCCATAATAATGCCGTAGGTTGTGGGCTGTGTATCCTTTTCAAGGCTGCGCAGCTGATCGCTTTGGATAAAACCCTGCTGATCCAGCAAACCCTCTTGGTAAAGTTGCTTTAACCAAACCAGCATGTCGTAATACGAATCACTTTGGGGGAAGAAGTTCACTGTCCCTTCTTCATCTACATAAATATTATAGTCATTGGCTACCTGGCCAAAAGCATGGGAAAGAAATTTTAAATCCCATGGGCCTACAAAAGTATAGGGAATCTCATCTTTTTTTCCGTTTTGGTTAGGATCCTGATCCCTAAAAGCCTCTAAGACCAATTTTAGTTCTTCTTTGGTAGTGGGGGCTTTTATATTTAAGTTTGTTAGCCAAGTACTGTTAATCCACATGGCATTTTGTGTACGCAACAGGTCAATATAAGGCAGTGATACGATGGCACCGTTTGGCAAAGCCACAGCCTTTTCCCATTGAGGGTTTTCCTGAAACAGTTGATACAAGTTAGGTGCGTGTTCCTGCAAAAGGGGCTTTAGATCAATCAGAACACCTTTTGCATAGCCTTCTGCTTCCTGAGCTAGGGTAAGGTTGGCCTTAAACAAGCCGTCGGGCAAAGGTTCTTCTCCGGTAAAATAAGCCTGTTTTTTTGATTCCCAGGTTTTTTCATCCTGGGCTTGGTCAAAGGTCAAGGAAACCCCGGTCAATTTTTCCATCCGTTCAAAAAACAAATTATCCTTCCACTCTACCGACATGGTTCCCCCATCGTACCCTGCCAGGGTAAATGAAACCGAGCCTTCGCTTTTGGCAAAGGTTCCAAGGGGCAAAAGAACAAGGGCTAAAACCAAGGCTGCCAGGAGATTCATTCTTTTTTTGCCAGTCAATGCCATAACACTTCCTTACCGTATATTTTTAAACTAAATGCTTTTATACTAATTATATTCAATTGTATTTGGATACATTCTGTAGGAGGATTCAAAAGATTCTCGCTTAATTTCCACCCCGTCCTGGTACCATATTTTATAAGTAACGGACTCATAGCCCTTCCTGGCTTTGGCCCCTTGCTTTTGAGTGCCCGGTGCCAACCTGGTATTTTGAAGGTACTTGGTTTCTGAGGGGGGGTCGATAACCTTGGTGATTTCCGACTCCAAGTCGATTACAATGCCTTGACCTAGAGATTTGCCGTATATTTCTACCGTAACGGTTTGATCTTCATAAAAAGCAATAATAAAAATAGGGTATTCCTGATTATTTTTAAACACAAAGTCAAGGTTAGGCCAGTTCACCGTAGCATCCATTCCAATCTCCACATAGCTGCTAGGCCAGGCATGGGGGGTGCGTTTAACTACTTCCAAATCGGCCTTTAAAACAGCGTTAAACAAGGTGGTGGACGTTTGGCAAACCCCGCCTCCAATATCAGGCACATTTTGCCCGCCTGAAATGGCTACCGCCTCTTTATAACCGCCCTCTGCTGTCCGTTTGCCTGTTGCTTCGTTAAAAGACAGGCTCTCGCCCGGGTAGATGACCTTGCCGTTTAAAGCCTTGGCAGACAGGTCGATGTTGGTGTTGCGGTTTCGGTTACTGGTGGTCTGGGTTGTGGAGGAGGATATTTTTTTAAAGTTATTCATCAGTTCTACTTTGCTGACCTTGGGATGAAGGACCTCCCTTTCCACTTGGATACTGGTACCGTATTCACCCCTGTCAAGCCTTTCAATCACTTGCTGGTACAGTTTTTCCCCATCTACAACATAACCATCCTGCTCCTGAGTAAAATTAAAGGTACGGGTTGCAAAGTCAAAACTTTTAAGCTGGGCATCAAGGGGCGCTTGGTTTAAGCTTTCGGCAAAAGCCTCCACCTGCTGTTTTACCATTTGCTTGTCGTAAGTCATTTCAGTATTAAACATCACCCCCGACTGACGAATAGCAACAGCCGTTTGGGCCCGCTGGGCAAAGGGAGTAATGCCGGAACCTAAAATATTCATGCTATTTTGCCGGCCTACAGCATAGGCTTGCTCTAATACTTCATCAATGTTTTTATGGATGGGAATTTGATCACTGCTTATGGTAAAGGTTTGATCTTCAAAAACAAGATCCACTGAAAAGCGCTGGGTTTGATCTACAAAGGTGGTGTCCAGCTGCTGTTTTGCCTCTTCAAGGGTTCTATCCGCCAAGGAGACGTGATCCACATACACCCCGGGAAAAAAGCTGTTTCGGCTTAGATAGGTTTTATATTCGTTGTAGGTGCTTTGGGTCTGTTCATCCCATACTAAAATTCTACCGTTGGCAAAAGCATAGTTTGGAAAGTTTATAGAAATGCCTCCCAAAAGCTGGGGCAGCATAAACACCCCAATAGCCGCTAACAAAATAATACATAAAAAAATAATCCCAGCATAAACGAGGGTATGCTTAGGCTTACCTTTTTTTAGCTTAGCCTGTGTTTTTTTGTTTTTTGTATCCCCGGACTCGGCGGTATTGGTCCTCACTCTTTTGCTGCGTTTTTGGTAAGGGCTTTGTTCTTGGCTATAGCGAACGGGCTGCCTGCCGGGAAGAGGCTGGCTATAAGCCCTTTGTTCTTCCCCCTCCTCAACCCGGCGGGCCGGAGTTACTGTTGGCACCGTGGCACCTATCGAAAAAGATTTTGCCTCAACCGCCTCTTTTTCCCTCCGATCAGGTAAATCATAACGATCCATTCATAACTCCTTTTTTGTATGTATTCTACTCATCTTTTCCATAGGTCATTTTAAAGGAAAGAACCTGTAGGCTGTCGCTTAAGTGAACATTTACTGCAGCCACATCTTCAGGAACCTTTATGTCCTTTGGCGCAAAATTCCAGATTCCCTTGATGCCCTTTTCAACCAAAATATCCGTAATGCTTTGAGCATCCTTGGCGGGAATCGAAAGTACGGCAATGTCAACCTTATTATTATCTAAAAACTCGGATAAGTCATCCAGCTTTTTAACAGTAAGGCCATTTATTTCTTTGCCAATCTTTTGATCGTCCCGGTCAAAAATTTGAACAATTTCAAAGCCTTCCTCAGTAAAGTTAGCATAGTTGGAAATTGCCTGGCCAATATTGCCGGCGCCAATCACAATCATTTTATGCTCTTTGTCAATGCCCAAAATTTCGCCGATGTGGCCTTTGAGTTTTGAAATTTCGTAGCCGTAACCTTGCCTTCCAAAGCCGCCAAAGCAATTTATATCCTGCCGAATTTGAGACGCGGTTAAACCCATTCTCTTCCCCAATTCTTGTGAGGAGATTTGTGTTTCCCCTGCTTCTTCCAATTCTTGTAAATAACGATAATATCCTGGTAAACGGCGTATCACCGCATCTGAAACATATCCTGCCATTGGTATCCTCCTTCGCTTTTTTCAAAAAAACAAGCATCTATGGTGATAATATTATATCATTCTATTACCCCTGGGGCAACACTTTTATCCCTTTTGAGGTTTTATCCGGGCCTATGCCCCCTTGTTTTTTAGTATTGTTTTTATTTTGATCAAATTGTGCTACCATAATATTGTTAAAGGAGGCGTTACTTTGTCAAAAATCCTGATCATTGCCGAAAAACCCAGCGTAGCCAGAGACATTGGTAAAAATCTTCACTGCAACCTAAAAGGCGATGGTTATTTATATAATGATCAATACATCGTTTCTTGGGCGATTGGCCATTTGGTGGCCCTTGCAAACCCTGATGAAATTGACCCAAAGTACAAACGCTGGATCATGGAGGATCTGCCTATTTTGCCTGGCGAAATTCCCTTAAAGGTGCTCCCTAAAACAAAAAAACAGTTTAATCTTTTAAAAAAAATGATGAATAGTGCTGATGTTAGCACCATTATTTGCGCCACCGATGCCGGACGGGAAGGAGAGCTGATTTTCCGCCTGATTTATACCATGGCCAAAAGCCAAAAACCCATTCAGCGCCTGTGGATCAGCTCCATGACCGATGAGGCCATTATGGAAGGTTTCTCCAGCCTGCGCCCTTCAAGCCAGTATGACTCTTTATATCAAAGTGCTCTTTCTCGGGCCCAAGCCGACTGGTTGGTGGGCATGAACGCCAGCAGGGCCTTTACCCTTGCTCACGGCACTTTGCTGAGCATTGGCCGGGTGCAAACCCCTACCCTTGGTATTTTGGTAAAGCGCCAAAGGGAAATAGATGCCTTTGTACCGGAAGAATATTTTGTTATAACCGGTTTTTTTGAAGATTACCAAGGGGTTTTCATTAACAACCCAAAGGATAAAAACAGTAAAATTTCCACCAACGATCAGGCACTGGAAATTGCAGCCAAGGTAAAGGGCAAGATTGGCACCATTATTTCAAACCAAATTCAAGAAAAAAGAGAGCTTCCTCCCCAGCTGTACGATCTAACCTCCCTTCAGCGGGATGCCAACCGGCTCTTGGGTTTTAGCGCTCAAAAAACCTTAAAGGCAGCCCAAAGCTTGTATGAAACAAAAAAGGCCATTACTTACCCTAGAACAGACAGTCGTTATATTTCAAAAGATTTAATTCCTCAGGTATACAAAACCATGGAGCTTTTGCCTCAGCCCTATTATGATCAAGGGCAAAAGGCCATGAACCAAGGCAAGCTGCCTTTTTCAAAGCGAATCGTAGATGATCAAAAAGTAACGGATCACCATGCTATGATGCCTACAGCTAAAAAAATAAGCCTTTCCAGCTTTTCTCCTGATGAAGAGAAGATTTTTAATTTAATTGCCAAGCGCTTTGTTGCGGCCTTTTATCCCGCGTACGTATACAACAGTCAGGAAGTGATTACAAAAGTAGAAGACATCCTCTTCCTTTCCAGGGGAACCACCGTTGTTGACCTTGGCTGGAAGGAGCTTTATCCTCCAAAAGCTAAAAAAACCGCCTCCACAAAGGATGCTGCCGATGAAAGTGGAACCTTACCCCTGCTTGCCCAGGGAGATCAAAATAAATTGCTAAAAACCACCATTAAGCAAGAAGCCACCAAACCCCCACCCCTTCACACTGAAGCCAGCCTTTTATCCGCTATGGAAAACGCCGGAAAGGAAATGGATGATGAAGAGTTAAAAGAGCAGTTAAAAGGCAGCGGTTTGGGCACTCCTGCTACTCGTGCCGCAATTATTGAGCGGCTTTTAACGGTTGAATATATCTTGCGTAAAGGAAAGGCCCTGGTGCCTACCCAAAAGGGTATGTCCCTTATTAGCGTTGTACCCGAAGCCCTTTCTTCTCCTTTGATTACGGGCCAGTGGGAGCTTGGGCTGAACAAAATTGTAACAAAAGAGGAGAACCAGCAAGATTTTATGCAGGGCATTTATGCTTACAGTGCCTCCCTGGTGGAGGCGGCTAAAAAAAGCACTCAAACTGACGTAGTATTTGAAAAAGGCAACCCGGTAAGCAAAAAGAAATACGCCGGCAAGGGAAGCAAGAATTACCCCGATTTATTGTGCCCCGTATGCAAAAAGGGCCATGTAACCGAAAACCAAAAGGCTTTTGGCTGCAGTCAGTGGAAGGCAGGCTGCAAGTTTACGTTATGGAAAAACGCCCTTGTAAAAAGCGGCGGTCCCTTGCTAAGTGAAAAAATCATCACCTTGCTATTAACCACCCCCCAAGCCGCGGGCAGCACAGGGACCCTTTTTATTGGCGATGGAAAGTTGAGCTTTCAAAAAAAAGGAAGTTCATCCCCTTATACGGTGCCCCTTGAGTACACCAAAGGAAGAACCGGCCCTTAATTTGTTGCATCTTTTGTGGGGATGGGATAAAATAACAGAAAACAGCCTAAGACCTGTTTTTAGAAATGATGAAAGAAAGTTCGGGTGCTTGATATGCCAAAACGCCGAAAAATCCCCTTTCTTCAACGAATAAAGCAAATTCAACTCTACGATGCAACAGGCCTTGATTCTGAAACGAAAAAGGGCATGGACTATGCTATTTATGCCGTGATGATTGGCATGCTTAGCAGTGTTATTACCACCGGTGCCGCCTGGACCGGCTTTTTACGCGAGGTCATTAGGGCAGACGATTTTCAGCTGGGGATTATTGCTGCGGTCCCTGTTGCCGTAAACACCCTTCAAATTGCCATTAGCTATATTATGGAGCGGAAGAAAAACCGCCGCTTCCTTTTTCTGTTTTTTGGGGTTTTAGGCCGCTCTCTTTGGATTTTAATTGGCCTGATTCCTTATTTCATCCCCGCCACCGCCTCTATGCTCAGGGTATGGATGGTCATTGTGTTGGTAGCCTTTATCTCATCGGGTAACTGTTTTGTAAACCTTGGCTTCCAAAGCTTAATGAGCGACTTGGTGCCCCTTCGTATCAGGGGAAGGTACTTCAGCTCCAGGCAGCGTATGTCGCTCATTATAGGGATTCTATCAGGACTTTTAGTCTCCTGGATTATGGATAAAACAGGCATGGTAGGCTACACCATTGTGCTGGTACTAGCAGGGATTTCGGGTATTTTAGATATTGGATTTTTCTTTTTCTTCCGCTGGCCCCCTATGGTCTCCAGCCCCGAAGAACATGGCAGCGCAAACAGCAGCTTATTTACCATGATCAAAGGGGTGTTTCAAAACCGCTCCTACGTTTTGCTTATTTTATTTTACACCTGCTGGCACTTCTCTGTTAACCTGGCAGCGCCCTTTTTTAATGTGTATATGCTCGAATCTCTGCGCATGTCTTACACACAGATTACCCTGTTTAATCAAATTGTTTCCAACCTGATTACCGTGCTTTTTGTTGCCCGCTGGGGCCGGCTGATCGACCATTACGGAAACAAGCCCATTATGCAAATTGCCGCCATCGGCTGCATTTTTATTCCCATGGTTTGGTTTTTCACTACCCCCAACCGCACTTGGTTTATTATTATTCAAAGTATTATTAACGGCTTTTTTTGGCCCTGTATGGATTTGGGCCAGCAGAATCTCTCTTTGAACCTGTCAGGTGAAAAAAACCGCTCCATGTATTTGGCTGTGTTTTTTGCCTGTATCAACTTAATTGGGGTAGCCTTGGGTAACAGCATAGGGGGCTACTTGGTACAGGTGCCCTATACGGCTCTTGAAGGGTTGAATATTCACATTTTAGGCGTGGGTTTAAGTAAATACCACTATATATTTTTAACATCAAGCCTCATGCGCCTCATTACTATTTTTGTTATTCTGCCCCTTGTAAAAGAAGAAGACACCATTCCTTATAAGCAGGTGGCGGGAGAATTAATACAAGGTACAAAAACAAATTACAAAAACAAATTTGCTATGCTGCGTTACCAGTACTTACGCAAAAAAGCACGAAAGGATGAAAACACCCATGAGTAATCAAATAAAACTTCGCAGTCAAATCGATCTTCAATGGCAATGGCGCCTGGAGGATATTTATCCCTCCCTTGAGGCCTGGGAAGCTGATTTCGAGGCCCTTAAAGGAAGGATTAAAGACTTTTCAGCCTATGCCCAGGAAGGAAATTCTTCCCTTAAAAAGGCTATTGTGGACTATTTTGCCATGAGGAATACCCTTGGCAAGGTTTATGCCTATGCCAAAATGAACCTAGACGGAGATAATAGCGACAGTCACTTCCAAGGCTTGGTCGACAGAGTAACTTCTTTGCTGGTTTCCTTTCAAACAGCTACTTCCTTTTTAACACCCAGGCTCCTTAACCTGCCGGAAGAAAGCCTAAATCAAATGATTCAGGATGCTGATATGAAAGATTATAATGTTTTTCTTTCTAACCTCCTAAGGGAAAAACCCCATATTCTCCCGGCTGAACAAGAGCGTTTGCTGGCCATGGCCGGTGAAGTGCTGCAAGGCCCAGATAACATTTACTCCATGTTTGTAAGTGTTGATATGACCTATCCCAACATTAAAAATGAAGAAGGAATCGAGGTTTCCTTGAGCGATGCCAACTATTCTTCTTTTATTCGCAGCAAAAACCGGCAGGTGCGAAAGGATGCCTTTGAAGGGATGTTTGAAACCTATAAAGCCTATGGTACCACCTTATCTGCCACCTATTCGGCCAATGTAAAAGGCGATATTTTTACAGCTCAAGCTCGAAAATTTTCCTCCTCTTTAGAAGCCTCTCTCTTCCCTGACGAGATTCCCCTGTCCGTTTATGATCAGTTAATTCAAACAGTCCATGCTTCTATCCCTTCTTTAAATCAATATATGCAGCTGCGTGCGAAGGCACAAAAGCTATCGGAGCTGCACATGTATGATTTGTATGTGCCCATTGTTGAAGATTTTGACATGTCCCTACCCTATGGTGAAGCCTACGACATGGTGGTAGAGGGTTTGGCTCCTATGGGTGAGGAATATATCTCCGTTTTAAAAAGAGCACGGGAGGAAGGCTGGTTAGACGTATACCCCAACAAGTCAAAAACCAACGGGGCCTATTCCTTTGGTGTTCACGATGTGCACCCCTTTATTTTGCTTAATCATCAAGATGATTTAAACTCAACCATGACCATTGCCCATGAGCTGGGCCATGCCATGCACTCTTACTATTCAAGTAAAACCCAACCCTCATCCAAGGCTGATTACTCTTTATTTGTGGCAGAAGTGGCTTCTACCTGTAACGAAGTGCTTTTAATACGCCACTTGATTAACAAACACCAAGAGGATTCAAAAGCCCTTGCCTACTTATACAACTACCTGCTGGAACAGTTTCGCACCACTGTATTCCGCCAGACCATGTTTGCCGAATTTGAGCAAATTGCCCACCAAATGGCTGAAAACAAAACACCTCTAACACAAAACGCCTTAAACGAGCTTTACTATACCTTAAACCAGCGCTATTATGGCAAGCACTGCCATGTTGACGAGTTAATTGCCTACGAGTGGATGCGCATCCCCCATTTTTACCGCAGCTTTTATGTATATCAGTATGCTACCGGCTTTTCTGCTGCTGTTACCCTGGCGGACCGTATTTTAACTCAGGGTGAGCCAGCCCTTGAGGATTACAAAAATTTCCTCCAATTAGGTGGCAGCGTTCCCCCTATCGAAGCATTAAAGGTAGCCGGGGTGGACATGTCTACTTCTGAACCTGTACAGCACGCCATGGGAGTTTTCCGCTCAACCATTGAAAAGCTGTCTCAGCTGCTGGATTAAGGGCTTAAACTGGCATCCATTTTCCTGTGAAAGGGGATTTTTATTTGATCGGTTATAATAAACAAGAAGCGGCCTCCTATATTAAGTCTGGGTTAACCCCATCACATTACGCCTCTTTATCCACCGACCTTGAACTGCTGATAATGCAGGCCATCGAAGGAGACCTAAAATATATGGCCCTAAGCGGTGTAATTGACGAGGAGGGCCTTGGGGGCGATGTGTATTATGACGAAGATGACGCTTTTGAATTTGTTTTAGAGCATTTAGTTCAAACAAACCATTTCACCCCTGACCAAGCTATGGCGACCGCCGTTTTTTTAAACGACTTTATGGAACTTCAGTATATTTACATGGAAAAAAAGGGGTTAGTCCAAACGGACTAACCCCTTCAGACTATCAAAAAACCCCAACCGTAAAGCGTGGGATGCATGAAGGCGGCAAG